>CAZLBB010000083.1:0-24913 GCA_964557415.1 uncultured Rhodospirillaceae bacterium
TCGACGCGCGCGGGCGCCACCCTTACCGGATGGACCGGAAATGCCCTAGGACTGACGCCGCAACGCCTGGTTGGGCGTCGTTATCGGCTGGTCGTCCCCCGCGCCGATCATCTCCCGTTCGGCCTTGATCCGTTCATAGAGCTCGCGACGCAAGACGCTTGCGTGTGGCGGGAAGGTGCACCCCAACTTCACCGATTTGCCGCGAACCTCGACGACCGTGATCTCGATCTCCCCGTTGATGATGACCGACTCGCCTACCTTGCGCGTCAAGAACAGCATGCAGCTACCCCCAGAATCGGCTGGTTCCGGCTGTTGTCCCTAGTACCGGTTACGCGCCGAATTAGACAGGTAGGAATATCACGGTTTTAGATAAAATGCTTATGATTCCGCGGGCTAGGGTTAACGCCAGGAATTACCCCAACTGCGACAATCTGTTAGCAACTGGCGTCGGCGCCGTCACTGCGTCGGGGGCCACGCCCGCGAGCGTCCTCCGGCGGCTTGGCCAAGTCGGGTGGGAGGGCGCCCTCTTTGGCGCTGCTCCTGCACCTTGGCGTCGCGACCGGTCCGCCGGTGAGGGCGAGGGCCCTGCGCAGGGCCGGGGCGCGAGCGTCATGCGGCAGGGCCTTCCGCGCATGACGGCAGGCTCGCGCATGCGTCTCGTCAAAGAGCCCACCGGCGGACGGCCGCAACGGTTGCCCGCGAATCGCCGTCCATTTCCGCGGCGGTCGATGCCGAGGTGCATGCGAGCGTGCAGGACGCGATGAGCCGCACGGCGGCGAATCGCTCTCTTCATTTGGCGACTTGCCGCGGATTCCAGCCATGCACTTCCTCTTTGCCGGAACCTTGGTACCGGAATGTACGTAAAGAACCGCGGGCAATGCGGTATGATTAATGTTGGATGCCGTGTGCGGATGGCGGAACGCAATCTCCTGCGCGGATCAGTCGACGTGACGAAGGGACGATATGCAATGACGGAACGAGGCCGTGCCTGCGAGTGAAGGAGGGCATCGTCGTCGCGACGGCCGTGCATGGAAAGGCCCGGCAGGGTCCGCAGCGTCCCCGCCAGCGTACGCGGGCGCTTCGCCCGCCGGCGCGGATACCCGCCGGTGCATGCGCTGAGCGGTGCGGTGGATTCGATGCCGGCGCGCGAGTTCATGTCGGGCAACCGGTTGCTCGCGTCCTTGTCCGAGTCCGACATACGCCTGCTGACGCCGCATCTCCGTCCCGTCGACTTCGACCGGCGCTACGGCTTCAGCAAGCCGCTGGAGGCGATCGAGCACGCCTATTTCATCGAGCGGGGCCTGGCCTCGATCAACGCCGGCCCGGGAAGCGGGAAGCAGATCGAGACCGGGCTGATCGGACCGGAAGGCATGACCGGTGTGCCCGTCGTGCTGGGCGACGACATATCCGCCTTCCACACCTCGGCCGAAACCGCGGGCCGGGCATTGCGCATCGAGTCCGGCGCGTTGCGCGAGGCACTGGACGCCAGTCCCTCGCTGCGCATTACGCTGCTGCGTTACGCGAACGCGCTGTTCGTGCAGGTGGCGCACACGGCGCTCGCCAATGGCCGGTGCACGATCGAGCAGCGCCTGGCCCGCTGGCTGCTGATGGCAGCCGACCGGGTCGAGGGCGGCGCGCTGGCGCTGACGCACGAGTTCCTTGCGGCCATGCTCGGTGTGCGGCGTGCGGGCGTGACGACGGCGCTGCACGAGCTGGATAGCCGCGGTCTCCTCCGGGTGCAGCGGGGCCACATCACGCTGGCCGACCGCCCCGGCCTCGAGTCCCTGGCCGGCAGCGCCTATGGACCGGCGGAAGCCGCCTATCGCCGCCTGATCGGCTGACGGGCTGGCCGCCTCGTCCCTGCGCTTAACCGAACGTTAAACCATCCCCGGCAGACTGCGCCCTGTCCGGCAGACCGGCAAACGCCGGAAGAGGGCTGCACGGACGGGGCAAGACGCCGTATGGATTTGAATCGCTTCGCACTTTTCGGAATGATGCGACAGCGCATGGACTGGCTGACCGAGCGTCAGGCGGTGCTGGCGCAGAATCTGGCCAACACGGATACGCCGAATTTCAAGGCCAAAGACCTGGTCCAGCCCGACTTCAAGCGTGTGCTCGAGGCCAACGGCGTGGCCGACCGGCCGGGCGCCCTTCGCGCGGCGGCCAGGGGCGCCGCCGGCAGCGGCGCCGGCGCGAGCGGTCCGGTCAGGCTCGCGACCACCAATGCCGGCCATCTGGCGCGGCGATCGGTCGAGCAGCGCACCGTCGCGCACACGGCCGAGCGACGCAACATGGAGACCTCGCCTTCGGGCAACGACGTCAATCTCGAGGACCAGGTGTCCAAGGTCACCGAGACGCAGATGGACTACCAGCTGACCGCGAACCTGTACCGCAAGCATCTGCTGATGCTGAAGTCGGTCCTCAGGCGCTAGCGGTCGGGAGCGATAGACGATGGATTTGAAGGATAGCGTCGCGGTCGCCACCGCGGGACTCAATGCCCAGGCCAAGCGCCTGCGCGTGACGTCGGAGAACATCGCGAACGCTGGCACCGCGGCGCGCACGGCCGAGGGTGAGCCCTACCGGCGCAAGACGATCACCTTCCGCAACGAACTCGACCGCGCGAGCGGGCTGCACAAGGTCAAGGTCGACAGGATCAAGCCCGATACGAAGGCGGAGTTCGGACAGAAATACGATCCGTCGCACCCGGCCGCCGACGCGCAAGGCTACGTGCGCACGCCCAACGTCAATCCGCTGCTCGAGGCGATGGACATGCGCGAGGCCCAGCACAGCTACGAGGCCAACCTGCAGGTCGTGCGCTCCGCGCGCGGCATGATGAGCAGCACGGTCGACCTGCTGCGCGACTAGGCCCGGGCCCGAACGGGCGCGCGCGAACGAGGAACGAGAGGGAATTTCGAACCATGGTTGCTCCGGTCATCGCCAACGCGACTGCCGCCTATGCCAGCGCGGCGGCCAAGGCAGATCAGCCCGGCATGGAGGCGCCCGCAGCCGACGGCTCGGGTTTCGCCGGCATGCTCAAGAGCGCGCTTACCGACGTGGCGGAGACGACGCGCGCGAGCGAGAAGATCAGCATGGCGGCGGTCGCCGGCAAGGCCAACATGACCGACGTGGTCAACGCGGTGAACAACGCCGACGTCACGCTGCAGGCGGTCATGGCGATCCGCGACCGCATGGTCTCGGCCTACCAGGACATCCTGCGCATGCCGATGTAGCCGCCGCGCCAGGCGCGGCTGCGACCGGCCAAAGGCAGAACGCCGTCATGAACGAGACCGAAGTCCTCGATATCGGCCGCGAGGCCATCTGGGTGATGATCAAGGCCGGCGGCCCGCTGATGCTGGTGGCGCTCGTCGTCGGCCTCGCCATCTCGATCTTCCAGGCGCTCACGCAGATCCAGGAGATGACGCTGACCTTCGTGCCGAAGATGCTGATCCTGTTCGTCGGCACGCTGCTGTTCCTGCCCTTCATGCTCGGCACGCTGCGCGCCTTCACGCTGGAGATCTTCGACAAGATCGTCGCGATGGGGTAGGGCGCCATGCTGGCGCAGTTCCTTCCCGCCGATCTCTTCGCCGTGGCGCTGATCTTCGCGCGCTTTGGTTCGGCCATGGTCATGCTGCCCGGGCTCGGCCAGCAGACCGTCCCGGTGCGGGTGCGCCTGTTGCTGGCGCTGGCGGTCGCGGTGGCGGTGGCGCCGGTCGTCGCCCCCGGCCTGCCGCGCCTGCCCGACGACGCGATGACGCTGGGGCTGCTGATCATGGGCGAGGTCGTGGTCGGCCTGTTCGTCGGCACGCTCGCCAACATCCTGGCTTCCGCCCTGCAGATCGCCGGGATGATCATCGCCTTCCAGTCGAACCTCGCCTCGGCCACGATCTTCAACCCGATGCTGGCGCAGGAAGCCTCGGTCTACGGCTCGATGCTTGCCAGCCTGGCGATCGTGCTGATCTTCTCGACCGACCTCGACCACCAGGCAATCATCGCGCTGGTCGACTCCTACCGCCTGTTCCAGCCGGGTCTGGCGCCCGACATCCAGCTCATGACCTCGGCTCTCGGCCGCATCGTTTCCGACAGCTTCAAGCTGGCCGTGCAGATCTCGGCGCCGTTCCTGATCCTGAGCTTCGTGTTCAACGTCGGCCTCGGCCTGCTGGCGCGGCTCGTGCCGCAGATGCAGGTGTTCTTCGTCGGCATCCCGCTGCAGATCCTGGGGTCCATGGCGGTGCTGATGCTGACGCTCGCCGCCGGCATGGCGCTGTTCATGCAGCACTATGCCGTCCTGTTCTCCCACATCCAGTCGGGGCGCTAGCGGATGGCCGAAGGCGCGGAACAGGACCAATCAAGCAAGACCGAAGAGCCGACGTCGAAGCGGCTGCAGGAGGCGCGCGAGAAGGGCCAGGTCGCGACCTCGCGCGAGGTTTCCAGCGCGGCGATGATCGGCGCAGGCACGATCGCGGTCCTGGCGCTCGGCAGCGACGCGGCCGGCCGGCTGATGGTGTCGATGCGCGCCTTCATCGAGCGGCCGCACGGCTTCGCCATGGACGAGGCCGGCATCGCCGATGTGCTCGGCACCGCCGCCAGCGAGATGGCGACGTCCGCCCTGCCGATCCTGGGCCTGCTGCTGCTGGCCGCGCTGGCCGCGAGCTTCCTGCAGCATGGCTGGCTGTTCTCCGCCGAGAGCCTGAAGCCGAAGTGGTCGAAGATCTCCCCCGTCAGCGGCTTCAAGCGCATCTTCTCGGTGCGCGGCGCAGTCGAGATGGTGAAGGGCATCGCCAAGATCGCGGTCGTCGGCAGCGTCGCCTGCCTCGCCGTCGTGCCGATGCTCGGCGGCATGGAGCAATGGGTCGGGCTCGACGCCGAGTCGATGATGGCCACGGCGTCGGACCTGACGGTGCGGCTGCTGCTCGGCGTCGCGGCCGCGGTGTTCGTGATCGCCGGCGCCGACTACGGCTACCAGTGGTGGACCCACCACAAGCAGCTGCGCATGACCAAGCAGGAAGTGCGCGACGAGGGCAAGCAGCAGGAAGGCGACCCGCACGTCAAGGGCAAGATCCGCGCGCTGCGCGCCGAGCGCGCGCGCAAGCGCATGATGCAGGCCGTGCCCGAGGCCGACGTGGTCGTCACCAACCCGACGCACTATGCAGTGGCGCTGAAATACGACGCCGAGCGCATGAGCGCGCCGCGGCTCGTGGCCAAGGGCGTCGAACAGGTCGCGCTGCGCATCCGCGCGGTCGCCGACGAGCACGAGGTGCCGATCGTCGAGAACCCGCCGCTCGCCCGCGCGCTCTACGCCGGCGTCGAGCTCGACCACGAGATCCCCGAGGAGCACTACCGCGCCGTGGCGCAGGTCATCAGCTACGTGATGAAGCTGAAAGGGCGCCTGCTGGCGGGGTAGCACTTGCGCACATCACCACCGTAGCGGTTGCGCCGAACCGCCTGCACGCTTACGCTTCGCCGGCGCATCTGGACGCGCCTTGCCGGGGGACGGATGAGACGGGGGAACGGGGCCAGGTCCGTCGCCGTTCGCGGAAAAGCGCCGTCGGCGATGAAGAAGCCGAGGCCTCCGCGCGTGAAGGCCAAAGCGTCGCCCGCGTCGGCTGCCACCGCAAAGCTGAAATGCGAGATCGCCGCGCTGCGGCGCGAGCTGAACGGCGCACGCCGGCAGCAGCTTGCGACCGGCGGCATCCTGAAATCGATCAGCCGCGGGTCGTTCGACCTCGACCCGGTGCTGCAGCACCTGCTGGACACCGCCGCCGGGCTGGTGAACACCGACACCGGCTGGATCGGGACCTACGATGGCGAGCACCTGCACGTCCATGCCGGGCACAACGTGAGCACGGAGGCGCTCGCCGAGGTGGCGTGGCGGGTGCCCAGGGACGGACGGGGCAGCGCGGCCGGCCGCGCCCTGATGGACAGCCGCACCTGGCACATACCGGACGTCCAAGCCGATCCCGACTATACCGAGAAGGAGCTCGCCGCCCAGCACGGTTATCGCACCGTGCTGGCCGTGCCGCTACTGCGCGAGGGGCGTCCGATCGGCGTGATCGCGCTGCGCCGCAGCCGGAAGGCCGGCCCGTTCAACCAACGCGAGATCGCGCTGGTCGAGACCTTCGCCGACCAGGCGGTGATCGCGATCAACAATGTCCGGCTGTTCGACGAGGTCCAGGCCCGCACGCGCGAATTGAGCGAGGCGCTGGACCAGCAGACCGCGACCGGCGAGGTGCTTAAGGTCATCAGCCGATCGGCCTTCGACCTCAGGACCGTGCTAAGCACCCTGGCCGATTCCACCGCGCGCCTGTGCGCCGCTTTCGACGCAATAATTCTGCTGCGCGATGGCGAGGACCTCGTCGTTGGCGCTCATCACGGGCCGATCCCGGTCAACTTCGCCAGATTGCCGCTCGACCGAGCGTGGACGGCGGGGCGCTGCGTGCTCGACCGCCAGCCGGTGCACTTGGCCGATTTGCAGGCGGAGGCCGCCGAGTTCCCCGTGGGCCGTGCGCTGGCAAGCCAGCTTGGCCACCGGACCATCCTCTCCGTCCCGCTGCTGCGCGAGGGCGAAGCGATCGGATGCCTCACGGTTCGCCGCACCGAGGTGCGGCCATTCACCGACAAGCAGGTCGAGCTGGTCGCGACCTTTGCCGACCAGGCGGTGATCGCGGTCGAAAACGCACGGCTGTTCGACGAGGTGCAGAAGCGCACGGAAGAGCTGACCGAATCGCTGCGGCAGCAGACCTCCACGGCCGACGTCCTCAAGGTCATTAGCCGGTCGGCGTTCGACCTGCCGGCGGTGCTGGACGTGCTGATCCAATCGGCCGCGCATCTCTGCGAGGCCGAGATCGGGACGATCCGGCTGCGCAACGGCAAGACCTACCAGCTGGCCGCGACCCATGGCTGCCCGCCCGAATGGCGCGACCATTTCGCGCAATACTCCACCACGGCCGATCGCGGCTCGGTGTTCGGGCGCACGATCGTCGAGGGCCGCACGGTGCACATCCCCGACGTGCTGGCCGACGCCGAGTTCTCGCGACCGGCGGCGCAGAAGCTGATGGGCTTCCGCGCCGCGCTCGGCGTTCCACTGCTGCGCGACGGGCGGGTGCTGGGCGTGCTCAACCTGTTCCGCACGGCGCCGCGCTCGTTCACGCCGAAGCAGATCGAGCTGGTCGAGACCTTCGCCGACCAGGCGGTGATCGCCATCGAGAACGTGCGCCTGTTCGACGAGGTGCAGGCAAGCACGCGGGAGCTGACCGAGGCGCTGGAGCAGCAGACCGCGACATCCGAGGTGCTGAGCGTCATCAGCCGCTCGACCACCGACCTGCGACCCGTGCTCGATACGATCGCGGCGATCGCGGCGCGGCTGTGCAAGGCCCACTACGCGCACATCTACAAGCTCGAGGCGGACGGCAATTACTACCTGCTCGCCTCGAACGACGCTGATCCGGCGTATGCCGCCGACTTGCGGGGCAAGCCGTTCCCGCCCGGCCGCGGCTCGATCGCGGCGAGGGCCGCGCTCGAACGGCGCACCGTTCACATTCCCAACGTCCTCGAAGATCCGGAATACGCCATCCGTATCGGCAAGCAGCGGACCGGACTGGGCGTGCCGCTGCTGCGCGAAGGCGAGCCGATCGGGGTCATCGTCCTGCTCCGGACCGAGGTCAGGCCCTTCACGGAGAGCCAGATCGATCTTGTCACCACCTTCGCCGACCAGGCCGTGATCGCGATCGAGAACGTGCGGCTTTTCGAGGCGGTGCAGGCGCGCACGCGGGAGCTGACGGAGGCGCTGGAGCAGCAGACCGCGACATCCGAGGTGCTCGGTGTCATCAGCCGATCGGCCTTCGACCTGCAGCCGGTCTTCGAGACCGTCCTCGACAGCGCCATCCGGCTCTGCAACGCGTCGCGCGGGCACATCTTCCGCTATGACGGCGAGGTGCTGCGTGTCGCGGCGGCTTCCGGCGCCTGGCCGGGATTCAAGGAGTACTTGCAGGACCACCCGGTACGTCCGGGACCCGGTTCCATCGCCGGACAAGCGGCGGCCGAACGCAAGACCATCCACGTGGCGGACGTGCTGGCCGTACCGGAATACCGGTATATGGAGCTGATCGAGAAGCAAGGCTATCGCTCGGTCCTCAGCGTGCCGATGCTACGGGAGAACGCACTGCTTGGTGTCATCACCATCTTGAAGACCAGAGTCGAGCCTTTCACCGACCGGCAGATCGAGCTGATCTCCACCTTCGCCGACCAAGCGGTGATCGCCATCAGCAATGTCGAGTTGTTCCGCGAGGTACAGGCGCGCACCGAGGATCTGGCCGAATCCCTGCGGCAGCAGACCGCCACGGCCGACGTGCTGAAGGTCATCAGCCGCTCGGCGTTCGACCTGCAGACCGTGTTGCAGACGCTGGTCCAATCGGCCTCCGAGCTCTGCGAGGCCGACATGGTTTCGGTGACGCGGCCTAGGGGGACGGACGGCACGCACTACCATGCCGCCGGCATCGGCTTCCCACCCGAGTGGTTCGACTACATGCAGGCCCATCCTCTGATCCCGGCACGCGGGACGCTGGTCGGCCGGAGCTTGCTGGAACGGCGCACCGTCCATATCCCCGACGTCCTGGCCGACCCGGAATACACCAGCGCCAAGGCGCAGCGGCTGGGCGGTTTCCGCGCGGTGCTCGGGGTCCCGCTGATGCGCGACGAAAGCGCGATCGGCGTCTTCATGCTGGCGCGCCGAACGCCGAAGGCCTTCACGTCGAAGCAGATCGAGCTGGCATCGACATTTGCCGACCAGGCCATGATCGCGATCGAGAACGTGCGCCTGTTCGAGGCGGTGCAGGCGCGCACGCGCGAGCTTGCCGAGTCGCTGGACCATCAGACGGCGACCGGAGAGATCCTGGCCTCGATCAGCCGCTCGATGACCGACGTGAAGCCGGTATTCGACGCGATCGTCCGCAACCTGCTGCGGCTGTTCGGCACCCGCTTCGCCGTGATCCAGCTGCTGGACGACGGGGTCATCCGTATGCCGGCCGTCGGCGGCGATCCCGGGTTCGAACGGCTGATCGACCACTATCCGCGGCCGATCGACCGCGACACGGTCGGCGGCCAGGCCATGCTGGCCCGCGAGGCGGTGCAATACGCGCCGGTCAAGGGCAACCCGGTGGCGCCGACGGCCACCCAGGGATTCGCCGAGGAATTCGGCTTCAACTCGGTGATCTTCGCGCCCATGCTGCGCGGCGACAAGGTGATCGGCGCGATCGGCGTGGCCCGGCACGAGGACAAGCCCTTCGATGACAAGCAGGTGGCGCTGATCAAGTCCTTTGCCGACCAGGCGGTCATCGCGATCGAAAATGCGCGCCTGTTCGACGAGGTGCAGGCGCGCACCGATGACCTTTCCGAATCCTTGAGGCAGCAGACGGCGACTGCCGAGGTGCTGAAGCTCATCAGCCGCTCGACCTTCGATCTGCAGACGGTGTTGCAGACGCTCGTCGAATCCGCGGCGCGGCTGTGCGAGGCCGATCAGGGGACGATCACGCGCCGGCAGGACGGCGTGTTCTTCCGCGCGGGGGCCTATGGATTTTCGCCGGAGTTCATCAGGCTGGTGACAGATACCCCGGTCGAGGCTGAGCGCGGCACGGCGACGGGGCGAGCCCTCTACGAGGGCCGCGTGGTCCATATCCCCGATGTCGAGGCCGATCCGGACTATACCTTCGCCGAGGGAAAGCGGCTGGGCGGATTCCGCACCATCCTCGCCGTGCCGATGCTGCGCGAAGGAACCGCGATCGGCGTGCTCGTGCTGACACGAACCAACGTCCGGCCGTTCACCGACAAGCAGATCGCGCTGGCCATGACCTTCGCCGACCAGGCCGCGATCGCGATCGAGAACGTGCGCCTGTTCGAGAGCGTCGAAGCGCGCACCCGGGAGCTGAGCCAGTCGCTGGAGGAGCTGCGCACGGCGCAGAACAGGCTGGTCCAGACCGAGAAGCTCGCCTCGCTCGGCCAGCTCACCGCGGGCATCGCGCACGAGATCAAGAACCCGCTGAATTTCGTCAACAACTTCTCCGCGGTCTCCGTCGAACTGGTCGACGAGTTGCGCCAGGCACTGGCGACGGCGACGCCGGACGAGGCCCAGGCGGCGGAGATCGGCGAGCTGTCCGACATGCTGCGCGGCAACCTGGAGAAGATCGTCGAGCACGGACGGCGCGCCGACTCGATCGTCAAGAACATGCTGCTGCACTCGCGCGAGGGCTCCGGCGAGCACCGCCCGGTCGACATCAACACGATCGTCGAGGAAAGCCTCAACCTCGCCTATCACGGTGCGCGCGCGGAGAAGACGGGGTTCAACATCACGCTCGAGCGCTCGTTCGACCCCGCCGCGGGCGAAGTCGACCTGTTTCCGCAGGAGATCACCCGCGTGCTGCTCAACCTGATCTCGAACGGCTTCTACGCCGCCACCAAGCGCAAGGCGCAGGAGAACGGCTTCGAGCCTGTGCTGGCGGCGTCGACCCGGAACCTCGGCGATCGCGTCGAGATCCGCATCCGCGACAACGGCACGGGCATCCCGCCCGATGTCCGCGACAAGATCTTCAATCCCTTCTTCACGACCAAGCCGGCCGGCGAGGGCACGGGCCTCGGCCTGTCGCTCAGCCACGACATCGTCGTCAAGCAGCACGCCGGCACGATCGCGGTCGATACCGAACCCGGCCGGTTCACGGAGTTCACGATCGTGCTGCCCCGCGCCGCGGCCAGCATCGCCAAATCGGAGGCGCGTCCATGACCGTGCTCATCCTCGTCGTGGACGACGAGCCCGATGTCGAGCTCCTGTTCCGCCAGCAGTTCCGGCGCGATCTGCGCGCCGGGCGTTTCCTGATGGATTTCGCGCCGTCCGCCGATGCCGCGCTACGGGTCATCACGGACGTCGCCGCCGCGTCGCTGATCCTGATCCTCTCCGACATCAACATGCCCGGAATGAGCGGCCTCGAGCTGCTGCCCAGGGCCCGGGCGGCGCGGCCGGACGTGCCCGTCATCATGATCACCGCCTATGGCGATGCCGAGACCATGCGCAAGGCGATGGAGCGCGGCGCCGAGGCCCTGTTGACCAAGCCGATCGATTTCGTTGCTCTGCGCGGCGAGATCGAGGCGCGGCTTCCGCGCGTCGCATGACCGCCCGGATCCTGTTCGTCGACGACGAGGCGGACCTCGAACCCCTGCTGCTGCAGAAGTTCCGGAAACAGATTCGCGACGGCGCGGTGAGCTTCCTGTTCGCCCGCGACGGCGTCGAGGCGCTCGCCGCGCTCGGCGCCAACGGCGACATCGACATGGTCGTCAGCGACATCAACATGCCCCGCATGGACGGGCTTACGCTGCTGCAGAAGCTTCAGGAAGGCGAGGACAAGCTCTCGACCATCATCGTCTCTGCCTATGGTGACATGGCCAACATCCGGACCGCGATGAACCGCGGAGCGTTTGACTTCCTGACCAAGCCGATCGACTTCGCCGATCTCGAGGCGACGATCGCCAAGACCATCCGGCATGTCGAATTCCTGCGCGAGACGCGACGGCGCCAGTTCGCTGCCGAGAAAGCGCGCGCCACGCTGTCGCGCTACTTCTCGCCCAATCTCGCGGAGCGGCTCGTCGCTGACGGGCAGGGCATCGGGCTGGCAGGCCAGCGGCGCGACGTGGCGGTGCTGTTCACCGATATCAGCGGCTTCACCACGCTCGCGGAAACGCTCGAGCCGGACGTGCTGGGGCCGCTGCTCAACGAGTATGTCGTGGGCATGGCCGATGTCGTGTTCGCGCATGAAGGCACGCTCGCCAAGATCATCGGCGACGCCCTGCACATCCTGTTCGGCGCCCCCGGCGAGCAGCCGGACCATGCCGCGCGGGCGGTCGCCTGCGCGCTGGCGCTCGATGCCCATGCCGAAGGGTTCCGCCGGCGCTGCCAGGCGCAGGGCGTCGCGCTCGGCGCCACGCGCATCGGCGTCCATGCCGGTCCGGCCCTGGTCGGCAATTTCGGCGGCGAGCGGTTCTTCGACTACACGGCCTACGGCGACGCGATCAACATCACATCGCGCCTGGAAGTGGCGAACAAGCAGCTCGGCACGCGCATCTGCGCGAGCGCGGCCCTGGCCGAGCGCATAAAGGGCTTCCAGGGCCGTCTGGTGGGCGACCTGATCCTGCGCGGCCGCAGCGAGCCGATCCGGGCGTTCGAACCGCTGACGCCGGAACAGCGGGCCGGCTCGGGCGCCCGAGACTATGCACAGGCTTTCGC
Organism: uncultured Rhodospirillaceae bacterium; assembly: GCA_964557415.1. Classification (GTDB taxonomy): domain Bacteria; phylum Pseudomonadota; class Alphaproteobacteria; order JAEULC01; family JAEULC01; genus JAEULC01. Next base: position 12,263 of record CAZLBB010000083.1, read on the forward strand.
GATGCTGGAGGCCGGCGATCCCGGCGCGGTCGCGGCGTTTGCCGCGCATGTCGGACGGTGCCCCGACGACCAGCTCGCGACGTTTCACCTCAAGCGGCTGCTGAACGGGGAGAAGGGCACGCGCATCGCGTTGGATTGAGCCTGTTGCCGGCCGATCTCTTTTGATTCGGCTCCACACAGTCTGACCAGCTTAATGCTCCATTAACGCTTGACCGGGCACTCTGCCGTCCCTACGGCAGCGCGCAAAGCGCGGCGGAGGTCGCAAGTACCGGCCATGTCCAATGCAGGCTCCAGCGCGCTCCTCGTAGAGGGACGCGGGCGCTCCCTTCGTTCGTGGTTCTGTCGCCTTGCCGTCGTTTGCGGTCGCGCGCTCGCCAGGGCCGGCTGGCTGATCGAACAGGCGGGAGGCGCCGCGGGCGCCGCGCAGGACGACCTGCGCGACAGCCGGGCGCGACTGCGCGCAATTCTCGACCACGTGCCGGTTTCGATCAGCCTCAAGGATCGACAGCACCGCTATGTCGTGCTGAACAAGCAGTACGAGACCTGGTTCGGCGTCACCCAGCAGCAGCAACTCGGCCGCACGCTCGGCGACGTGGGCACCGACCCGGAATTCACCGCCTTGATGGAGAGCATCGAGGACCGCGTGCTCGCCAGCGGGGTGGTCGAGTCGTTCGAGGTGAAGGAACCGGACGTCGGCACGGCGCCCAGCTGGGTGCTGACGACCAAGTTTCCGGTGCGCGCGTTCGACGGGCGCATCATCGGAATCGGCACCGTCAACATCGACATTTCGCAGCGTCGTGCTGCCGAGCAGGCGCTCAAGGATGCGAAGGACGCTGCCGAGCGGGCCAGCTGGGCCAAGTCGGAGTTCCTGGCCAGAATGAGCCACGAGATCCGTACGCCGATGAACGGCATCATCGGCATCGCCGATCTGCTGCTCGACGGCAAGCTGAACGAAGTGCAGCGATCGCGCGTGAAGCTCGTCAAGGACTCAGGCAAGTCTCTGCTGGCCATCATCAACGACATTCTCGACGTCTCGAAGGTCGAGGCGGGCAAGCTCGAACTGGAGCGGATCGCGATGAACCCCGCCGAGGTCGTCGAAGGGGCGATCGCGATCGTTCGCGGCGCCGCGGAGGCGAAGCATCTGGAGCTCCGCGCGGCGCTCGCATCCGACCTGCCGGAGTGGATCGAAGGCGATCCGACGCGGCTGCGCCAGATCCTTCTGAACCTGCTGGCCAATGCCGCAAAATTCACGGAAAGGGGCGGCATCACCGTCGCCGTTTCGCGCGAACCGGGGAAGGACACGAGGCAGATCCGGTTCGTGGTGACCGACACCGGCATCGGAATCCCGCTGGAGCGCCGGCATCTGCTGTTCCAGGACTTCTCGCAGATCGATCGTTCGACCACGCGCCGGTTCGGCGGAAGCGGACTTGGCCTTGCCATCGCCAAGCGCCTTGCCGAGGCCATGGGCGGCGCCATCGGGTGCGACAGCGAGCCGGGGCGCGGCAGCGCGTTCTGGTTCACCATCGCCATGACCGAGGCCGAGCCGCCTGCGGCGATCGGGGACGCGGCGGCGACGGTCGCAACGGCGCGTGCCCGCATTCTCGTCGCCGACGACATCGCCACCAACCGGCTTGTCGCCGAAGGCCTGCTGACGGCGGCGGGCCACCACGTGACGCTCGTCGCCGACGGTGCCGCGGCGGTGGAGGCGGTGCAGGCGGGCGGCTACGACCTCGTCTTCATGGACGTGGAAATGCCGGTCATGGACGGCGTCAGCGCCACCGAGGCAATCCGGCGCCTTGGCGCGGGCGTGCGGGACATTCCGATTGTCGCGCTTACCGCCAGCGCCATGCCCGCGGAGGTCGCGCGCTGCCGCGCCGCCGGCATGAACGACCATCTGGCCAAGCCGATCGAACGCGAAGCCTTGCTGGCCGCCGTCGCCAACTGGTCGCGCGCGGGCATGGCGTCCGAGCCGGCCGGCACAGGCGCCACAGCAGCAGCCGTCGTCGATGACGCGATGCTCGGCGAGCTGGAACGCACGCTTGGGACGGCCAAGCTGGTGGAGCTGTCGGTCTGCTTCCGGGAACACCTCAGGAGGTCGATCGACGTCATCGCCTCGCCGATCGACCGCTTGCGCCTGGCCGAGGAAGTGCATTCGCTGACGTCCTATTCCGGCAATCTCGGCTGCCGAGAGCTGTCGAACTCCAGCCGCGAGCTGATGAACGCGCTGAAGCTGGGTTGGGCCGACGTGGCGCCGCTCGTCGCCGACACTGTCGACGCCGCCCATCGCGCCCTCGCGGCAATGGAGCAGCGATACCCGACCTGAGCGGCGCCGGCGCCGCGGTCAGCCGCGCTGCAGTAGCGACTGCATCGCCTCCGGGCTCCAGCGCGCGACCACCTTGTTGCGCAGCTCGACGCCCATGCTGGCATAGAAGCGTTGCGCGTCCTGGTTCTTCGGCTCGATCTCCCAGCGCACGGCGCGCGCAGTGTCCTGGGCGAGCTCCGCGATGCGACGCATCATCATGCGGCCGACGCCGGCGCGACGCGCACGCGCGCGCACGTAGACGTCGTCCACGCGCAGGATCCGGCCGCCGCTCCAGATCGCGAAGTCGTAGGTGTAGCTGACGAAGCCGAGCACGCCCGCGTCGTCCTCCGCGACCACCGCCCTGAGGCAGCCGCTGTTCAGCGCCGCGAGAAGCTGGTCGACGGTGAAGGCGAGCTTGGCGCTGGTCTGCTCGTAGGTAACCAGCTCCTCGATCATCCGCGCGATGTCTTCCGCGTCGGACGCGCGCCCGTCCCTTACCCTAAGCGTCCCCTTGATCCCCGACACGTCACAAGCTCCCCGCTTGTCGTTTCCTGAAGCGCCCGCAGCCGCTCCCGGCCGCCGCTGCGGAAAATTCCGGCCGCAGCCGGCCATCCCACGGCTAGTATAGCCACCATCAAGGGTAAAACGGGAAGGAGACCACCTGTCATGGAATATCGGCTGCTTGGCGGCTCCGGCTTCATGGTGCCGGCCCTGTGCCTGGGAACGGCCACGTTCGGCGGCGGCAACGACTTCTTCCGCGCCTGGGGCAGCAGCGACGTCAAGGAGGCGACGCGGCTGATCGACCTGGCGCTCGACGCGGGCTGCACCATGGTCGACACGGCCGACGCCTACTCCGGCGGCCTCGCGGAGGAGATTCTGGGCCAGGCGATCGCCGGGCGGCGCGACAAGGTGCTGATCTCGTCCAAGGCGACCTTCCGCACCGGCACGGCGGCGAACGACGTGGGATCGTCGCGCCATCACCTCGTCGCGGCCTGCGACGCCAGCCTCAGGCGGCTCAAGACGGACTATATCGACCTGTGGCAGCTGCACGGCTTCGACGCCATGACGCCGGTCGAGGAGGCGGTGCGCGCTCTCGACGATCTGGTCAGCGCCGGCAAGGTGCGCTACGTCGGCTGCTCGAACTTCTCCGGCTGGCACCTGATGAAGGCGCTCGCCGTCGCCGACCGCCATGGCTGGACGCGCCACGTCGCCCATCAGCTCCTCTACAACCTGCTCGCGCGCGAATACGAATGGGAGCTGATGCCGCTCGCCATCGACCAGAAGGTCGGCGCGGTGGTGTGGAGCCCGCTGGCGCAGGGCCGGCTGACTGGCAAGATGGGGCGCGGCCGCCCGGCGCCTTCCGGCACGCGCACGGCGCAGATCGGCGTCATCGGCCCGCCGCCGCCGGAGGAGCAGTTCTACGCCATCGTCGAGACGCTCGAGGCGATCGCCAAGGAGCTCGGCCGCAGCGTGTCGCAGGTGGCGCTCAACTGGGTGCTGCAGCGGCCGACCGTGTCCAGCGTCATCATCGGCGCACGCAACGAGGAGCAGCTCAAGGACAACCTGAAGGCGGTCGAGTTCAGGCTGAGCGCGGAGCAGATGAAGCGGCTGGACGACGCCAGCGCGCGGCCACGCATTTATCCCTACTGGCACCAGATGCGCACCTCGATGGACCGCAATCCGCCGCCGACGGCGTAGGTCGCGCGGATGTGTGGCAAGGGAGCGCCGCCCGCATGGTAGCGTTCCCTGCTCGCCCGAGGGCGGGCAGGGAGATCCCGCGATGCTCGCACGCCGCACACTGCTTCGTTCCATGGCGGCCGCCGCCGCCTGTCTGACCGCAGGTCGCGCCCATGCCGCTCCCGTCATGACGCGCAAGGTGCCGGTCAGCGGCGAGGACCTGCCGGCCGTCGGCCTCGGCAGCTGGATCACGTTCAACGTCGGCCAGGATCCGCGCGGGCGCGACGCCTGCGCCGAGATTATGCGCGCCTTCTTCGCCGCGGGCGGCCGCATGATCGACTCCTCGCCGATGTACGGCTCGTCGCAGGAGGTGATCGGCCACGGGCTGAAGAAGATCGCCCTCGACAAGTCCAACGGCGTGCCCGCCCTGTTCTCGGCGACCAAGGTGTGGACGTCCTCCGGCTCGGCCGGGCCGGGGCAGATCGAGGAGTCGCGCCGGCTGTGGGGCGTGCCGAAGTTCGACCTGCTGCAGGTCCACAACGTGCTGGCCTGGGAGAGGCACCTCGACACCCTGTTCCGCATGAAGCACGAGGGCCGCGTCCGTTATGTCGGCGTCACCACGTCGCACGGCATGCGCCACGCGGAGATCCTGCGCATCATGGAGACGCAGGCGATCGACTTCGTGCAGGTCACGTACAACGTCGTGGACCGCGAGGTCGAGCGTCGCATCCTCCCGCTCGCGGCCGAGCGCCGCATCGCCGTCATCATCAACCGCCCGTTCCGCCAGGGCGAGCTGATCGACGAGGTGATGCGGCACAAGCTGCCGGACTGGGCGGCGGAGATCGATTGCGCGAACTGGGCCCAGTTCCTGCTGAAGTTCATCATCGCGCACCCCGCCGTCACCTGCGCGATCCCGGCCACCAGCCGCGTCGACCACGTGCAGGAGAACCTGGGCGCCGCGCATGGCCGCCTGCCCGACTCAGCCATGCGTGCGCGCATGATCGCGCATGTGGAAGGGCTATGATCGGCGCCCGCGGCGTCTGGCCGCCGGATCGGTAACGTTGCTGGTTCCCACAACGCGTCATGCCCGCCTCGTGCCGGGCATCCACGCCGGCCATGCGCCGACAGCGCTTCCGGCGTTCGCAACGTGAGCCGGCGCGATTCGCCGCCGCATCGACGTGCCCTTCGACGGACGCTCGGGAGGCCGCGACGCGCGCGGTCATGACGAGCGGGGCCAGGCAGGTTCGATCTGATGCTGCAATACCTCGAGTACTTCCAGTACCGCCTGAAGGACCTGCTGCATTTCCGGCCGAGCGCCTATTATCGGCTGTTCGAGCTCTACAACGCCGATTTGTTCCCGGCGCAGGTCGCGGCCCTTGGCGCGGGGCTTGCCATCCTGCTGCTGCTGTTGCGCGGCGCGGACGATGTGCGGCAGGGACGCATCATCGCAGCCATCCTTTCCGCCTGCTGGCTTTGGGTCGCCTGGGCGTTCCACTATCAGCGCATGGCGACCATCCATCTGGGCGGACCGCTGATCGCGGCCGGATTCGCACTGCAGGGCCTTTTGCTGCTCTGGATCGGCGCCGTGCGCGGAGGGCTTGCTTTCCGGGCGTCGGGCGACCCTGCCGGGCGTGCCGGCGTGTCGATCTTCCTGTTCGCCCTGGCGGCGCAGCCGTTGATCGGCCCACTGGCGGGACGGCCTTGGTCCCAGGCGGAGTTGTTCGGCCTCGCGCCCGATCCGACCGCCGTCGCGACGCTCGGTCTCGCGCTGCTGATCCGGGGCCCGGCGGCCTGGGTCCTCCTGGCGCTGCCGTTCCTCTGGTGCATCGTCCAGGGCACGACCTTGTGGCTTCTCAAATCGCCGGACGCCCTGGTGCTGCCGGTCGCCGCGCTGCTGACGCTGGCAACGTTGCCGCTGCGGCGACACACTTCACCAGCTTCGCAGGATCGCGCAAGCGCGGCTGGCGGGACCGGGCGAGCCACTCGAACACCGCCATCTCGGCCGTGACCAGCGCGGCGCGCCGCTTTCGTCGACCCGAAGATCGGCGCCGGCGCGCTGGCCGACGGACGCTGCGTCTCGAAGCAGCCCGGCCGGTACTGCGCCACCGGCTGCGAGGCGCCGCTCGAGGACGCGGCGGAGTAGACGGTCAGCCGATTCCGCAGGCCCTGAAGGCGGCAGCGAAGGCCCGCCGGCCGGTTTCGTCCATGCGCTCGAACAGATAGCGGCGCGAGGCGCAGACGCGCCCGGCATGCGCGTCTCCGGCCGCCCGCGCCGCCTGCATGTCGTGGACGCCCATCGGCAGGCTCCCGTCGCCGCAGCGAAAGAAGTGGCGCCCCCAGCGCACGTACTCGGTCGCCGGCGCGCCGTCGGCGCAGCGTGCCTGGACGAAGGGGTCGGCCGCATTGGGGTCGTGGAACGTGGGTGTCGTCGACAGCACCGCGCGGTCGCTCAAGGCCGCGAGCGGCACATAAATGCCGTTGGCGTCGGTTGGCCACGGCGGCAGGCGGTCGAAGGGCGACCCGGCTTGGCGCTTGTCCGGCATGTGGCACGGGGCGCAGTCGTTCAGCGCCCGGAATCCGGCGACCTCGTGCGGCGCGGGCGCCGAGCCTCGGAACGGTAGCTTCAGGTCGCGGATGAGGTCGGTCAGGAGCTCGGTCGCTCGGTCCTGCAGCGTGTCCTCGCCGCGCGGCCACTCGAAGCCGACCAGTGGCGCGCCGGCCTCGGGGCGCGCCGGGCGGTAGACATGGAAATACTCGCGATTCCGCGCGTCCCAGCGCGTGCCGCGCACGTCCTCGATCGTCCAGGTGCCGGCTTCGTCGGGCGTCAGCGAAACGCGCGCGGCGGCGCTGCCGGGCGGCAACTGGATCGTGGGGCGCTGCGGGTCGGCGAGGAGGCGCGTCGTCACCGAGGCGCCTTCGGGGATCCGCAGGTAGATCAGCGTCCGGGCGCCGAGCGGGACCGAGACCCGAATCGCTGGCGTCAGCTCGACGAAGCCGTTGTCCTGCCAATACCGGCCGGGATCCGTGATCTCGATCCGCCGGACTTCGGCCGAGGCGTGGCACGAAAGCGCCTGGGCCAGCCAGCCGAGTCCGCAAATTGCCGCAAAAATTGTCGGTAAATACCGCCGCATTTCGCCTCTGGCGCGGCATTATCCACGCGGACGCGCCGGAACAGCATCACGCTCGCGTGACGATTGCTGATGTATAATATTAAATCATCGCGCCGTGACGCCTGCTGGCGCGAAGAGCTGCACCGGAGCCCGATTCCGCCCGATGATCCACCGCGTCCGCCACGTGCTGGTCTGGTTCGACACGGTCGGCGCCCGCGTCGTGTGGCTGGCGCTGGTGGTGGTCCTGTGCGCGACCGTGTTGATGCTGGTCGCCACGGCCGTGGCCGGGGTCGACGCGGCCGTGCTGGCGGCGGGGATCGCGCTGTCGGCCGTGGCTGCGCTGGCGCTGTTCTCGCTGTCGCGCACCGAGCGCGCGGCCGCGATCGCCAGGCGCCATGCCGACGTGCTGGCGCACGCCGCCGACGCGCTGGACGGCGGCGCCGTGGTGGTCGATGCCGACGGTCGGCTGGTGCATGCCAACGCAGTGTTCCAGAGCATGGTCGGCGGCGTCGTCGAGCACCCGATCGAAGCGCTCGCCGCGCGGCTGACGGACGACGAGGCGGCGCGCCAGCGCTTCCAGCGCCTGGCCGCGGCGGCGATGGCGGGCCAGGTGGCGCAGGAAGAGGTCACCGTCAGCTCGCCCACCGGCAAGACGGCCTTCTGGGAGATCACGGCGCATCCGGTGCCGGCGCTCGCGGGCTACAGCCAGTGGACCGTCAACGACGTGACCTCGCGGCGCGAGATCGAGGCGATCGTTCGCGAGGAGCAGGCCAAGGTGGTCGACTTCCTCGAGAACGCGCCAGTCGGCTTCTACTCGGTCGACGCCGAGGGCCGCTTCGAGTTCGTCAACCAAACGCTTGCCGCCTGGCTCGAATCGACGCCGGACGAGCTGGTGATCGGCGGGGCGCGGCTGCAGCAGTTCCTCGCCACGCCGCCCAAGCCGGGCGCCGCGCCCTACGATCCGTTCGGCGGCGAGCAGGGCGACGAGATCACGTTCCGCGGCAGGCGCGGCCGCGTGTTCCAGGCAGCCATCAGCCAGACCGTGGTCGGCGGCGGCATGACCGGACCCTTGCGCACGCGCACGGTGGTGCGCGACCTGACGCCCGAGCACGCCATGGCCGAGGCGCTGCGCCATTCCGAGCACCGCTTCCGCACGCTGTTCGAGAACGCGCCGGTCGTGCTCGCCTCGCTCGACCAGCAGGGGCACATCGTCGAGTGCAACCCGGCGCTGCGCCAGCTGCTCGGCCCCGGGCCCGACCCGATCGGGCGCAAGCTGGTCGACCTGATCGACCCGCGCGACCGCAACGAGGCGGCGCAGCGCATGCGCACGGCCCTGGCCTCGCGCGGGGCGGCCCAGCCGCTCGAGGTCCGGCTGGCCGAGCGCGGCCGCATCGCCTCGCTCTACCTCTCGCGCCAGGTCGACCCGACCGGCGCCGCCGGCCTGATGGCAAGCTTCGTCGACACGACCGAGCAGAAGAACCTGGAGCAGCAGTTCGCCCAGTCGCAGAAGATGCAGGCGGTCGGCCAGCTCGCCGGCGGCATCGCGCACGACTTCAACAACCTGCTGACGGCGATGATCGGCTTCTGCGACCTGCTGCTGCTGCGCCACCGCCCCGGCGACCAGTCCTTCGCCGACATCATGCAGATCAAGCAGAACGCCAACCGCGCCGCCAACCTCGTGCGCCAGCTGCTCGCCTTTTCGCGCCAGCAGACCATGCAGCCGAAGGTGCTGAACATCACCGATTCGCTGGCCGAGCTCAGCCACCTGCTGCGCCGGCTGCTCGGCGAAGGAATCGAGCTCAAGATGATCCACGGCCGCGACCTGGGCCTGGTCCGCGTCGACCAGGTTCAGCTCGAACAGGTGATCGTGAACCTGGCGGTGAACGCGCGCGACGCGATGAACCATGGCGGCACACTGACGATCCGCACCGCCAACCAGCGCGTCGACGAGCCGGTCAAGCGCGGCGTCGAAGAGATGCCGGCGGGCGACTACGTCACCATCGAGGTCTCCGACACCGGCACCGGCATCCCGCCCGAGATCATCGACCGCATCTTCGAACCGTTCTTTTCGACCAAGGAGGTCGGCAAGGGCACCGGCCTGGGCTTGTCCACGGTCTACGGCATCGTCAAGCAGACCGGCGGCTTCATCTTCGTCGAGTCCCAGGCGGGGCAGGGGACGACGTTCCGCATCCTGCTGCCGCAGCACCAGGGCCAGGCGGCCGAGGTCGGCGCGGCGGCCGCCGACGCGGAAAAGGCGCTGGCAGGCGACCTGACCGGCGTCGGCACCGTGCTCCTGGTCGAGGACGAGGATCCGGTGCGCCTGTTCAGCGCCCGCGCCCTGCGCAACAAGGGCTACAAGGTGATCGAGGCCAAGTCCGGCGACGCCGCGCTGGAGCTGATCGACAAGCAGATCGAGGGCCTGTCGCCCGCCAAGGCGGCCGCCGCGATCGACCTCCTGATCACCGACGTCGTCATGCCGAACATGGACGGGCCCACGCTGGTGCAGCACGCGCGCAAGCGCCTGCCGGACCTGCGCGTGATCTGCATCTCCGGCTACGCCGAGGAGGCGCTCGCCTCGCGCATCAGCGGCACCGACGTGCACTTCCTGCCCAAGCCCTTCTCGCTCAAGCAGCTCGCCGCCAAGGTGAAGGACGTGATCCGCCAGCCCCAGGCGGCGGATTGAGGCAATTCTTGTTTTTCTCTTCCCTCGTGATCCTCCTTTCTCCTTCGCGTCCTTGGTGCAACTCCTGATACCGAAGCTGCACGAAGGCACGAAGGTCGGAGGAAGGTCACGCAGGCAGATTCGCCGGATCGGCTGCCGTTCGCCGCTGTTCGGCAGCCTGCCGCCGGCATCGCTTGGAATTCCTGCTCGCGGCACGATAGTGTGCAGCGGCGTCTTCCGTGACGGAGGAAACCCGATGGGCGCAGACATGAACGACCTGGAACGCGAATTCGACCACCTGATGGCGCGGGCGGGCGCGGTGGTGCCGCAGGACCGGCGCGCGGGCACGATCGTGTGCTACGAGGACCTGAAGCGCATGTGCGCGCTGCTGCGCCAGCCGCGCAGCGCGGCGAGCGAGCCGTCGAACATCTACAGCCTCGACGCCGTCCTCCGGGGACGCTGATCATGGCGGGCAGGACGGACCTCCACGAGTTGTCGATCGCCGAGGCCGGCGCGGCGCTGCGCGCGAAGCGGGTCGGCTCGGTCGAGCTGACGCGGCATGCGCTCGCGCGCATCGAGGCGCTCGATCCCAGCATCAACGCCTTCATCCTGCTGACGCGGGAGCGCGCGCTGGCCGACGCCGAGCGGGCCGACCGCGAACTGGCGCGGGGCATCGACAAGGGGCCGCTGCACGGCATCCCGTATGGCTTGAAGGACATCTACGAGACCGCGGGCATCCGCACGACCTGCCATTCGAAGCTGCTGCTCGACCACGTGCCGAAGGAGGACAGCGTGGTCGGGGCGAAGCTCAAGGCCGGCGGCGCGGTGCTGCTCGGCAAGCTCGCGACGCACGAGTTCGCCATCGGCGGCCCGAGCTTCGACCTGCCGTTCCCGCCGGCGCGCAACCCGTGGAACACGGACCACTTCACCGGCGGGTCCTCCTCGGGCTCGGCCGCGGCGGTCGCCGCCGGCATCCTGCGCATGGCGACCGGCTCGGACACGGGCGGCTCGATCCGCGGCCCCGCCTTCTACTGCGGCACCGTGGGCCTGAAGCCGACCTACGGCCTGGTGTCGCGCCGCGGCGTCTTCCCGCTGTCCTACACGCTCGACCATTGCGGCCCGCTCACCTGGACGGTCGAGGACACGGCGCTGACCATGGCCGTGATCGCCGGCTTCGATCCGCTCGACCCGGCCAGCGCCGAGGTGACGCCGCCGGATTTCACCGCCGGGCTCGGCCGCGGCCTGAAGGGGCTCAGGATCGGCTATCCGCGGCATTTCTTCGCCAAGGCCGAGGGCGTTTCGCCCGAGATCGTTGCCTCGGTCGACGCCGCGGCGCGGCTGGTCGAGAGCCTCGGCGCCGTCGTCGAGGAGATCACGCTGCCGGACTACGAGCTGTTCAACGCCTGCGGCCGCGTCATCCTGGTGGCGGAGGCCTACGCCATCCACGAGCAGGACCTCCTGGCACGGCCGGGCGACTATGGCCGCTTCACCTACCAGCGCATCATGCCCGGCGCGGCGCTCACGGCTGCCGACCTGGTGCAGGCGCTCCGCCTCCGGCGCGAGCTGGTCGAGGCGGTAAACCACCGGGCGCTCAAGGCGTGCGACGCGCTGATCACCGCCAACGGCCTGACGCCGGCGCCGCGCTTCGACGCGTTCGGCCCGGACGCGTCGCCGAAGACGACCGTCCAGACCATCCCCTTCAACGTCACCGGCAATCCGGTGCTGGCCGTGCCGACCGGGCTGTCGCAGGACGGCCTGCCGCTCGGCATCCAGATCGTCGGCCGCGCGTTCGACGAGCCGACCGTGCTGCGCATCGGCGCGGCGGTCGAGGCGGCCACGGACTTCGCCAAGCGGCGGCCGAAGCTCGCCGAGCCGGTCGCGGCCTAGGAGACGGCCGTCAGCGTTCAGCGGCCAGCCTTCGGCCGGAGGGCTTTCCGGCCGATTGCCGGCCGCTGATGGCCGAAAGCTGTCAGACAACGTCGACGTTGGCGCCGCTGAACTGCGCCAGGGCGGCGTTGAGCACGCGGACGCTGTCGCCGCCGCCGGTGTCGAACACGACCGACGAGCCGCTCTGCGACGCATGGCCCAGCGCGTCGGCAACGTCGGCATAGACGCCGCGGAACACGAGCGTGTCGGCGCCGGCGTTGAAGTCGGCGATCACGTCGTCGCCGTCGAGCTTGTCGACGACGATGCGGTCGCTGCCCGCGCCTCCATATATCGTGTCGTTGCCGCCGTCGCCCTCGATGGTGTCGTCGCCGCTGCCGCCGTAGATGACGTCGCGATCCTCGCCGCCCCAGATCTGGTCCTGTCCGGCATCGCCGTAGAGCAGGTCGTTGCCGTCCTCGCCGGAGAAGATGTCGTCGCCGTCGCCGCTGTAGATCTTGTCGTTGCCGTCGCCGCCGAGGGAAATGTCCTGGTGGTCGCCGCCGTAGATCGTGTCGTTGCCGGCGCCGCCCCAGAAGTCGTCCTGGCCCGCGCCGCCGAACAGCAGGTCGTTGCCGGCGCCGCCGTCGAGCTCGTCATGCCCGTCGTTGCCGAACATCACGTCGTTGCCGGTGCTGCCGAAGACCGTGTCGTCGGCGGACCCGAGAAGCTCGACTTGTCCGATGCTGCCGCGGTTCTGGTAGACCCAGACGGCGGTCGCGATGAGCTCTTGAAGACCGTACATGGTCTCACTCTCCCCAGTGATTGGACGACGCCCGCGATCGCCGGCGGGGCCGCTCGCACGTCCTGCGCGAGCGGCCCCTATACCGGTGCATCAACTTTTAGTCAATATTAGAGCAAAGTTAATTTGCATATTCGGGTGATTCTTCACGATCAGGCGGGGCGCCTGAGGGAACAAAAGAGGCTATTATATACTTGACTGAAGTCAGGGATGTGGGTAGATTCAAGGGGTAAGG
>CAZLBB010000084.1:0-24777 GCA_964557415.1 uncultured Rhodospirillaceae bacterium
TCTGGCCGCTGCTGTGAATCCCCTTTTGATTCCACATAGTCGGGTACCGCTCTAGACGGGCAGGTGAATCAACCGCGTTCCCGTCTCCGCACGCTCTCGCGGTAGAGCGTGTAGAGACCGCTGGCGACGACGATCGCGGCGCCGAGCAGGGTCCAGCGATCGGGCAGGTTGTCGAACACGATGTAGCCGAGCGTCACCGACCAGATGAGCTGCGTGTAGGAGAACGGCGCCAGCATCGACGGCGGCGCCTTCTCGTAGGCCTTGATGAAGACGAAGTGGCTCAAGCCCCCGAGCGCGCCGACCAGCACGAGGAACGCCCATTGCGCCGGGGTCGGCGCGACCCACGCGAACGGCATGACGAGGCTGGCCGCGACCGCGCCCACGACCGGCGAGTAGAGCGCCGTGGTCAGCGCGCTGTCGCTGGAGGCCAGCACGCGCGTCGCGATCTGGTAGAAAGCGAAGCAGAAGGACGAGCCGAGCGCCAGGAGCGACGCGGCCTGCATGCCCGACGCACCGGGCCGGATGATGATCAGCGCGCCGACGAACCCGACGACGACCGCGGCCCAGCGCCGGATGCCGACCTTTTCGCCCAGGAACGGCACCGACAGCGCCGTGACGAGGAGCGGCGACACGAAGCTGATGGCGTTGGCGTCGGCGAGCGGGATGTGCTGGATCGCTGAGAAGAAGAGGAAGGTCGACGCCAGCAGCAGCCCCGAGCGCACGAGCTGCAGACCCGGACGGGCGCTGCGCAGCAGCACGGCCGGCCTCTGGCCGTGCAGCATCACCGGCAGCGTCAACGCGATGGCGAACACGTTGCGCGCCCAGACGATCTGCAGCACCGGCAGGAACAGGCTCAGATGCTTGGCGACGGCATCCATTGTGACGAACAGGTTGACGGCCAGCACCATGAGCGCGATGCCGACGAGCGGGGCCGTGGGCGGCGTCCGCATCAGGCGCCGGGCTGGTCGGCGCTTGCCGCGCTGCGCGGATCGAGCACGGGGGCGCGCGCGGCCTCGGGCGACGCGCCGACGAACCTGCTCTGCTGCTCGACCGGCGGCGCCGGGCGGCGAATCATGCGGTAGAGCGTGAAGCCGGCGATCAGCCCGAGCACCAGGATGAGATAGACGAACAGCCCGCGCGGCCCGATCCCGGCCATAATCCAGGAGCCGACATTGGGCCCGGCCGAGGCGCCCAGCGCCCAGGCGAACAGCAGCCCGCCGCTGGCGGCGACGAAATCGCGGCGCTCGACATAGTCGTTGGTCTGGCCGACGCCCAGCGCGTAGAGCGGCGCGGTCATGCCGCCATAGACGAAGAACAGCGCGATCAGCGCCGGGAAACCGGGCCGCGCCAGCAGCAGCACCGTCGCCAGCACCAGCGCGCCGCCGAGCGCCGCCAGCATGGTCGGCCGCCGACCGAACCGGTCGGCCAGCACGCCGATCGGGAACTGCGCCGAGAGCCCGCCCAGGATCGCGGCCGATACCAGCACCGAAAGGTGGCCGGGCGCGAGCCCGATGCCGTTCACGTAGACCGGCGCGAGCCCGTAGAAGGCCGAATTGGCGAGGCCGGCGCCGAAGCAGGCAATGACGCCGAGCGGCGAGATCTCGAACAGCCGCGCCACGCCGAAATGGCTGCGCCCGCCGATATCGGGATTGCCCGTGGTCGTCAGCGCCATCGGCAGCAGCGCGAAGGCGAACCCCATGGCGACGACGACGAACGGCAGCGGCCCCGCGGGGTCGGCGACGTTCAGGAGCAGCGGGCCGATGCCGCTGGCGCCCCAGGACAGCACCAGATAGGTCGCGAAGACGCGCCCGCGCGTCTCGGCCGTCGCCTTGTCGTTGAGCCAGCTCTCGATCACCAGGAACTGCCCGGCCAGCGAATAGCCGGTGATGGCGCGCAAGCCGATCCAGGCCCAGGGCGGCTCGATCAGGATGTGCAGCAGCGTGGCGTTCGTCGCGATCACCGCGAACACGCAGAAGGCGCGGATATGGCCGACCCGGTCGATCACGCGGTGGCAGGTCAGCGACCCGGCCAGGAACCCCACGAAATAGGCCGAGGTCACCACGCCGATCAGCCCGGTGGCGACGTCGCGCTGGACAAGCTGGACGCCGATCAGGGGGCCGACCGCGCCCAGCGCCAGCTCCATCAGCACGACGCCGAGCAGGACCTGCCTGATGGGCCGGAACACGACAAGCATGCGTGGCTGGTCACGGCGCGGAGACATCGAGGGCGTTATCCGGGCAGGCGCCAGGGGCGTATCGCGTGGACGCAGGGCAGCATTTCAGGTAATCCCGGGGAAGAGAAGCGCCAAACACGAAGGCGTCTGTCGCGTCCGCGCCTCCTTGCGACAAGCGGGCCATGCCCGGCAGACGACGGGAATACCGACATGGCGAAGCGCAAGCAGCCCGGCGAGTCGAACGCCGCGTCCGGTCCCAACGGCGGGGCGGCGCCGGCCGCGGCCGCGCCGCCGCCGGTGCTGCCGGTGCTCTACGTCCGGCCCGAGCCACTGGACCCGAAGCGCCACGGCTCGCTCCGGCTGCGCGACCGCGCCGACATGTCGGCGTTCCGCAAGACCGGCGTCGCGCCGATCACCCTGTCCGAATTCCCGGCCGCGGCGCGCCATTATCCGATCGTGTTCCTGGCCGGGCCGCCGGGGCAGCCTCCTTCGATCGCGGCCATCCTGGGCTCGGATCCGAACGAGAACCTGTTCGTCGGCCCCGATGGGCGCTGGCAGCCCGATACCTACATCCCGGCCTATTTCCGCCGCTATCCCTTCATCACCGGCACGGCCGGCGCGGACGACCGCATCGCGGTGTTCATCGACGTCGGCTCCGACCGGCTCAGCACGAACGCGGGCGAGAAGCTGTTCGAAGGCGACGAGCCCACGGCCCTGACCAAGGAGGCGCTGGAGTTCTGCCGGCGCTTCCACCGCGACGCGGCCGCGACGACGCACTTCGTCCAGGCGCTGGTCGACGCCGGCATCTTGGCCGAGCGCACGGTGCAGGCCCGCGACGGCAACGCGCCGCGGCTGGCCTGGCGCGGATTCATGACGGTCGACGAGCGCAAGCTGGCCGAAGTGCCGGACGCGACCTTCCTCGCCTGGCGCAAGCCGGGATGGCTGGGCGCGATCTATCTGCATCTGTTCTCGGTCGGCCAGTTCGCCGGCATCGCCCGACGCAAGCTGGGCAGCGGCGCGGCGACGGAGGAAGTGATCGTCTGAGCGGGGCTACCGCTTGCCCTCGACCGTTTCGAGCAGCGCCAGGAGGCCCGCAAGCACGTCGCGCGGGCGCGGCGGGCAGCCCTTGATGCGCAGATCGACCGGCACGACCTTGTCGACGCCGCCCGCCACCGCATAGCTGCCGGCGAAGCAGCCGCCGTCGATCGCGCAGTCGCCGACGGCGACCACCCATTTCGGCGCGGGCGTCGCGCGCCAGGTCCGTTCCAGCGCCTCGGCCATGTTGGTCGTGACGGGGCCGGTGACCAAGAGCACGTCGGCGTGGCGCGGCGAGGCGACGAAGCGGATGCCGAAGCGCTCGACGTCGTAGACGGGATTGCCGAGGGCATGCAGCTCCAGCTCGCAGCCGTTGCAGCTGCCGGCATCGACCTCGCGGATCATCAGCGACCGGCCGAGCCGCGCCCGCGTCGCGCCTTGCAGCCGCCGCGACAGCTCGCTCATGCCCTCCGGGTCGGCCCCAGGCGACGCCTCCGTCACCGGTCCGCCGAGCAGCGCGCGAGAAAGGAGCCTCAGCATTGCATCAGTCCTCCGAGCCGCGTCACAGGTCGTGTCCCGAGTACGAGCAGTTGAACGACTTGTTGCAGACCGGGAAGTCCCCCACGATGTTGTCGAGGATGGCGGCTTCGAGCAGCGGCCATTGCAGCCATGACGGATCGCGCGGCCGCGCGCGTGCGACGCGGCCGGTCGCGTCGAGGCGGACCCAGCAGAGCACCTCGCCGCGGAACCCTTCGACCATCGCCATGCCCTCGCCGGCGCGCACGGGCAGCTCTGCGGCGATGGGGCCTGCCGGCAGCTTGCCCCGGATCTGCTCGAGCTGCTTCAGGCTCTGCTCGATCTCGCGGATGCGGATCCAGACGCGCGCGTTGACATCGCCATCCTCGAGCACCGGCACATCGAAGGCGAGATCGCCATAGGGCGCATAGCCCGGAAGCCGTCTTGCGTCGAAGCCGCGCCCGGTGGAGCGCCCGATGACGCCGCCGGCGGCGACGCGGCCGACGAGCTCGGCTGTGATCCGGCCGGTGCCGACGGTGCGGTCCTGCAGCGAGGCCCTGGAATCGTACAGCTCCGCCAGATAGGGCACCGCCTGCTTCAGCTCCGCGACCAGGGTGTCGAGCGCGGGCAAGGCACCGGGATCGGGGTCGCGCGCGACACCGCCCGGCACGATGCGGTCCATCATCAGGCGATGGCCGAAGGCCTGGTCGGCAACGCGCAGGCAATGCTCGCGCAGCTCGCCGCACTTGGCGTGGATCAGCGTGAAGGCCACGTCGTTGCACACCGCGCCGAAATCGCCGAGATGGTTGGCGATGCGCTCGAGCTCGGCCATCAGCGCGCGCAGCCAGACGGCGCGCGGCGGCGGCTCGACCTCGAGCGCGGCCTCGATCGCGCGGGCGAAGGCGAGCGCATGCGCGACCGCGCTGTCGCCCGAAACACGCGATGCGAGCCGCGCGGCCTCGGCCGGCGTCTTTCCCGCCATCAGGCCCTCGATGCCCTTGTGCACGTAGCCCAGTCGTTCTTCCAGCCGGACGACCGTTTCGCCGCTGGCGGTGAAGCGGAAATGGCCGGGCTCGATGATGCCGGCATGCACCGGCCCGACCGGGATGACGTGCAGGCTCTCGCCTTCCACCGGCAGGAAGTTGTACGGCGCCTTGGCATGCGCGCCGCCGACCGGCCACCTTCCGTGGTCGAGCCAGGGCCGCTTGTCGATCGCATCGGCCGCGTCGAGCGCGAACAGGTCGCGCGCCGCGCGCTCCATCCGGCCGGCGGCGGGGCGCACGGCCGAGAGCGTGGGAAAGCGCCGGTCGGGACAGGAAAGCGACGCCACGGCGACCGCTTGCGCGTTCTCGTCGTACAGCGCCGCATGCACCGCATCCGGCTCGGCCCAGAGGTCGAGCAGCGCCCAATGCGGCGCCGCGCCAAGCCCTTCGACAAGCTTCTGCCATCCGGCCGCATCCAGCGCGTAGCGCGGCCAGGGCCGGTGGCCCGCGACGGGCATGCCGCCGGCTGCCGCCAGCGTGTCGATCAGCTTGAGGGACGCCTGCTCCGCCATCGCCTCCATCCTACCCGCCCAGCAGCGCGGCGACGTTCTGGAACCAGCGCACGAGCGGCCCCGGCAGGTAGATGCCCGCCATCGCCACCAGCGCCAGGTGCGCGAACATCGGCACGTAGGAGGCTTCGACCGGCGCGCGGCTGCCGGTCGCCGGGCCGAACGCCACGCTCTGCAACCGGAGCAGCAGCGCTCCGAAGCCGATCACCAGCCCCGCCACCAGCAACAGCGCCAGGCCCGGCGCACGGGCGAAGGTGGAGCTGACGATCAGGAACTCGCTCATGAAGATGCCGAGCGGCGGCATGCCGGCGATGGCGACCACGCCCAGGACCAGGCCCCAGCCCAGCACGGGATGGCTTTCGGTCAGGCCGCGGATGTCGGCGATCTTCTGCGTGCCCTTGACCTGCGCGATGTGCCCGACCGCGAAGAAGATCGCCGACTTGGTCAGGCTGTGCATGGTCATGTGCATCAAGCCGGCGAAGTTGGCGAGCGCCCCGCCCATGCCGAAGGCGAAGGTGACGATGCCCATATGCTCGATCGACGAGTAGGCGAACATGCGCTTGATGTCGCGGCGCCGGTACAGCATGAAGGCGGCGAAGATGGTCGAGACCAGGCCCATCGCCACCATCAGCGGCCCGGGCGCCAGGGCGTCGACATTGGCCGCGAGCAGCATCTTGAAGCGCAGCACGGCATAGAGCGCCACATTGAGCAGCAGGCCCGACAGCACGGCCGAGATCGGCGTCGGACCCTCGGCATGGGCGTCGGGCAGCCACGCATGCAACGGCGCCAGCCCGACCTTGGTGCCGTAGCCGAGCAGCAGGAAGACGAAGGCGAGGTTGAGCAGCACGGGGTCGAAGCCGTGCGCGGCGCGCAGCATGCGGTCCCAGGCCATGGCGTCGAGCCCCTGGCCGATGACCGGGCGCGCGGCCAGGTAGACGAGGATGGTGCCGAACAGCGCAAGCGCGATGCCGACGCTGCCGAGGATGAAGTACTTCCATGCCGCCTCCAGCGCCTCGTGCGTGCGGTAGATGCCGACCATCAGCACGGTGGTCAGCGTCGCCAGCTCGATCGCCACCCACATGAGGCCGATATTGTTCGCCACCAGCGCCAGGTTCATCGCGAACATCAGAACCTGGTACATGGCGTGGTAGAAGCGCAGATAGGTCGGCGTCAGCCGCCCGATCTCCAGCTCGTGCGCGATGTAGCTGGCACTGAATGCCGACGTCGTGAAAGCGACGAACGTGGTCAGCACGATGAACGAGACGTTGAGGTCGTCGACCAGCAGGTAGAGGCCGGGTGTCGGCCGCGCCACGAACAGCAGCATGGCCATGGCGAAGTTGACGAAGGCGACGGCCACGTTGAGCCGCGCCGTCAGGCGGTAGCCCGGAAGCAGCGCGAGCAGCGCCGCGAAGAAGGCCGGCACTGCCAGGATCGCGACGACGATCGCCTCGCCCAGCACGTCGGGCGCGGTGAACTCGATCATCGGCGCTCTCCGCGGAAGCTGTCGAGCGCGTGGATGTCGACCGTGTCGAAGCGCTCGCGGATGCGGAACAGCACGATGCCGATGACGATGAAGGCGATCAGGATCGAGAACGCCACCGAGATTTCGACCACGAGCGGCATGCCCTTGGCCCCGGTCGCGGCCAGCACCAGGCCGTTCTCCAGCGACATGAAGCCGACGATCTGGCTGACGGCGTTGCGGCGCGTGATCATCATCAGGAGGCCGAGCAGCACGACCGACAGAGCGAAGGCCAGGTCCTCGCGCGCCAGTGCGTCGGATTCGGCCGTCACCGGCAGGATCACCGCGACCGACAGCCCGACCAGGCCCAGGCCGAACAGGATGGTAGGGCCGACGCCGACCACGGTCTCGATCGTGCGGTGGATGCCGAGCCGCACCACGATGCGGTGCAGCGCTACCGGGATCACGATCGCCTTGAACGCCAGCGCGATGGTCGCCGTCACGTAGAGATGCGGCGCGTCCTGCACCCAGGCCTGCCAGGCCACCGAGAGCGACAGCACCAGCGCGTGCAGCGCGTAGACGCGCAGCAAGCTGAACATGCGGTCCTGGTAGAGCAGCGTGAAGCTGAGCAGCACCATGCCGCCGGCGAGCAGGTGCGATATGTCGAAGGCCAGGCCGCGCGCCACGGCGTCACAGGCTCCGACTGACGAACAGGAGCAGCACGCCGAGCAGACCGAGCATCAGCGCAACGCCCAGGTACTCGGGCACGCGGAACACGCGCATCTTGGCGATCGAGGTCTCGAACAACGCCAACAGGACGCCGCCGCCCAGGAGCTTCGCCAGGTAGATCAGCATCGCCATGGCGTAGGACGCCGGCCCGGCACCCGACGGGGCGAGGCCGAACGGGAGGAACACACAGCCTATCAGCGACACGTAGAGCAGCAGCTTGAGGAACGCCCCGGCCTCGATCATGGCGAGATGCCGGCCGGAATACTCCAGCACCATGGCCTCGTGCACCATGGTGAGCTCGAGATGCGTGGCAGGATTGTCGACCGGGATGCGCGCGTTCTCGGCGATCGCCACGATCACCATGGCCACCAGTGCCAGCGCGAGCGTGACCCTGAGCCCGATTTCGGGCTGCTGCAGCACCGCGGCGACGGTCGACAGCTGCGTCGAGCCCGCGAGCAGCGCGACCGCGAACACGATCATCAGCATGGCTGGCTCGGCAAGCGAAGCGATCATCATCTCGCGCGAGGAGCCGATTCCGCCGAAGCTGGTGCCCACGTCGAGGCCGGCGAGCGCCAGGAAGAAACGCGCGCTGCCGAGCAGCGCGACGATCGCGATCAGGTCGGCGGACCACGAGAAGATCAGCCCGGTGGCGAAAGTCGGCACCAGCGAGGCGGCGACCCAGATCGAGGCGAAGACGACATAGGGTGCCACGCGGAACAGCCACGAGGCGTTCTCCGCCAGCACCGCCTCCTTGCGCAAGAGGCGCATGAGGTCGCGGTAGGGCTGGATCGGCGAGGGACCGCGCCGGCCCATCAGCCGCGCCTTCACCAGGCGCACGATGCCGGTCAACAGCGGCGCCAGCGCCAGCACCAGCGCCATCTGGGCCCCTTGCACGACCAAATCGAGGATCACTGCCATATCGCCAGCGCCAGCAGGAGCAGGACCAGTGCCCCGAACACCAGCGACAGGTAGCGTCGCACGGTCAGGAACTGCAGGTGGTTCAGCCGCCCGGCGGCGAGCTCGACCGCGCGCGCGACCGGCGCGTAGAGCACGTCCCAGGCCAGGTCGCGCAGGTCGACGCTGAAGCGCGCGGCGCGCACCTCGCCGGGCTGCGGCATGTCCACGCGCTCGCGCGCTTGGAAGACCAGCGTGCCGAAGACGCGGCGCAGCGGCTGGGCGAAGCTGCCTGCACTGTACTGCGTCTCCGGGTCCGTCTGCGGGAAGCCGCAGTCCCAGATCGCCCCACGCCGCGTCGCGCGCGTGGCGAAGCGGTGGATCGCCAGCGCCGGCACGATCGTCGAGAACCCCATGAACAGCAGCAGCAGCAGCCCGTTATACGAGCTGCGCGCCTCGGCGATCGGGATCAGCGTCAGCCACGGCAAGCCCGATTGCCGGTCGAGCGACGCCCCGACGAGCGCCTGCGTCGCCGGCGCCAGCAGATCGAGGAAGAACGCCGGCAGTACGCCGACAGCCAGGCACAGCGCCGCGAGCCCGGTCATGGCGGCGCCCTGCCACTGGTCGACCTCGCGCGCCCCTTCGGCCTCGCGCGAACGCGGCCGGCCGAGGAACGCGATGCCAAAGGCCTTGACGAAGGTGGTCGCCACCAGTGCCGCCGACAGCGCCAGAACGGCGCCGACGGCCGGAACGACGAACCGGAGCGCCCAGTCCGGAAGCTGCGGGCTCAAGAGGATCGCCTGGAAGATCAGCCACTCCGACACGAAGCCGTTGAGCGGGGGCAGCGCCGAGATCGCGGCGCTGCCGACGAGGAACAGGATCGCCGTGCGCGGCATGCGGTGGATCAGCCCGCCGAGCCGGTCGAGCTGGCGCTCGCCCGTGGCCACCAGCACCGCGCCGGCACCGAAGAACAGCAGGCTCTTGAACAGCGAATGGTTGAGCACGTGCAGCAGGCCGGCCGAGAGGGCCAGCGCGGCCGGCACGGCCATTCCCTGGGCCTGGAAGGCGAGCGCCAGGCCCAGACCCACGAAGACGAGCCCGACGTTCTCGACCGTGCTGTAGGCGAGCAGCCGCTTCAGGTCCTGCTGCATCAGGGCGTAGAGCACGCCCATGGCGGCGGTCAGGCCCCCGAGCAAGAGCACGACCAGACCCCACCACCAGGCCGGCGCGCCGAGCAGGTCGAACACGATGCGCACGAAGCCATAGATCGCGACCTTGGTCATGACCCCGGACATCAGCGCCGAGACATGGCTGGGCGCGGCCGGATGGGCGAGCGGGAGCCACGCATGCAGCGGCACCAGGCCGGCTTTCGATCCCGCGCCGGCGATGGCGAGCAGCAGCACTACGGTTTCGAGACCGGGATCGAGCGCGCTGGCGCGCATCGCCGCGAAGCCATAGCCGCCGCCGGGGCCGGCCATCAGGCCGAAGGCCAGCAGCAGGCAGAACGTACCGATGCTGGCCATGACGATATACACGTACGCGGCGTGCCGGTTTTCCGGGTCGCGGTGGCTGACCAGCACGAGCAGCCAGGACGAGAGCGACATGAACTCCCAGCACAGCAGGAACGAGAAGGCGTCGTCCGCCAGGAGCACCAGGTTCAGCCCGGCGAGATAGGGCGTGAAGAAGCCGAGCACGCGCCCCGGTTCCCGCTCGTGTGTGCCGTAGCCGAGGCCGTAGAGGCAGGCGATGAGGCCGCCGAGATCGACCACGACCATGAAGAAGGAGGAGAGCGGATCGAGGCGGAAATGGGCGCCGAGCCAGGGCAGACCGATCGGCAGCGAGGCCGACAAGGCGTCCTCCCCGGCGGCGCCGCCCAAGACGGCGAGCCCGACCGACATCAGGACGAAGCATCCGGCCATGCCGCCGCCATAGGCGATCCGGTCGGTGCGCGCGAGGCGGCCGGGCAGCCGACCATAGAGCGGCCCGCACACGCCAAGCAGCAGCAGCAGCAGGATCGCGGCGCCGGCGGCCGTCAGCATCTAGAAGCGACGGTATGGCGCTGAGGCCTCAGCGGCAGATGCCTGGACATGACACGGAATCCGGAACGAACACGATCGCGGGGACAAGGGCCGAGCATACTCCCCGACGGCTCATTGGCAATAGCCCCGCGGAATCCGGGGTCTCTGGTCAAGTGCGCCGGGCAAGCGTAATAAGCCATGCATGCCACGCCCCGCGTTCCTGGCGCCGATGGCGACGCCCGGCGCCACGGTCTTCGGCGTCATGTTCCTGCTCGACTCGCTGGCGCGGGCCGTCCTCGTGTCGGTGATCCCGATCACCGCCTATCGCGTGCTCGGGAGCGAGCGCGACGTCAGCCTGCTCTACTTCGCCGTCGGCGTCGCGGGATTGGCCGGCACGCTCTCGATCCCGTCGCTGCTGCAGCTGATGCGGCGCAAATGGGTCTACACGTTGGGCTGCGCGGCGCTGACCGCCATGGGCGGGCTGATCGCCACGGCGACCCTGCCGGGCCTGGCCGGCGGCATGTGGCTCAGGGTATTCGGCTCGGCGGCGCTCTACACCACGCTCAACCTCTACATCATGGACTACATCCACAAGCGCGAGTTGATCCAATCCGAGCCGCTGCGCTTGGTGTTCGGCGGGGTGAGCTGGACGCTGGGACCGTTCCTCGGGGTGTACGTGTCCGAACGCCTGGGCATGGCATCGGTCGCCTCGGTCAGCACACTGTGCGCCGCGCTCTTGCTCGGCTATTTCTGGCTGCTGCGCCTGCGGGACAACCCCGCCGTGGCGCCGGCAACCCGCCCCCCGCCCGGCGTCGCCTACAACCTGCGCCGTTTCGTCATCCAGCCGCGGCTGCGCCTGGCCTATGCCATCGCCTACACGCGCTCGCTGTGGTGGTCGATGTTCTTCATCTACGCGCCGCTGTTCATGGTAAAGGCCGGCTACGGCGCCGCTGCCAGCGCCGCGGTGGTGTCGCTCGGCAGCGCGGTATTGTGCCTGAGCTTCGTCTTCGGCCGCATGGCGCGTCGGACCGGCGTCAGGCCCATCATCGTCGGCGCGTACGCCGCCACCGGCGCGCTGTCGATCGGGGTCGGCCTGATCGCCGACTATCCGCTGGTGGCGGCCGCCATGCTGGTGGCCGGAGCCTTCGCCATCACGGCGCTCGATGCGCTGGGCAGCATTCCCTTCCTGCGCGCCGTCCACCCCTACGAGCGCGCCGAGATGGCCACGGTCTACAGCACCTATCGGCAGATCTCGGACATCAGCGGGCCGATGGTGTTCGCCGTCATCCTGACCTTCCTGCCGCTGCCGGCGGTATTCGCCGCCACCGGCGTCGTGCTGCTGGTGATGGCGCGAATCGCGCTCCACCTGCCGCGCCGGCTCTAGCCGGCGGGACGCGCGCGCCGGAAGGCATTCGGCGACCGGCAGCGATCTCCAATTATTCCTTTACAAGATTCCGACCGAGTCTTATCAAGCCGAAAGGGGGCCGATGCGATTGCGATGATGGACTGATATTGAGTCGAGTCCCCCGGAGGCGATGCATGAGCGCCTGCGCGATCCACGAGGGAGTTTCCCGGAATCATGGACGACCGACTGTCGATCGAATCCGAACCTCCGAGTAATGGCACCGGTTCCAGCGCCTGCGCCTCCACCGCGACAGCCGCCCGACCGGAAAACCACTCCCCCAGTTTCGCCGCCCTGTTCCCGCCAAAGGCCAAGCGGCGGCCTTCCAATCTCAGGTTCCCGATCGGCCCCATCAGCAACGAGTTCCGCAAGCGCTTCCATCCCGAGGCCAGCAAGGCCGAATGGAACGACTGGCGCTGGCAGATCCGCCACCGCATCAAGACGCTGAAGGACCTGTCCCGCATCTTCCGCCTGTCCGAGGACGAATCGAGCGCGATCCAGCGCCATAGCGGCTCCCTCCCGGTCGGCATCACGCCCTACTACGCCAGCCTGATGTCGCGGGACGACCCGGCCGAGGGCCTGCGCCGGACCCATCTGCCGGTCAACGGCGAATACGTGAAGGTCCGCGGCGAGTACGACGACCCGCTGGGCGAGGACCACGACGCGAAGGTGCCGGGCCTGGTGCACCGCTATCCCGACCGGGTGCTGTTCCTGACCACCGGCTTCTGTTCGACCTATTGCCGCTACTGCACGCGTTCACGGCTGGTCGGCGACGCCGGCGGCGAGCACACCTTCAACTACGCCCAGTGGGAGCGCGCGCTCGCGTATCTGCGCGCGCACACCGAGGTGCGCGACGTCCTGCTGTCAGGCGGCGACCCGTTGACCCTGGCGGACGAGAAGCTCGACTGGCTGCTTACCCGGCTGCGCGCCATTCCGCATATCGAGTTCATCCGCATCGGTACCAAGGTGCCGATGGTGCTGCCCCAGCGCATCACGCGGAACCTGGTGAAGATGCTGCGCAAGCACCATCCGTTGTGGATGAGCCTGCACGCAACCCATCCCGCCGAGCTGACCCCGGAGACCAAGGAATCGACGGCGCGTCTGGCGGATGCGGGCATCCCGCTGGGCAGCCAGACCGTGCTCCTCAAGGGCATCAACGACTCGGTCGAGACCATCAAGTCGCTGATGCACGGGCTGCTGCGCTACCGGGTCAAGCCCTACTACCTCTACCAGTCCGATCCGATCTCGGGGTCGTCGCATTTCCGCACGCCGGTATCCAAGGGCATCGAGATCATCCAGGGCCTACGCGGCCACACCACGGGCTATGCGGTGCCGCATCTGGTGATCGATGCGCCGGGCGGGGGCGGCAAGATCCCGCTGCTGCCCGAGTACCTGATGGGACGCGACGGCGACGACCTCGTCTTCCGCAATTTCGAGGGCCGCATCTACCGCTACGCCGATCCCGGCGGGACGGTCGCCGCCGACCGCCCGTTGCGCTTGGCGGCCGAGTAGCGGCCAACCCGGACATGAACCGCGCGACGACAAGGACCGAAGCAACAACGGTGCCGTCGAGAGAAGGGGGGGGCGCGCGATGCTGGTCGGCCTGACCTACGACCTGCGCGCCGACTACCTGGCCGAAGGCTACGGCGAGGAAGAGACGGCCGAGTTCGACAGCCCGGCGACCATCCAGGCGCTGGACGACGCGATCGCGGCCCTGGGGCATCGCACGGTCCGGATCGGCAACGTCCGCCGGCTGGTCGAGCGCCTTGCCCGGGGCGAGCGCTGGGATCTGGTGTTCAACATCGCCGAAGGGCTGAACGGGATCGGGCGCGAGGCCCAGGTCCCCGCAGTCCTCGACGCCTACGGCATCGCCTACACGTTCTCCGATCCGATGGTCATGGCCCTGACCTTGCATAAAGGCCTGACCAAGCGGGTCGTCCGCGACGCGGGAATACCGACAGCGGACTTCGCCGTGGTCGAGAGCGAATCCGACATCCAAGGCGTGCGCCTTCCCTACCCGCTCTTCGCCAAGCCGGTGGCCGAAGGCACGGGCAAAGGCATCACGCCGGCTTCCAAAATCGACGACCCGGGTCAATTGCGCGGGGCTTGCGAGTCCCTGCTTGCGCGCTACGGCCAGCCGGTCCTGGTCGAGACGTACCTGCCGGGCCGCGAGTTCACGGTCGGAATCACCGGCTCGGGCGACGCGGCCCAACCGGTCGGAGCGCTCGAGGTGATCCTCAAGAACAATGCCGAGCCCGGCGTCTACTCCTACCTGAACAAGGAAGAGTGCGAGGAACGCGTGATCTACCGCCTGGTCGACGACGCCCTGGCGCGCGAGTCGGTCGCGGTGGCCGTCGCGTCCTGGCGCGCGCTCGGGTGCCGTGACGCCGGCCGGGTCGACCTGCGCACGGACGCCGCCGGCCGCGTCAATTTCATCGAAGTCAACCCGCTGGCCGGGCTGCACCCGTCGCACTCCGACCTGCCGATCCTATGGCAGCAGGCGGGCGGCGCGTACGCGGATCTCATCGGCCGCATCATCGAGTCGGCCAGCACGCGGATCGGGACCGGGCGGGTCAGGCCCGCCGCCCGCATCGCGGCCGAGTAGGCAGCGCGGCTCGCCATGCGAACGGGCATTGACCAGGGAACCGTCGCCATCCTGCACGGCGCGGTGCCGCCGGATGCCTCGGCCGACGAGCAGGACACGCTGGTGCAGGTGGGCCATGTCGCCCAGGCGCTGAAGCGTCTGGGCTGGCGGTCGACCGCGGTTCCGATCACGCTCGATCTGGCGGCGATGAGCCGCCGCCTGAAGCAGATCGACCCGGTATTCGTCTTCAACCTCGTCGAGTCGATCGGCAGCATCGGGCAGCATGTCCATCTCGCGCCCAACGTGCTGGAGGTTCTGGGCGTGCCGTTCACCGGCTGCGGGGCGGTCGCGCTCATGCAGACCTCGAACAAACCGCTGGCCAAGCGCCGGATGGTCGAGAACGGCATCCCGACACCCGCCTGGATCGAGCCGGACGGCTACGCGGCCGGCACGCCGCGCGGCAGGTTCATCGTAAAGTCGGCCTGGGAGGACGCGTCGATCGGGCTCGATGCCAGTGCCGTGGTGGACGGCATCGCCGCCGCGCGCCGGCGGATCGCCGAGATGACCGCCCGCTATGGGGGAAGCTGGTTCGCCGAGTCCTTCGTCGACGGACGCGAATTCGCGGTAGCTTTGATCGAGGATCCGGACCGCCCGCGCGAGCCCCTGCCCCTGCCGGTGGCGGAGATGGGCTTCGTCGATTTCCCGCCGGACATGCCGCGCATCCTCGATTACGCCTCGAAGTGGGACAAGGAGTCGTTCGCCTACCTCAATACGCCGCACGTCCTCGACCTGCCCGAATCGGACCGCCCGCTGATCGAGCAGATGATCGAGCTGTCCCAGCGCTGCTGGCGGCTGTTCGACCTCAGGGGCTATGCGCGGGTCGATTTCAGGGTCGACCGCGCCGGACGGCCCTACGTTCTCGAGGTCAATCCCAACCCGTGCCTGTCGCCCGACGCGGGATTTGCCGCCATGCTCGATCGCGCAGGCATCGGCTTCGAGGAGGGCCTCGACCGGATCATCGCCGCATGCCTGGGTTCGACCACGACCTCCGCCCGGCGCCGCACGGGCTGACCGGCGCGCCGGCCGCCGCCTTCCGCTTGCGCGATGCGGTGCACGGCCAGGATGTCGAGCGCGTGCGCGCGCTCGTGGCCGATACCGGCTTCTTCCGGCCGGACGAGGTCGCCGTCGCGGTCGAGCTGGTTGAAGACCGCCTGGCCAAGGGGCTTCAGGCCAGCGGCTATCACTTCCTGTTCGCCGACCAGGGCGACCGGCTCGGCGGCTACGCCTGTTTCGGGCCGATCCCCTGTACGCTCACGAGCTGGGATCTCTACTGGATCGCGGTGGCGCCGACGGCCCAGGGTCGCGGGCTCGGTAGGGCACTGATGCAGGCGGTGGAGGAGGCCGTTCGCGCGGCCGACGGCCTCAGCGTCTACATCGAGACGTCCTCGCGCCCGCAATACGACCCGACCCGCGCGTTCTACCTCGCCTGCGGCTACCGCATCGAACACGTGTTCGACGATTTCTACGCGCCCGGCGACGGGAAGACGGTGTACCGCAAGCGCCTATAGCGTCGAAGAAGCAGGCTTCGCGTCCTTCGGCCAGCGCCGGTGCAGCCAGAACCAGTGCTCGGGCTTGGCGCGGATCCAGTTCTCGATCGTCCGGTTGACCATGGTCATCAGCGCCAGCACGTCGGCTGCGCGGTCGCCGCTGCGCGGCAGCGCGAGCGGCTCTTCGCAGACCACGCGGAAATTGCTGCCGGCGACGCGCTCGACCCGCACGGGCACGACGGGACAGTCGTAGCGATAGGCCAGCTGCGCGAGCGCCGGCGCGGTCATCGCCGGATAGCCGAAGAACGGCACGGCGATGCCTTCGTTCATCTTCTGGTCGACCAGCATGACCACGTGGCTGCCGTCCTGCATGACTTCGAGCAAGCGCCTGGCGCCGCGGATCCCCTTGCGGATCAGCTCGATGCCGCCGGTCCCCTGCCGGCGGCGGATATAGGCGTCGATCGCAAGGTTGTTGGCGTTGCGATAGACGACGCTGATCGGCAGCGCGCGCATCCTGGCGGCGACCGTCACCATCTCGAAGCTGGCGAAATGCGCCGAGAACAGCAGACCCGGGCGCCCGTCGTCGCGCAGCGCGTCGAGGCGCCCGGCGCCGACGATCTCGATCCGCTTGCCGGCCTCGCGGATGATCGTGTCGAGATGGGCGTATTCGCAGATCACGCGCGCGAAGTTGTCCCACATCCCGGCGACGATCCGCTCGCGCTCCGCGTGCGCCATGCCCGGGAAGGCGAGCGCGAGGTTGCGCCTGGCCCGATTGCTGTAGGGCAGCTTGGGCCCCAGCCAGCGGAAGAATCGGCCGAAACCGCCGGAGGCATTGTCGAGAGGCAGCGCGTGCAGGAGCTCCATCACCGCGACGAGACCCGCATACATCAGCGGCTGGCGCACATGCGCGAGCCACCACCGTCCGAGCTTGCCCCTACGCGCCACGGCTCGTTTCCGGCAAGGCCCGCCCGAGGAGGGCCGCCACCGCTTGCGGATCGTCCCACTCCAGCTCGACCGGCAGCACGTGCACCATGTTCATCGCCCCCGGCGGCAGGCGCACCGCGTCCTTGGCCGTGGTCACGAGGACGGCGTCGCGCTTGGCCGCATGCTCGACCATAGCCATGACATCCTCGGGCCGGTAGCGATAGTGATCGGGAAAGTCGCGCGTGGCCACGACCTGCGCGCCGAGGCCACGCAGCGTGTCGTAGAACTTGCCCGGCCGTCCGATCCCCGCGAAAGCGGCGACGCGCTCGCCCTTGAAAACGCGCGCGTCAGGCCCCGGCACGATGCGCGCGGTCAGTACCGCCCGGCGGCCGCCGAGCCGGCTGTGCACGCCGGTCCGGTCCTCGCCGATGAGCACGACTGCATCGGCGCGGCCGAGCGCATCGTCCAGCGGCTCGCGCATCGGCCCGGCCGGAACGACCTGCCCATTGCCGAACCCTGCGCCACCGTCGACCACCAGCAGGGACAGCGTCTTGGCAAGGCCCGGGTTCTGGAAGCCGTCATCCATCACGATCACGCCCGCCCCGGCCGCCGCGGCCGCGCGAGCGCCCGCGGCCCGGTCGCGCGCGACCCAGGCGGGAAAGCGCGACGCCAGCAGCAGCGGCTCGTCGCCCACGTCGGCGGCGGTGTCCACTGCCGGATCGACGCGATGCGGGCCGGCCATGCGACCGCCGTACCCGCGGCTGAGCAGGTGCACCGCGACGCCGCGATCGGCGTACCAACGTGCGACACGGAGCGCCGTCGGTGTCTTGCCGGCGCCGCCGGCGACCGCGTTGCCGACGCAGACGACGGGGACGGGCGCGACGAACGGCGTGGTGAGTGCACGGCGCAGCCGCGCCGCCGCGACCCAGCCGAGGGAAACCGGCCATAGCAGCCGCGCAAACGCGCTATCGGATCGCTGCCAGAATTCAGGCGCGCGCACGACCATCGATGACGTGCGCCGGGCCGCCGCCGCCCCGCTCGATGCCCTTAGGCGGGCTGCCCTTCGGCGGACTGGGCTCCGGCGGGCTGCTGGGCGGCTGGCGGCGCTCGGCCTGATCCAGCCACGGGCCGATCTCGTCCATCACGGCGTCCAGCACGCCGGCGCGCGCCTCGGCCACGCCCAGGGCCGCGGCCGCAAGCGCGCGGCGCCGCGCGGGGTCGTCGAGGAGCCGGCCGACCGCGGCCGCCAGCGCGGCCGCATCCGCGACCTCGGCTACCGCCCGGGCGCCGCGCATCTCATCGAACACCGCGGCGAAGTTGCGGGTATGCGGACCGGACAGCACGGCCGCGCCGAGCAGCGCCGGCTCGAGCGGGTTGTGCCCGCCATGAGGCACGAGCGAGCCGCCGACGAACGCGATCTCGGCCAGGCGATAGAACAGGCCGAGTTCGCCCATCGTGTCGGCCAGATAGACGTCGCGGCCGGCCGCATCCTCGCGCGCGGACCGGCGCGCGACGCGGAGTCCGGCGGCGGCAAGCTCCTGCGCGACGACGGCGCCGCGATCGGCGTGGCGCGGCGCGAGGATGGTCAGCAGATGCGGGCGCGACGCGGCGATCGCGCGGTGCGCGTCGGCGACAAAGCGTTCCTCGCCCGGGTGCGTGCTGGCCGCGAGCCACACCGGCCGCCCGGCGATCGCCTGCCGCAGGCGTTCCAGCTCGGCCGCGTCGGCCGGCAACGGGGCCGCGGCGTATTTCAGGTTGCCGACCATGCGCGCGCACGGGGCGCCGAGTGCGGCGAGCCGCTCGGTCTGGGCATGGTCCTGGCCGAGGCAGAGCGCGAAGCTGCCGAGCAAGGGGCGAATCAGGAACGGCACCCGTTGCCAGCGCCGGTACGACGCCTCGGACATGCGGCCGTTCAGCAGCACGAGCGGCGTTCCGGCGGCGGCGATGCCGCGGATCAGGTTGGGCCAGAGCTCGGATTCCATCCACAGCGCCAGATCCGGGCGCCAATGGTCGAGGAAGCGCTGGATCCAGCCGGCGTGATCGACCGGGACATACTGGTGGAAGGCGCGCCGCGGCAGGCGCTTGGCGAGCAGCCGGGCCGAAGTCACGGTGCCGGTGGTCACCAGCACGCTCAGGCGTGGCCGCTCGGCCAGCATGCGGTCGATCAGGGCCAGCGCCGAAACCGCCTCGCCGACCGATGCGCCATGCACCCACGCCAGCGCGCCCGACGGACGGTCGCAGGAGGCCTCGCCGAAGCGCTCGCCCAGCCGGTCCGGATCTTCCTTGCCGGCCACGCAGCGCCGCGTCAGGTAGTAGCGGATCAGCGGCTCGGCCGCCGTGGTGAGCCCACGATAGAGACCCAGCGCCATGCGGCTCACCCGGCGGCCCGCGCCGCGTGCCGCGCGGCGACCGGATCGAAGCGGGCAAGCGGCGGTCCGGGCTCGATCGCCGCATGACCGCAGCGCCGGTCGGCTTCCGCCGAGAGCGCCGTCAGCGCGTCCTCGACCTGCTGGCGCACGCGATCGAGCGCGGCGTCGTCCGCGTCGGGGGCGACGGCGATCGGCGCACCCCACAGGAAAACGCCGCGCGAAAACCATTTCGGCACCACGAGCCGGTCCCAGGAATTCAGCACCTTGCGTCGCTCGATCGAGTACGTCGCGGGGATGACCGGCACCTGCGCCAGGCGGGCAAGCGCCGCCACCCCGGGCTTGGCGCGCATGCGCGGACCCGGCGGCGAGTCCGGGGTGATGCCGACCCAGCGGCCGGCACGCACCGTACGCACGAGCGTACGCATTGCCGACATGGCGTTTCCGTCCGACCCGGCGACGGTGTCGATGCCGAAATGGCTGACGGCGCGGGCAATGATCCGTCCGTCATGGTGCGCGGAGATCAGCATGCTGATCGGCGCGCCCCGCGCGCCCATGGGCGGATTCCAGGCAAACGGCATCATCAGCAATCGGCCATGCCAGAAACAGAGGATGAAGGGCCGGCCCTCGCGCCACATCAGCCGCGCCGTCTCGTCGCCCTCGACGCGCCACCGGCCGGTGCGGTAGGCGATGCGCAGATACCACGCGCCGAGCCAGCACGCCAAGCGCTGCGCCGTCTCGCCCCTGGTCCATTGTTTCAGCCGGCGGAGCATCGATGGCGGTTCAGGCCGTTGCGACGGCGCGCAGCGCCGGCTGGTCATCGGCCGACTGCAGGGCGTAGAGGCGCGCATAGGCGCCGCCGCGTGCCAGCAGCTCGGCGTGGCTGCCGCTCTCGATGATGCGGCCATTGGCCATGTAATGGATGACGTCGGCGCCGGTGACGGTGGACAGGCGGTGCGCCACGACCAGCGTCGTGCGCCCATGCATGAGCGTCGCGAGCGCGTCGCGCACCTGGCGCTCGGACTCGCCGTCGAGGGACGAGGTGGCCTCGTCGAGCAGCAGGATCGGCGCGTTCTTGAGCATGGCGCGGGCGATCATGATGCGCTGGCGCTGGCCGCCCGACAGCTTGATGCCATGCTCGCCGACCAGCGTTTCGTAGCCCTCGGGCAGGCCGACGATGAAATCATGCACCCCGGCGTGGCGCGCCGCGCGCTCCACGTCGCCGTCGCCGGCGTCCGGGCAGCCGTACCTGATATTGGCGGCGATCGAGTCGTCGAACAGGCTGACTTCCTGGCTGACAAGCGCGATGTTCTCGCGCAGCGAGCGGATGGTCACCAGGCGGACGTCGTGGCCGCCGACCGCGATACTGCCGCTGTCGATGTCGTAGAAGCGCGGGATCAGGTTCAGCACGGTCGACTTGCCGGCGCCTGACGGGCCGACCAGGGCCGCGGTCTTGCCGGCAGGCACCTCGAAGCTCAGCCCGTCGAGGGCCGGGCGGTCGTCGCGGTAGCGGAACGTGACATTGGCGAAGCGGATCGAGGCGCCGCGCGCGTCGAGGTCGATGGCGCCGGGGTTGTCGACGATGCGCGGCGCGCTGTCGAGCACGGCGAAGACGCGAGTCGCGGCCGCCAGGCCCTCCTGCAGGCTGGAATTGAGCGCGGCCAGCTTCTTCATCGGCTCGTAGGCAAGGAGCAGCGCGGTGATGAAGGAGAAGAACGCGCCGGCGGTGCGCTGGCCGTCGATTACCTGGTGCCCGCCATAGACGATCACCGCGACGATGGCGCAGCCGCCCAGGGTTTCCATGATCGGATGCGCGGCCGACCTCGTGCGTGCGGCGCGCTGCACGAGGCCGAACAGCCCCTCGACCGCCGCGCGCGCGCGGCCGGTTTCGTAGCCTTCCATGCCGTAGGCCTTGACGTGCCGCGCGCCCTGGAAGGTCTGACCGAACAGCGTGGTCAGCTGCGCGATCTGCACCTGCGTGCGCGTCGCCACCTTGCGCATGCGCTTGCCGATCTGCGCGATCGGCAGCACCGCGAGCGGAAAGACGAAGAATGCCATCGCGGCGAGGGCCCAGTCCTGGCCGAACATCACGGCCACGAGCAGGATGAGCGTCAGCGCGTCCTTGCCGATGCTGGTCAGCGTCATCGACACCGCGCCGCGCAGCATGCCCACGTCGTTGACCAGCCGCGAGACGAGCGTGCCGGTGGGCGTGTCGTTGAAGGTGGCAAGATCGGCGCGGATCAGCCGGCCGTAGAGATCGATCTGGAGGTCCGAGACGATGCGCTGGCCGACGAAGTTCATCAGCACGGACTGGCCGTAGGTCGCCATCCCCTTCATGAAGAACACGACCAGAACGGCCACCGCCACCCAGCTGAGCATGGTGCGGTCGCGGTCGACGAACACGCCGTCGATGATCGGCTCCATCAGCTTGGCCAGCGCCGCAGTGGCAAGGGCGCCCACGATCATGCAGAGCACGGCCAAGGCCAGGCGGCCCCAGTGCGGGCGCACATGCTCCAGCAGCAGCCGGCGCATCAAGGCGCGGGTGGACTGGTCGAACGCGATCTTGCCGGCTGGGGACTTCTGCACCTGGCCGTCCACTTGCCCTCGGGGATGGTCGATGAAACCGGCCGGACGATAGCATGGTGTCCGGGCCCGGTCCAAAGGGGACACCCGCGGCCCGGGTGGCTCGAAGTTCCAAGGGGTTACAATCCACGGGCTGCCGTCCTACATTGTGCCGCACGGAAATCGGCCCGCCGGAAACCGGAACCGGCCCTGCCCGAGGAGACAACCGCCATGGACCTGGATACCAAGACGCGCACGGAGCTCGAGGCCGCGGCTTTCCGCCGGCTGGTCGACCATCTGCGCCAGCGTACCGACGTACAGAACATCGACTTGATGAACCTGGCCGGGTTCTGCCGCAACTGCCTGTCCAAATGGTACCTGGCCGAAGCCGAGTCGCGCGGGGTCAAGCTCAGCGATCCGGAGGCGCGGCAGATCATCTACGGGATGCCGTACGACGAGTGGAAGAAGCGATACGCCCAGGAAGCGACCTCGGAGCAGAAGCGGAAGTTCGAGGAAGCGTCCAGGCACAGCAAGCACTAACGCTATCCACAGCGCCGCTGCTTGCGCCGTCGCGGCGGCGGCGGCTAAGGTCGCCCGCCCTTGGGGCAAGGCGCAATCAGCGGGACGGGATAGATGGCGGTCAAGAAGGGCTCCGGCGGCGTCGATGCCGGGCGGCTGAAGTCGTTCATCCAGCGCATCGAGAAGCTGGAGGAGGAGCGCGCCGGGATCGGCGCGGACATCAAGGAAGTGTTCGCGGAGGCCAAGTCGTCCGGCTACGACACGAAGATCATGCGCCAGGTGATCCGCATCCGCAAAATGGACAAGGCCGATCGCGAGGAGCAGGACGAGTTGCTGACACTCTATCTCAACGCCGTCGGCGAGTAGCGCGAAGGATCAAGCATGGGGACCGGGCCGGGCCTGCGCACGGGCGGGCGTATCCTGATCGATGCTCTGGCGCTGAACGGCGCGGATACCGTCTATTGCGTCCCGGGCGAGAGCTACCTGGCGGCGCTCGATGCGCTGCACGACGTGCAGCAGATCCGCACCATCGTCTGCCGCCAGGAAGGCGGCGCGGCGATGATGGCCGAGGCCTATGGCAAGCTGACCGGCCGGCCGGGCATCTGCTTCGTCACGCGCGGTCCCGGCGCTTCCAACGCGTCCGCCGGCGTGCATGTGGCGGCGCAGGATTCGACACCGATGATCCTGTTCATCGGCCAGGTCGATCGCCAGACCTGGGACCGCGAGGGTTTCCAGGAAGTCGATTTCAAGCAGATGTTCGGCGGCCAAGCCAAGTTCGTCGGCCAGATCAACGATGCCGCGCGCATCCCGGAATACGTCAACCGGGCCTTCCAGATCGCGACCTCGGGTCGGCCCGGCCCGGTCGTCCTGGCGCTGCCCGAGGACATGCTGACCGACCGGGTCGCCGTGGCGGACGCCGCGCCGACACGGGCGGCGCAGGGGCAGCCGGCGCCTGCGCAGATGGCGGCGCTGGCCGCGCTTCTCGACCAGGCGGCGCGGCCGCTGGTCGTGATCGGCGGCGGCTTGTGGAGCCAGGCGGCGGCCGATGACATCAAGCGTTTCGCCGCAGCCAACGAGCTGCCGGTCTTCACCACGTTCCGCCGCCAGGACTATGTCGACAACGCCTATGCCGGCTACGCCGGCTTCCTCGGCGTCGGCATGCCGACGACGGCGATCAAGCGCGCCAAGGAAAGCGACCTGATCCTGGCGGTCGGCACGCGGCTGGGCGACGTCGTCACCGACGGCTACCAGCTGTTCGACCTGCCGCGCCCGAGGCAGGCGATCATCCACATCCATCCGGAGCCGGGCGAGATCGGCCGGGTGTGGCAGGTCGACCTGCCGATCGTCGCCTCTCCGATCGCCGCGGCGGCGGCGCTGGCGGAGTTGGCGCCGGTCGCGGGCCGCGCGCGCTGGGCCGCGTGGACCAGGGCGGCGCGAGCCGACTACCTCGAGGAATCGAAGCCGCGCGCCACGCCGGGGCCGGTCGACATGGCGACCGTCGTGCGCCACCTGAGCGACACCCTGCCCGATGACGCCATCATCACCAACGGCGCCGGCAACTACGCGACCTGGGCGCACCGCTACTATTCGTTCCGCCGCTTCCGCACGCAGCTCGCGCCGGCCAGCGGCTCGATGGGCTATGGCCTGCCGGCGGCGGTGGCCGCGAAGCTGGCCGCGCCGCACCGGGCGGTCGTCTGCTTCGCCGGCGACGGCTGCCTGATGATGACGGTGCAGGAGTTCGCGACCGCAGTGCAGTTCGGCGCGGCCGTCGTGGTGATCGTGTTCAACAACGGCATGTATGGCACGATCCGCATGCACCAGGAGCGGCACTATCCCGGCCGCGTCTCGGGCACGGCGATCCAGAATCCGGATTTCGCCGCGCTGGCGCGTGCCTGCGGCGGCCATGGCGAGACGGTCGAACGCACCGAGCAGTTCGCCGACGCCTATCGCCGCGCGACAGCGAGCGGCAAGCCGGCCATCATCGATCTCAAGGTCGATCCCGAGGCGCTGACGACGCGCGCCTCGCTGTCGGAGATCCGCGCCGCCGCGCTGGCCAAGCAGCGCGCCTGAGGGAACCGTCGGTCGTTCGGTCCTACTTGATCGGCGAGAACGGCGCCGGGATCAGCAGCCGGTTCTCCATCTTGATGAAGTATTGCCGGGCCTTGTCCAGGTAGGCGAGCCATTGCTTGTCCTGGAACAGCGCGGCGCGCCGGCGCTGGCGCTCCTCCAGGCTGTCATAGCCCCACAGGTGCACGATCTGGTTGAGTTCGCCGAACTCGGTCTGGAAGAAGCCGATCAGGTTGCCGAGATGGCGCGTCTGCACCTCGAGCCCCTCTGCCTGGTACAACTTGTAGAACTCGGGCACCTTGCCGGGGTAAAGCGTGTAGGTGCGCTCGTCGACGATCATGCCGGGCCTCCCACACTAAAGCGTGCGCGCCAAAGCAGGACGGGCGGGCCTTTTGGGCCCGCCCGTTGAGTCAAGCTTGGCGAATAGAGC
>CAZLBB010000085.1:0-24644 GCA_964557415.1 uncultured Rhodospirillaceae bacterium
TCTGGCCGCTGCTGTGAATCCCCTTTTGATTCCACATAGTCGGGTACCGCTCTAGCGGAATATTCCGCAGGCTAAAGGGATCCGGTCAGCCCAGGGGCGGCCGGGCGGTTGACTGGCCGATGCGCTGCACGATGTCGTCGAGCTGCTCGAGCGTCTTGTAGTGGATCACGAGCTCGCCGCCGCGCCGGCCGAAGCTGATGCTCACCTTCAGCCCCAGCAGCGCGCTGAGGTCGCGCTCCAGGGCGACGGTGTCGGCGTCCTTGGCGACAGCGGCCGGCGCGGCACGGCCGGCGCGTGACGGCCGTTCCTGCTGCGCCAGGTGCTCGGTCTGGCGCACGTTGAGGCCCCTCTTGACGACCTGTTCGGCAAGCCCGACCGGGTCGGACGCGTTGACCAGGGCGCGAGCATGCCCGGCGCTGAGGACAGCTGACTGCACCATGTCGCGCACGGGCTGCGGCAAGGACAGCAAGCGCAGCAGGTTGGCTATATGGCTGCGGCTCTTGCCGACGGCCTGGGCCAGGCCTTCCTGCGTATGGCCGAACTCCTCCATCAGCCGGCGGTAGCCTTCGGCCTCCTCGATCGCGGTCAGGTCCTGGCGCTGGATGTTCTCCACCAGGGCCAGTTCCAAGGCGTCGCGGTCCGCCAGCTCGCGAACGACGACCGGGACCTCATGCAGCTGCGCCTGTTGGGCTGCCCGCCAGCGGCGCTCCCCGGCGATGATCTCGTACATCTGCGGGGCGTCCGGGTCGCGTCGCACGAGAATTGGCTGCAAGATCCCCTTTTCCCGCACGGAATCCACGAGCGATTTGAACTGCTCGTCGTCGAAACGCATGCGTGGCTGGTATCGCCCGGGCTTCAACAGGTCGATCGGCAGCGCGCGCGAGGCCGTGATGCGTTCAGCCTGGGGCGCCTCGGCATTGTCGTCACCCAGCAAGGCCATCAAGCCACGGCCAAGATGCGCGCGGCGCCGATGGCCGTCCTCCGGCTGGTTCGGACGGCCTGGATTCGCTGCTTGCGTCATGGCTGCCTCCGCTTCACGCCGCCAGGGCGCGTTCCCGCTTCAGCATCTCGCTGGCCAGATGGATATAGGCCTGCGCGCCCGCCGATTCGACGTCGTAGAGCAGGACCGGCTTGCCGTGCGATGGCGCCTCGGACACCCGGACATTGCGTGGGATGACCGTGGTGTAGACCTTTTCGCCGAAGTATCCCCGCACGTCGTCGGCGACCAAGCCGGATAGCCGATTGCGCTTGTCGAACATCGTCAGCACAACGCCCTGGATATCCAACCGAGGGTTCAACGACTTTCGTACGCGCTCAACCGTACGGACGAGATGGCTGACGCCTTCCAGCGCGTAGAACTCGCACTGCAGTGGCACCAGCAGCGCATCCGCTGCAACCAGCGCGTTCAGGTTCAGAAGACCAAGCGAGGGTGGGCAGTCGACCAGGACGAAGTCGAACTGGCGTGGCGGTGGCCGCAGGGCTTCCCGCAGCCGAAATTCCCGACGCGGTAAGTCAACCATTTCAATTTCAGCGCCCGAAAGGTCGACCGTAGAGGTGACGATGGATAAGCCGGGAACCATGGTCGGCTTGATCGCGGCATCGAGCGGGGATTCGCCGATCAGGACATGGTAGGTGCCGACATTGCGTGATCGCGCATTGATCCCCAGCCCCGTGCTGGCGTTTCCTTGGGGGTCGAGGTCGATGACGAGGACGCTCCGATGGCAGGCGGCAATGGCCGTCGCAAGGTTTACCGCGGTGGTGGTCTTGCCGACCCCGCCTTTCTGGTTGGCGACGGCAATGATCCGCGGTTGGTGATCGACGATGATCGGTGCGTCAGACATGGTTGAGATCCTCGAGACGCAGTATGACCCCGGTTGGATCGGTTTGGCTTGGAAACCTGGCGACCCGCATCTTCCAGGTTTTGTTTGCAGCCGTCAATTCAGCCTCGACGCCGCGGCCTTTCAGGAACAGGCATATGCCCGAGGGCCCGAGGAAACGCCTGGAGAGATCAAGCAAATCGGCCAAGGGAGCGCAAGCGCGCGCCGTGACGACTTCGCCGTCGTGCGGAGCCAGGCTTTCCGCGCGGCAGACATGCAGCGTGACCGGCGAGGCAGTGATTCGGGCAGCCTCTCGGAGGAAGGCCGCTTTCCTTTGGTCGGATTCGACCAGATGAACCCGTGAAGCGCCCAAGATGGCCAGTACCAGGCCGGGGAATCCGGCGCCGCTGCCGATGTCGTACAGCCGCGCGTCGAGGCGCGGGAGCATGGCGAGGAGCTGGGCCGAGTCCTGGATGTGCCTGCGCCACACGTCGCGCAGCGTGCCGGCGGAAACCAGGTTGATGCGGTGCTGCCACTGGCGCAGGAGGTCGACGAAGGTCGAAAGGCGCTCGAGTGTTTCACGTGAAACACACCCAGCTGCGGCGAATTCCTCGGGGCTCAGTGGTTGCGCTGCCCGATCAGGCATCGACGGGCGCCTCGCCCCGCTGCACGAAACGCAACAAGGCCACCAGGGCCGCCGGCGTGACACCGGGGACGCGCGCGGCTGCGCCGAGCGTGTGGGGGCGTATCGTATTGAACTTGCAACGCATTTCTGCAGAAAGGCCAGAAATCGCGGCGTAATCCAGGTCGGGAGGAAGGGCGAGCGCCTCTTCCCGCCTGAAGGCGCGGATGTCGGCCTCCTGGCGCTCAAGGTAGCCGGCGTAACGCGAGTCGATTTCGAGCTGTGCGGCGATCCGCGGGGAAATCTCCCGGAGCGCGGGCCAGATCGCGGAAAGGCGGTTCAGGTCGATCCCCGGATGGGCCAAGAGTTCTTCCGCCGATCGCACGGCGCCGTCGCGGGGCGCCGCCAACTCATGACGTCGCAGCACCGATGGTGACGCCTTTGCTGCCCGCAATACTGAACGTCCCCGCGCGAGCGCCGCCATCTTGGCCTCATGGACGCGCTGTCTGACACCGCCCACGCAGCCGATGCCGACGCCAAGTGGCGTCAGGCGCTGGTCGGCATTGTCCGCCCGAAGCAGCAGCCGGTACTCCGCGCGCGAGGTGAACATGCGGTACGGCTCGATCGTGCCGAGCGTCACCAAGTCGTCGATCATGACGCCAATGTAGGAGGACGCACGGTCCAACACGAACCGCCGGCGGCCGGAGCATCCGAGCGCGGCATTGATGCCGGCGACGATACCCTGGCCCGCCGCCTCCTCGTAACCGGTGGTGCCATTGATCTGCCCGGCAAAGTACAAGCCCTTGATTCGCTTTGTTTCCAGCGTTGGAAGCAATTCGCGCGGATCGACGAAGTCGTACTCGACGGCGTACCCCGGCCGGAGCATGACGGCACGTTCCAACCCGGGGATCGTGCACAGCAGGGCCGCCTGGATCTCGCGGGGCAGCGACGTCGACACGCCGTTCGGATAGACAGTGTCGTCGTCCAGTCCCTCGGGCTCGAGAAACACCTGGTGCCGGGCGCGATCGGCGAACCGCACCACCTTGTCCTCGATCGAGGGACAATAGCGCGGCCCGACGGACGCGATCTGGCCGGAATACATGGGCGCCCGATGCAGGTTGGCCCGGATCAGGGCATGCGTTGCCGGCGTCGTCTCGGTGATGGCGCAGGCGATCTGGGGCGTCGCGATGGCCTCGGTCAGGAAAGAGAACGGCTCCGGGGGTTGGTCGCCCGCTTGTGGCGTCAGGCCCGCCCAATCGATCGTGCGCCCGCTCAGGCGTGGCGGCGTGCCTGTTTTCAGCCGGCCCAGTGCGAAGCCGTCCCGGTCAAGCCTCTGCGAAAGCCCCAGCGACGGCGCTTCGCCGATCCGCCCCGCAGGGCTCGTCTCCTGCCCGATATGGATGACGCCACGCAGGAAGGTACCGGTCGTGAGCACGACCGCGCCGGCCCGGACTTCCTCGCCGTTAGCGAGGACGACCCCAGCCACACGGCCGTTAGCGCACAGTAGATCCTCCACAGACCCGGCCCGAATGCTCAGCCGCGACTGGTCCTGCAGGATCTCTTGCATCGCGCGCCGATAGAGCTTGCGATCCGCCTGTGCCCTAGGCCCCCGGACCGCCGGGCCCTTGCTCCGGTTCAGAAGGCGGAATTGTATGCCCGCCCGATCGATCGCTCGAGCCATCACGCCATCCAGCGCATCAACCTCGCGGACGAGATGCCCTTTGCCCAGGCCCCCAATTGCTGGATTGCAAGACATCTCCCCGATCGTGTCCGGCCGCTGGGTCACCAGCACGGTGCGCGCGCCCAGCCGTGCGGAGGCGGCCGCAGCCTCGCACCCGGCGTGGCCGCCACCGACGACAACGACATCCCAATGAGACATGCCGCGCAATCTATGGAGCCACGCTGCCGGTGTCAAAACCGCGCCGCGGCCGATGTTTCACGTGAAACAAGCACAAGATGTAGTAGGAAACCTGTGCCTTTGCGACTTATTTGCCGATGCAGAACTCGCGAAAGATCGCGTCCAGCAGGTCCTCGACGCCGATGCGCCCGGTCACCCGGCCAAGCGCCCTCGCCGCCAGCCGCAAGTCCTCCGCCGCGAG
This sequence comes from uncultured Rhodospirillaceae bacterium, assembly GCA_964557415.1. Taxonomy (GTDB): domain Bacteria; phylum Pseudomonadota; class Alphaproteobacteria; order JAEULC01; family JAEULC01; genus JAEULC01. Next base: position 4,539 of record CAZLBB010000085.1, read on the forward strand.
CTCCAGCGCTGCCGCCGACATGAATCGCCTGAGGGCAGCAACGCATTCCTCGACAGCCGCCCGGTGCCGCGCTCGCGTCAGGACCGGCACGGCACCGGAATCCGACAGCGCGCGCACCCGGGCAACCAGCGCAGCCTTGACGTCATCGAAGCCCTCGCCCGTCGCCAGCGACATCGGCAATGCCCTCACGCCGGCGATTACCGGGTCTGGCACCGTCCGCAGATCGACCTTGTTCACGACAACGACCGTCGCATCATCGATCAGCGCCCGGGTCGCCGTGTCGATCCCCGGCAACGCCGTTGCATCGAGCACCAGAACCTTGAGGTCAGCCGCGGCGGCACGGCGCTCCGCGCGGCGGACGCCCTCGGCCTCGATGGCGTCACGCGTGGATCGCAGCCCGGCAGTGTCGGCGACCCGCACCGGAAAGCCGCCAAGATCCAGGTCGATGTCGATGACGTCACGCGTGGTGCCGGCAATGGGCGAGACGATGGCGGCATCGCGCCGCGCCAGGCGGTTCAGCAGCGTCGATTTCCCGGCGTTGGGCGGACCAATGATCGCGACGGTCACGCCCTGGCGCAGGCGCTCGCCCTTCTCGCCATCCGCCAAGTGAGAGCGCATCTCGTGTTCAAGGGCGCCGACCGCCTGCCGGGCGTCGTCCAGCAGCCCTGACGGCAATTCCTCGTCGGCGAAATCGATGCTCGCTTCCACATGCGCCAAGACGCGGACGAGCCGCGCGCGCCAGTCCTCGTACACGCGGCCCAACGCGCCTTCCATCTGGCGCAGCGCCTGGCGCCGCTGCGCCGCCGTCTCCGCCGCCACCAGATCGACGATCGCCTCGGCCTCGGTCAGATCGAGCTTCCCGCCCAGGAACGCCCGCCGCGTGAACTCACCCGCCTCGGCGGGGCGCACTCCCGCCATGGCTGCCAGCGCCTCGGCCATCCCCTCGACCACGGCCGGACCCGCATGGACGTGGAACTCGACCATGTCCTCGCCCGTGTAGCTGTGAGGCGCCGGAAACCAGAGCGCGAGGCCGCGGTCGAGCGGCTCCCCCGTCCCCGGGTCACGGAAGCGGCGCAACACCGCGCGGCGCGGCGGCGGCAACGCGGCGCCGCCCAATCGGCACAGCGCGGCGCCAGCCGCCGGACCCGAGACGCGCAACACGGCGACGCCGGCGCGGCCACGCCCGCTGGCCAGGGCATAGATCGTGTCGGTCATCTTCGAGTGACCACAGGATTTTCAGGGTTGAGCGTGCTCCGGCGCCTACCCAGTATACATGCCAACCGCACCGGAGTTCCCATGGCGCAGAACCTGCTCGGCCAAGAGACCAGCCCGTATCTGCTGCAACATGCCCTCAACCCGGTGCACTGGCGCCCCTGGGGCGACACCGCTCTGGCCGAGGCCCGTTCCGCCAACAAACCCATCTTGCTGTCGATCGGTTATGCCGCCTGCCACTGGTGCCATGTCATGGCCCATGAAAGTTTCGAAGACGAAACGACCGCCGCCCTGATGAACGACCTGTTCGTGAGCATCAAGGTCGACCGCGAGGAGCGCCCCGACCTCGACCAGATCTACCAGTCGGCCCTGGCCCTGCTCGGCGAGCAAGGCGGCTGGCCGCTCACGATGTTCCTGACGCCTGCCGGCGAGCCCTTCTGGGGCGGAACGTATTTTCCGCCCACGGCGCGGTACGGCCGGCCAAGCTTCCCCGAAGTCCTGCGCGGCGTCGCCCACGTCTATAGCCAGGATCCAGCCCGCGTAAACAAGAACGTCACCGCACTGCGCGATGCGCTCGCCAGGCTGTCCCAGCCCACGCCCGGCACCGGCGTCACCATCGCGCTCCTCGACCGCATCGCCGAGCGGCTCTGCCGCGAAGTCGACCTTTTCAACGGCGGCATCGGCAACGCGCCCAAATTCCCGCAGCCCAGCATCTTCGAGCTGCTCTGGCGCGCCTGGCTGCGCACGCGCCAGCCGTCCTACCGCCAGGCCGTGCTGGTCACGCTGCGGGCGATGTGCCAGGGCGGCATCTACGACCATCTCGGCGGCGGCTTCGCGCGCTATTCCACGGACGAGCGCTGGCTGGTCCCGCATTTCGAGAAGATGCTCTACGACAACGCCCAGATGATCGATCTGCTGACGCTGGTCTGGCAGGAAACGCGCGAGCCGCTCCTCGCCAGCCGCATCGCCGAGACCGTCGGGTGGGTGCTGCGCGAGATGGTCGCCCCGGGCGGCGGCTTCTGCGCGACCATCGACGCGGACAGCGAGGGCGAGGAGGGCAGGTTCTACGTCTGGACCGCGGCGGAAATCGACTCTCTGCTCGGCCCGGACGCGCCGCTGTTCAAGTCCTTCTACGACGTGACACCTGCCGGGAACTGGGAAGGCCACAGCATCCTCAATCGCCGCGCCCAGGAAGCCGAGCCGAGCGCCGCCGAGGAGGCCGTGCTGACGCGCTGCCGCCAGACCCTCCTCTCCGCGCGCGCCCGGCGCGTACCGCCCGGCCTCGACGACAAGGTGCTGGCCGACTGGAACGGCCTCATGGTCGCAGCGCTCGCCCGCACGGCGCAGGTGTTCGAGCGCCCGGATTGGCTCGCGGCCGCGCGCCGCGCTTTCGCCTTCGTCATCGAAACGATGATCGAGAGCGGGCGGCTGCGTCACGCCTATCGCCAGGGCCGCTTGGCCCACCCGGCCACCCTGGACGACCACGCGAACATGGCGCGCGCGGCCCTGGCCCTCTACGAGGCCACCGGCGAGCGCCCGTTCCTCCAACGCGCCCAGGGCTGGGTGGCCGACCTAGACGCCCGCTATTGGGACGCCGCAGCGGGCGGATACTTCTTCACCGCCGACGATACCGCCAACCTTATCGCCCGCACCAAGACGGTGGCCGACAACGCCGTGCCCGCGGGCAACGCCACCATGCTCGGCGTCCTGGCACGGCTGTATTTCCTCACCGGCGAGGACGGCTGCCGCTCCCGCGCCGAAGCCCTGGTCACGCTGTTCTCGGGCGAGCTGGCGCGAAACTTCTTTCCGCTCGCCACCTTCCTCAACAACGCGGATCTGCTCCAGGCCGCCATCCAGGTCGTCATTGTCGGCGATCGCAGCGATCCCGCTACCCGTGCCCTCATCGGCACCGTCCATGCCGTCAGCCTCCCCACGGCCGTGACGAGCGTCCTCGCGCCGGGTCAGGCGCTGCCGCAGTCCCATCCCGCGGCCGGCAAGGGTCTCAGCGAAGGCCGACCCACCGCCTATGTCTGCCGCGGCCCGGTCTGCTCGCTGCCGCTGACCGACCCAGACGCGCTTCGCCAGGCGTTGAGCCTGTCATGAGCGGGCGACGCACGCTCGCATCGCCCCTCGGTCCGCTGCAGCTGACCGCGCGCGCCGGCGCACTTGTCGGCTTGCGCTTCGGGCAGGACGGACCCGACGCCGGCGCCGACGATCCCGTGCTGCTCGATGCCGAACGCCAGCTCGGCGAGTACTTCGCCGGCCGGCGACGGGATTTCGACCTCCCCCTGGCGCTTTCCGGCAGCCATTTCGAGCTGGCGGTGTGGGACGCCATGCGCCGCATTCCCTTCGGCCGCACGCGCCGCTATGGCGAGCTCGCGGGCGAGATCGGCGGCATAGCGCGCGCGGTCGGCATCGCCTGCGGCGCCAACCCCATCGCGATCATCGTTCCCTGCCATCGCGTCGTCGGCGCAAAAGGCCGTCTGACGGGATATTCCGGCGGCCAGGGCATCGACACCAAGGCCTGGCTGCTGCGCCATGAGCTCGCCGTGCCGCTCGGCGATCAACAGTCGTTGTTCCCGCCGACGCCGCCGTGACAGGCCGCGCGCCGCGCGCTAAGGTTTCCCGCATCTCCGCTCCTGCGAACCGATCCATCCGGGGGAACGCATGCCAGACATCAAGATTGCCGCCCGCGACGGCGGCAGCTTTTCCGCCTATTTGGCCAAGCCGAGCTCGGGCAAGGGGCCCGGGGTGCTCGTCATCCAGGAAATCTTCGGCGTCAACGCCGTGATGCGCGAGATCACCGACACCATGGCCAAGCAGGGCTATGTCGCCCTCTGTCCCGACCTGTTCTGGCGTCAGGAGCCCGGCATCCAGATCACCGACAAGACCGAGGCCGAATGGCAGCACGCCTTCAAGCTGTTCAACGGCTTCGACGTCGACAAGGGCATCGAGGACCTCAAGGCGAGCCTCGACCACCTGCGCAAGACCGAGGGTTGCAGCGGCAAGGCCGGCACCATGGGCTTCTGTCTCGGCGGCAAGCTCGCGTACCTGATGGCGACGCGCTCGTCGGCCGACTGCAACGTCAGCTACTACGGCGTCGGCATCGAGGGCCTTCTCGGCGAGGCCGCCAAGATCACCAAGCCGCTGCTGATGCACATCGCCGCGCTGGACAAGTTCGTACCGCCCGAGGCGCAGAAGAAGATCACGGACGGGCTCGCCGGCAACAAGCACGTCACCATGCACACCTATGCGGGCGTGGACCATGCCTTCGCTCGCGTCGGCGGCGAGCACTGGAACGCGCAGGCGGCGAGCCTCGCCAATCAACGCACCGCCGAGTTCTTCCGCAAGAACATCGGCTGATCCTGTTCAAGGGGGAGCAATCGAAATGTTGGTCAAGGCCATCCGCATCCATGAAACCGGCAGCCCCGACGTCATGCGCTGGGAAGACGTCGAGCTGCCCGATCCCGGTCCGGGCCAGGTCCTGGTGCGCAATACCGCGGTCGGCCTCAACTACATCGACACCTATCACCGCTCGGGGCTGTACCCCATGCCCTTGCCGCTGACGCTCGGCATGGAAGGCGCCGGCGTGGTCGAGGCGGTCGGCCCGAAAGTGCGCGAGTTCAAGAAGGGCGACCGCGTCGCCTATGCCGCGCCGATCGGCTCCTATGCCGAGCGCTGCCTGCGCCCGGCGGACCGCCTGGTGAAGATTCCGAGCGGCGTGGAGGACAAGCTCGCGGCCGCCATCATGCTCAAGGGCATGACCAGCTGGTATCTCTGCCGCCGCACCTACAAGGTGAAGAAGGGCGACACGGTGGTGGTGCACGCCGCCGCCGGCGGCGTCGGCCAGATCCTGGCCCAGTGGTGCAAGGCGCTCGGCGCGACCGTCATCGGCACCGTCGGCAGCGACGAGAAAGTGCCGATCGCGAGAAAATGCGGCTGCAAGCACGTGATCGTGCTGGGCAAGGAAAAGCTGCCCGACCGCGTCAAGGAGATCACCAAGGGCAAGGGCGTGCCCGTGGTCTATGACGGCATCGGCAAGGACACCTGGAGCGACTCGCTCGACTGCCTGGCGCCGCTCGGCCTCATGGTCAGCTACGGCAACGCGTCCGGCCCGGTGCCGCCGGTCAATCTCGGCATTCTCGGGCCCAAGGGCTCGCTCTACGTCACGCGACCCACCCTGATGACCTACACGGCCAAGCGCGAGGACCTCGTGAAGGCCGCGAAGGACCTGTTCACGGTGATCAAGAGCGGCAAGGTCCAGATTTCGATCAACCAGACCTACCCGCTGTCGCAGGCCGCGCAAGCCCATCGCGACCTCGAGGGACGCAAGACCACCGGGTCGACGGTGCTGCTGCCGTAATTCCGGCCAGGACAGGGCTGCGCGGTCCCCGCGGCCCTGCGCCCCTCAATCCACGATGAACAGCTTCGCGCCCACCACGGTCGACGACCGGTGCGCCTCGGCATTGTCGGCGACCTGGTAGCTGCTGCCGGGCTTGAGTTCGACCACGCGTCCGTCCCGAAGCTCGGTGCGCAAGCTCCCCTCGAGCACCAGCAGGATGTGGCCCTTGCTGCACCAATGGTCTGCCACATAGCCCGGAGAGTACTCGACCATCCTGACACGGATGTCGCCGAACTGGCGCGTACGCCAGCGCGCCTCGCCCACCTCGCCCGGATGCACGGTGACCGGCACGTCGTCCCACTCGGTCGTGCCAAACGGGATTCCGCCCATGCGCATTTGGGGGGCCGGGCCTTCTACTGGTTCATCGACTGGAAGAAGTCGGCGTTGGTCTTGGAATGCTTCAGCTTGTCGAGCAGGAACTCCATCGCGTCCACGACGCCCATCGGCATCAGGATGCGCCGCAGCACCCACATCTTCGACAGCGTCCCCTTGTCCAGCAGCAGCTCTTCCTTGCGCGTGCCCGACTTGGTGATGTCGATCGCCGGGAAGGTGCGCTTGTCGCTGAGCTTGCGGTCGAGGATGATTTCCGAGTTGCCGGTGCCCTTGAACTCCTCGAAGATCACCTCGTCCATGCGGCTGCCCGTGTCGATCAGGGCCGTGGCGATGATGGTCAGGCTGCCGCCTTCCTCGATGTTGCGCGCGGCGCCGAAAAAGCGCTTCGGGCGCTGCAGCGCATTGGCGTCGACGCCGCCCGTCAGCACCTTGCCCGAGCTTGGCACCACGGTGTTGTAGGCGCGCGCCAGGCGTGTGATCGAGTCGAGCAGGATCACCACGTCGCGCTTGTGCTCGACCAGCCGCTTGGCCTTCTCGATCACCATCTCGGCGACCTGCACATGGCGCGAGGCCGGCTCGTCGAACGTCGAGCTGATCACCTCGCCGCGCACCGAGCGCGCCATGTCGGTCACTTCCTCCGGCCGCTCGTCGATCAGCAGCACGATCAGGAACACCTCGGGATGGTTCACCGAGATCGCATGCGCCATGTTCTGCAGCAGCACCGTCTTGCCGGTGCGCGGCGGCGCCACGATCAGCCCGCGCTGGCCCTTGCCTTGCGGCGCGATCAGGTCGATCACCCGCGTGGACATGTCGTGGCGCACATCCGACACGCCCTTGACGCCCTTGCCCTTGGCCGGTGCCGGCGCCGGCGCCTCGCCGTCGTCCAGCGGCACACGCTTGGATTCGGCCTCGACATGGCGGCCCTTGCGCGTGGGCACGGGCAGCGTGGGCGCACCGGGTTCAAGCTCCAGCGTCAGCCGCGAATCCGGGTAGAGCGGCGTCAGGTTGTCGAAATTGATGCGATGGCGGACGTTCTCCGGCGGCTCGAAATTGATCGAGTTGACCTTGAGCAGCGCGAAATAGCGCTCGCCGTCCTTGGGCGATCGAATCTGCCCTTCGACGGTATCCCCGGTGCGCAGGCCGAAGCGGCGCACCTGGCTCGGCGAAACGTAGATGTCGTCCGGGCCGGGCAAGTAGTTGGCCTCGGGCGAGCGCAGGAAGCCAAACCCGTCGGAAAGAATCTCGAGCACGCCGTCGCCATAGATCGCCTGGTCGTTGTCGGCGAGCTGCTTCAGGATCGCGAACATCATGTCCTGCTTGCGCAAGGTCGAGGCGTTCTCGATCTGCAGATCCTCTGCGAACGCCAGAAGATCGGCCGGGGTCTTGGTCTTCAGTTCCTTGAGATTCATGGCGAAAACGACGCTACGCTAGGGGAAGGGGGCGAGCCTTGCCGGTGCCTGGAAACGGCCGCTCCACCCTCGGGGTGGGCGACGGCGCGGCTTGGTCGGGAGAGAAGCTAACCGGCGGAACCGCCGTGTGCGTTAACAATCGCCGATCCGGTTGGCTCCGTCAAGGCTATTCGGCCCAAGTGCTTTTCCGCGCGCTCAAAACGGCTTGACCACGGCCAGGATCACGATCGCGATCAAGAGGACCGTCGGGATCTCGTTGGCTACCCGGTAGAAATGCGGGGGCCGCCGGTTGCGGTCGCCAGCGAAATCCTTGCGCCAGCGCGCGAGGAAGCCGTGCAACGCGCTCATCGCGATCACCAGCACCAGCTTCGCCTGCAGCCAGCCTTGGCTCCAGTCCTGCACGACCAGCATCAGACCGCCGAACAGGAAAGCCGCCATCATGGCCGGGTTGATGATCGCCCGCAGCAGCCGGCGCTCCATCACCTTCAGCGTCTCAGACAACTCGGATCCCGGCGCGGCGCTGGCGTGATAGACGAAAAGCCTGGGCAGGTAGAGCATGCCGGCCATCCACGCCATGACCGAGATGATGTGCAGCGCCCGGATCCAGGCGTACCAGTCCGCGATCCAGCCGCTCACGGCGTGGTCGCTCCCATCGCGCAGCGCCCGAAACCGGCAGGGCATCGGCGCGCGCCCGTGTCCGAAGCCGTCGCGGCCGGCCGCTGCAAGGCATTGCGCACCATCGCGGCCAGGCCCTGGATGAACGAAGGCTCCGTCCCCACCGCCGGCACGCGGATATAGGCGGGCGCGCCTGCCGCCTCCGCCAGGTGCCGATAGTCGATGTCGAGTTCGACCAGGGTCTCGGAATGCTCGGACACGAAGGCGACGGGGAAAACGACGATCGTCCGCTTTTCCGCCGCGGCGCGCTCGATCTCGGCGTCCGTGTAGGGTCCGATCCACTCCAGCGGCCCGACGCGGCTCTGATAGCACACGACATGCTCGAGCCGTTGCCACCGCGCATCGCGCTGCCGCAACGTCTCCATGATCGCCGCGGCGCTTTGCACGACGTGGTTCTCGTACGGATCGCCGCGCGCCACCGTCTTCTTCGGCAAGCCATGCGCCGACAACAGCAGCCTGGGCCGGCCCCGGTCCGTCGCTTCGGCCAGTCCTCGTTCGATCAGCGCCGCCGCCGCGTTGATGAATCCGGTCTGCGTCGGATAGCAGCAGATTGTCCGTGTCGGCACCGCCAGTCCCGCCTTCTGCGCCACCGCGTTCCACCGTCGCAGAGAGGATCCCGAGGTCGTGCCCGAGAATTGCGGGTAGAGCGGCAGCAGCACGACCTCTTCGGGCTGGAACGCCGTCACCGCGCGAACCGTCGCCTCGGTCAACGGATGCCAATAGCGCATCGCGATGAAGACCTTGACGTCGCCGAGCTGCGACAGCGCCGCTTGCAGCGCGGCCGCCTGTGCCTCGGTATTCGCCAGCAGCGGCGAAGCTCCGCCGATCTTCGCGTAGGTCTCCCGCGCGAATGGCGCACGACGGCGCGAGATCAGCCGCGCCAGTATCCACCGCAGCGGGCCCGGCACTTCCATGATGGCCGGGTCGCTGAACAGGTTGAACAGGAACGGCTGCACCGCTTCCGGCGAATCGGGGCCGCCCAGGTTCATCAACACGACGGCAATGCGCCGCGGCACGGGCTTGTTCATCGGCTGCGCAGCACCTGCAGCAGCTCGTGCACGTGCTCGGGTGGCGTTTCCGGCACGATGCCGTGGCCGAGGTTGAACACGAACGGCCCGTCGCCAAGCGCGCCGACGATCGTTGCGATCCCGCGCCGCATCGCATCGCCGCCCACGACGACAAGCTGCGGATCCAGGTTGCCCTGCACGGTCACGCGTTGCTGCAACGCGCCGGCCAGGCTCATCGGCACCGTCGTGTCCAGACTCACGGCATCCACGTCCGTCTCGCGCACATAGTCCGCGTACATCATCCCGGCACCGCGCGGAAAACCGATCACCGGAACGCTTGGATGCCGGCACTTCAATCCCTGTACGACCGCGCGCGTCGGCTCGATCACCCAGCGGCGAAATGCCGCTTCGGGCAGAACTCCGGCCCAGCTGTCGAACAACTGCACGACCTCGGCTCCCGCCACGATCTGGGCGCTGAGGTACTGCGCCGTCGCCTCGACCAGCACATCGATCAGCCGGGCGAACCCGTCGGGGTCGGCGTAGGCAAACCGCTTCACCGCCGCGAAATCGTGACCGCCCCCGCCTTCGACCATGTAGGTCGCGACGGTCCACGGCGCCCCGGCGAATCCGATCAGCGCCGTCTCGCGCGGCAAGGCGCGCGTCAGCCGACGCACCGTCTCAAGCACCGGCTCAAGCCGCGGCAGGACGGACTCGCCCTCGAGCCGCGCGATCGCTTCACGCCCACGCAGCGGCTCCAGCTTCGGTCCCTCGCCTTCGACGAACCAGACACGCTGCCCAAGCGCGTGCGGAACAACGAGGATGTCCGAGAACAGGATCGCCGCATCGAACCCGTAGCGCCGGATCGGCTGCAGCGTCACTTCGACAGCGAGATCCGGCGAGAAGCACAGATCGAGGAACGATCGTGCCTGGGCGCGGATTTGTCGGTACTCCGGCAGGTAGCGTCCGGCCTGGCGCATCAGCCATACCGGAGGCACGGCTTGCGCCCTCCCGTGCAGCGCCCGGAGCAGGGGCTTCGTTGTTTCGTCCGGTCTGGATTGCGCGGTCACCGGGCCTCCGCCCGAAAGTACCGGACCGGGAGAGAGGGGTTTGTCCCGGTCAGCGTCTTCGGTCTTCTAATATCTTATTTATCAGAAGAGATGTTGTAGGAGTCTGATGGGCCTGTGTGTTCCGGGAATACGCCGTTATGCCCCGCTTGTCATCGCGATCCACCGCTGCGGAGTAGTGAAGCGCACTGTGGGGAACGTCTGGTACAGATGCGATTTCCGATTGATTTTCAATGCCTAATCCAGGGAGAGGCATTTCGTGGATAGCGCCTGTTACGTGGACAGCGCAAACCATGCTCGGCAGGTGGGCGGTTCGACCGGCGAGGGATGAGTCCGTCCGAGGCTGGCGGCGTGCCATGGAAACGCGGGCACACTTTGGGTCAACGGGGCTGCTATGATGACGTTCCACAGGTTTCTACCGATTCGGCCCGCCATTTCATGAAGTCCTTCCACCTTCATCTCGTCTCGGATGCGACCGGCGAGACGCTACACAGCGTCGCCCGTGCCTGTCTGGTGCAGTTCGAGGGGGTCGAGCCGGTCGAGCACGTCTGGTCGATGATCCGCACGCCGGGTCAGATGGAAAGGGTCGTGGCGGCGATCGAGGCCCATCCGGGCGCGGTTCTCTATACGCTGGTCAATGCCAGCTTCCGCCAAAGCCTCAACGATACCTGCCGGCGGCTGCAGCTGCCGTGCATCTCGGTGCTCGATCCCGTCTTCATCGCGCTCGGCAGCTATCTCGGCCTGCAGGCGCGCGGCCAGCCCGGCCGGCAGCATGTCATGGACGCGGAGTATTTCAGCCGCATCGATGCGATGCATTTCGCGATTGCGCATGACGACGGCCAGATGCTCGAGACGATCCACCAGGCCGATGTCATCCTGGTGGGCGTCTCGCGCACATCGAAGACGCCGACCTGCCAGTATCTCGCCAATCGCGGCGTCAAGGCTGCGAACGTCCCGCTTGTTCCCGGCGCCAACCCGCCGCCCGAGTTGCTGGCCCTGAAGAACGGGCCGATCGTCGTGGGCCTCACCAAGGACCCCAGCCGGCTGGTGCAGGTTCGCCGCAACCGCGTGCGCATGCTGAGCCAGGACGAGGAGACCGACTACACCGATCTCGAGCTGGTCAAAGAGGAGGTGGCGGCGGCCCGCCGGCTGTTCGCGCGCCAGGGCTGGCCGGTGATCGACGTGACGCGGCGTTCGATCGAGGAGACGGCGGCTTCGATCATGGGCCTGATCCAGCAGGATCACGAACGCAAGGAATGAGTACGGGCCTGACCAATCCCGCCGCGCCGGCCCTCTGGCTTGCGTCCGCAAGCCCGATCCGAGCCGAGATGCTGCGGCGGGCCGGCGTCGGCGCCGGCATCGAAGCGGCCATGATCGACGAAGGGGAAGTCAAATCGGCGCTACGCGGCGAGCGCGCCGCCGCCTCGATGGTAGCGGAGACGCTGGCCGAGCTGAAAGCGATGCGCGTCTCGCGGCGCCATCCCGGCGCCCTGGTCGTCGGCGCCGACCAGATGCTGGTGTGCGGCGACGCCTGGTTCGACAAGCCGGCCGACAAGACGGCCGCGCGCGCGCAATTGCAGGCCCTGCGTGGCCGTAAGCATGCGCTGGTATCGGCCGTCTGCGTCGTGCGCGACGGCACGCGACTCTGGCATCACCAGGACCAGGCGAGCTTGTGGATGCGGGGCTTCAGCGACGCGTTCCTAGATCGCTACCTCGACATCGCCGGCGAGGATTGCACCAGCACCGTCGGCGCCTACCGGGTCGAGGGCCCGGGCGTGCAGTTGTTCTCGCGCATCGAGGGCGACCATTTCACGATCCTCGGTCTGCCCTTGTTGCCGCTGCTGGACTATCTGCGCCGGCACGACGTGGTGCCGACGTGATGCTCAGCGGCAAGGCACGGATCGCCGGGATCATCGGCTGGCCCGTTTCGCATTCGCGTTCGCCCCGCTTGCACGGCCACTGGCTGCAGCGCCACGGCGTCGACGGTGCCTATGTGCCGCTGCCGGTGCGTCCCGACCACGCCGAGCGTGCGATCCGCTCCCTGCCGCTGCTCGGCTTCGCCGGGGTCAATGTCACGGTGCCGCACAAGCAGATCGCGCTGATGGCGGCCGACCGCGTCGACGCCGTCGCACGCCGCATCGGCGCGGTGAACACGCTGGTGGTCCAGCCCGATGGCACGCTCCACGGGAGCAACACCGACGCGCACGGCTTCCTTGCGAACCTGCAGGAGGGCGCGCCGGGCTGGCGGGCGAAGGACGGGCCTGCGGTCGTGCTCGGCGCCGGCGGCGCCGCGCGGGCGGTGGTTGCCGCCCTGGTCGACGCCGGGGTCCCGGCCGTGCGCATCGTCAACCGCAGCCTGGAGCGGGCGGAATCGGTCGCTGCCGATATCGGCGGGCCGATCCACGTGATCCCCTGGGCCGACCGCGCGATCGCGCTCGGCGAGGCGGTCCTGCTGGTCAATACGACGACGCTCGGCATGAGCGGCCAGCCTGTGCTCGATCTCGATCTCGACGGGCTGCCGCCCCGCGCGGTGGTCAACGATATCGTCTACGTGCCGCTGGAAACGGCGCTGATGACCGAAGCGCGCCGGCGCGGCCACCCGGTCGTCGACGGGCTCGGCATGCTGCTGCACCAGGCGCGGCCGGGGTTCGCCGCATGGTTCGGCGTCGACCCGGTGGTCGACGCGGCGCTGCGCCGGGCGGTGCTGGGCGGATAGGAGCGGCCGGCGGCCATGACACCATGGTGATCCTCGGCCTCACCGGCTCGATCGGCATGGGCAAGAGCACGGCGGCGAACATGCTCCGGCGGCTCGGCGTGCCGGTGCACGACGCCGACCGCAACATCCACCGGCTGCTCGCGCGCGGCGGCGCCGCCGTGCCGCAGATCGCCGAGGCCTTTCCCGGCGTGGTGCACGACGGCGCCGTGGATCGTGCCAAGCTGGGGGCGATCGTCTTCGCCGACCGCGCGGCGCTGTCGCGCCTGGAGTCCATCCTGCATCCGCTGGCGCGGCGCAACCAGGCGCGGTTCCTCGCCGCCGCCGCGCGCCGGCGCGTGCCGGTCGTGGTGCTGGACATCCCGCTGCTCTACGAGACCGGCGGCGAGCGGGGCTGCGACGCGGTCGTCCTGGTGAGCGCGCCCGCTTCCATGCAGCGCACGCGCGTGCTGTCGCGCCCGGGCATGACGGCGGAGAAGCTCGAGGGAATCCTCGGGCGCCAGATGCCGGATGCCGAGAAGCGCCGGCGAGCCGACTTCATCGTGCTGACCAGCCTGGGCAAGCGCCGCACCCTGTCGTGCCTGGCGCGGATCGTGGAGAAGATGCGGGGACGCCACGGTTCGAGCTGGAGCGCGGCGAGACGCTCGGGTATTAGTCGACGGCGGCGGCGCGGAGGCAATCGCGATGCGTGAGATCGTGATCGACACCGAAACAACCGGGCTCGATCCGGCCGAGGGCCACCGCGTCATCGAGATCGCCTGCGTCGAGCTGCTGCACCACATCCCGAGCGGGCGCGCGTTCCAGACCTATCTCAATCCCAAGCGCGACATTCCGCCCGAGGCCTTCGCCGTGCACGGCCTGTCGGCGGAATTCCTGGCAGACAAGCCTGAGTTCGCCGAGCAGGCGGCGGCGTTCCTCGAGTTCATCGCCGAGGACCGGCTGGTCATCCACAATGCCGAGTTCGACTTGAAATTCCTCAATGCCGAGCTGACCGCTTGCGGCCGCGAGCCGCTGCCCTATACGCGCGTGGTCGACACGCTGGCCATGGCGCGGCGGCGCTTCGTCGGCGCGCCATGCAGCCTGGACGCGCTGTGCAAGCGCTTCGCCATCGACAACGGGCATCGCGACAGGCACGGCGCGCTGGTCGACGCCGAGCTGCTGGCCCAGGTCTACATCGAGCTGATCGGGGGCCGGCAGCCCGGGCTGGAACTGGCGACGGTGGCGGCGGTGATGAACCAGGCCAGCGGCGGCAAGCCTGCGTCCCGGCCGTCGCGCGCACCGCGCCCGCACGCGCCGTCGCCGGAGGAGCTCGCGGCGCACCAGGCTTTCCTGGCGGCGATCAAGGATCCGCTCTGGTCGAAATAGGCTTGCTTGTGATCGACGCGGTCAGGCCGTGCCGGGCGCCGCCTGCTCCGCGGCCTGCATCTGGCGCCGATAGAGGTCGGCGAAGTCGATCGGCTGGATCAGCATCGGCGGCAGGCTGCTTTCGCGCGTCAGCGACGCGATCACCGCGCGCGCGAACGGGAACAGCAGCCGCGGGCATTCGATCAGCAGCAGGGGTCGCAGCACGTCCTGCGGCACGCCCTGCACGGTGAACACGCCGGCATAGACCAGCTCGACCAGGAACAGCGTGTCCTGGCCCAGCTTGGCCTCGGTGTTCAAGGTCAGCTGCACCTCGTAGGTCTCGCCGCCCAGGAGCTGCGCCTGCACGTTGACGTTGACCTGGACCTGCGGCTGTTCGTTGAGGCGGCGCAGGATGTTCGGCGCGTTCGGCAGCTCGAACGACAGGTCTTTCACGTATTGCGCGTTCACCACCAGGGGCATCTGCGGCGCGGGCTGGGCTTGCGCGTTGGCGTCGGTGCCGGCGGCGTTCGGATCGGTCATGAATGATGGTGTCCAGGGTTGGAGTTCGCCCTTCGGCGCGCGGCTTCCGGGCGGCGCCTGGGCTATCACGGATCGACCCATGGCTCAACCAGCGGCATGGTCGACACCGGATCGTAGCGCAGCCAGGTCGCATTGGTGATCCGCTGCCCGGTCAGGCCGCGGATGAAGCCCCAATGCGACACCACCAGCAGGTCGTGCCGCTCGGCGTCTGCCAGCGCACGGTCGCGGAAGCGGGCGCAGCGCACCAGCAGGGAATCGTGGCTCTCCTCCAGCGTCGGCCACCAGCTCTCGGGCAGGTGGTCGAGCCGCAGATCGGGCCATTCGCGGCAGAGCTCGCTCACCGGTGAGCCGACGTCGCAGACGAAGGCCGCGCGCTCGCCGACGATCGGGTCGACGCTGACCGGCAGGGCCAGGCTGTCGGCGATGATCGCGGCAGTCTGCAGGGCGCGCCGGTAGGGGCTGGCCAGCACGCGGCGCACGCCCGCGCCCGCCAGCGCCTCGGCCGCCGCGCGGGCCTGGCGGCGGCCTTCCTCGGTCAGCGCCGGGTCGCGGATGCCGGGGTCGACCCGTGTCACGCTGTAGACGACGTTGAACTCCGACTGGCCATGCCGCATCAGGATCATCGCGGCCCGTCTCCCCCGTCGCGCCGCGGCGGCGAGATCCGGGAGGGCGGCGCGGCCGGCTCATGCACCTCGACATACTCCCCTTCGACCACCGTCTCCCCCCGCGCGGTGGTCCATACGCGGATGTCCGGGCTGCGCTGCAGCCGCCGCCACATCATCCCGCCGATCCAGCGCCGGAGCGGCCGCAGCAGCAGGCAGAGCGCCATGATATCGCTCAGGAACCCGGGCACGGCCAGAAGGATGCCGGCGAATGCCACGGCCGCAGCATCGAACACGGCTCCGGCGGGGCTTTCGCCGCGCGCCATGCTCTCTTCCGCGCGCCGCAGGGCGTCGAGGCCCAGCACGCGCACGAGGACCAGCCCGCCGATCATCGCCAGCGCCACCAGGGCAAGGGTCGCCAGCACGCCGATCGCCCGGCCGACCGCGATAAAAGTCGCGATTTCCGCGAACACAACGAAAACGAACAGGAGAAAGACGGGCATGCGCTTGCTCTTTTCGGGGGGTGGCCTTATGTAACGTCGGAGGCAGCGTAAAGGCGACGGCGCAAGGCGCGCGTGGCTGTTGCACGGCCGGTCGCCCCAAGGACACCTGCAGACCCGGGGACCATGTAACGCAACCCTTCCAGCGGGTCCAGCGCCGCGGGCCCGTGCAAGGGCCACGCCCATGCGAAGTCCGCATACGCAGCCATGGACGGCGCCGCATAATATGGGAATGGGCGGGCTGGTGGAGAACAGCGCTGATGGGCGATTTCCAGTTCATCGATATCGTATTCTTCGCGATGGTGGCGCTGTTCCTGGTCCTCCGGCTGCGCAGCGTGCTGGGCAAGCGCACGGGGTCGGAGCGACGCCGTCCTGACCCGTATGCGCCCCCGCCGTCGCCGTCGACGGCCGGCCGGGCCGAGTCCGACAACGTCATCGCGCTGCCCGACCGTGCCGGCGCCGAGCAGGCACCCGGCACCATCGGCAGCGGCGTCGCCCAGATCCGTGCAGCCGATCCGCGCTTCAACGAGCAGCAGTTCCTTGCCGGCGCGCGCGCGGCGTTCGAGATGATCATCGGCGCCTTCGCCGCCGGCGATCGCGGCGCGCTGCGGCCGCTCTTGAGCGACGAGGTGTTCGACAATTTCTCGCGCGAGATCGACGCGCGCGAGCAGGCGCACGAGAAGCTCGACAACACCATCGTGCGCATGCGGTCGGCCGACGTCGTCGAGGCGCGCATGGACGGCCGCGACGCGGTGGTCACGGTCAAATTCGTCAGCGAGCAGATCAACATTCTGCGCGACGAGAAGGGCGACATGCTGCCCGGACAGCCGTCCGCGCCGGCCGAGGTGATCGATCTCTGGACCTTCAGGCGCAATACCCGCTCCAGCGACCCCACCTGGACGCTGGTGGCGACCGGCACCGCGCATTAAGGGACGGCGGCGCTGAGCGACCGCCGGCGGCAAGGCAGGATTTCCGGCGTCAATGCCGCCTGGCTCGCGGCGCTGATCGGCGTCGCGCTCCTGTCCGGCGCGCTGGGCTTGCTCGGTGGACGCCATCTCTTCCCGCGCGAGGTCGTGCGCGTCGAACCTGCACCGCCGCCGCCCGAGAAGCCGGCCGAGCGACTGACGCTCGCTCCCGTGGACTTTGCCGCGCTGCCGGGCTGGGGCGAGGATGATGCCGGCGCCGCGCTCGACGCCCTGGCGCGTTCCTGTTCCCGGCTCGACGGGCAGACGCCGGACCACCCGCTGGCGGCGGACATGCCGCGCGCCGGCACCGTGGCGCAGTGGCGCGCGCTGTGCGCCGCCATGCCGTCGAAACGGGACAAGGCGGTGGCGCAGGCCTTCGTCGAACGCTGGTTCCAGCCCTACCGCGCCGCCAGCAACGACGATCCGTCGGGCCTGTTCACCGGCTACTACGAGGCCGAGCTGAAGGGTGCCCGCGCGCGCGACGGCCGCTTCACGACGCCGCTCTACCGCGTCCCGAGCGACCTGGTGCTGGCCGACCTCGGCCAGTTCGCCGCGGAATTCAAGGGCCGCAGCATCGCCGGCCGGGTCGAAGGCGGCAGGTTCGTGCGCTACGCCGACCGCGCGGCGATCGACGGCGGGCTGCTCGACGGCAAGGGTCTCGAGCTGCTCTGGGTCGACGACCCGGTCGACGCTTTCTTCCTGCACGTGCAGGGCTCGGGCAAGGTGCTGCTGCCCGACGGCTCTGCCGCGCGCGTGGGCTTCGCCGGGCACAACGGCCACGGTTTCGTTCCGATCGGGCGGACGCTGATCGACGCCGGCAAGATCCCGCGCGACCAGATGTCGATGCAGGCCGTGCGCGATTGGCTGCGCGCCCATCCCGACGAGGCCCGTGCGCTGATGCACAAGAACCCGCGCTACATCTTCTTCAAGGAGATCGCGGGCGGCGACGGGCCGCTGGGCGCGCAGGGCGTGGCGCTGACGCCGGGGCGCAGCCTCGCGGTCGACCGGCGCTACGTGCCGCTCGGCGTGCCGATCTGGCTCGACACGACCATGCCCGGCGCGGACGGCCGCAAGCTGAGGCGCCTGATGGTGGCGCAGGACACCGGCGGTGCGATCCTGGGACCGGTGCGCGGCGACTTCTTCTGGGGCTCGGGCGACAAGGCATTGGAACAGGCCGGCAGGATGCGCAGCAGGGGCGGCTACTACCTGCTGCTGCCCAAGGCGGCGGCGCAATAGGGGAAGCCGGCGAAAACCGGCCGCGCGCGGCGAAGCCGCTTGCCTTCGCATCGCCGCCTCGCCATCTTCCGGCGCGGGAGGAACTCCAAGAATGTCCAAGGCGCCGCGCGTCGGCCTGTTCGTCACCTGCCTGGTCGACCTGTTCCGGCCGACCGTGGGATTCGCGGCTGTGAAGCTGCTGGAGCAGGCCGGCTGCTCGGTCGAGGTGCCACCGGCGCAGGTCTGCTGCGGCCAGCCCAGCTACAACAGCGGCGACAAAGCCGACAGCAAGGCGATCGCCCGCAACGTGATCGCGGCCTTCGAGGGCTACGACTACGTCGTGGCGCCCTCCGGCTCCTGCGCCGGCATGATCCGCGAGCACTATCCCGAGCTGTTCGCCGACGAGCCCGAGATGATGCCGCGCGTGCATCATCTCGCCAACCGCACCTACGAGCTGGTCTCGTTCCTGGTCGACGTGATGGGCATGAAGCAGGTCGCGGCGCGCTATGACGGCGTCGCGACCTATCACGACTCCTGCTCGGGCCTGCGCGAGCTCGGCGTGAAGGCGCAGCCGCGCGCGCTGCTCGCCCGCGTCGCGGGCCTTAAGCTCGAGGAGCTGCCGGGCGCCGAGACCTGCTGCGGCTTCGGCGGCACGTTCTGCGTGAAGTACCCCGAGATCTCCAATCGCATGGTCGCCGACAAGACCGCCGACATCGTGGCGACCGGCGCCGACACGCTCTTGGCCGGCGACCTCGGCTGCCTGCTCAACATGGCGGGCAAGCTGACGCGCGAGGGCAGCGCGGTAAAGGTGCGGCACGTCGCCGAGGTGCTGGCCGGCATGACCGGCGCCGTGCCGCCGATCGGCCGCGCGCGTTAGGACGGCCGGCCATGCAGCCGACCAGCCGCGCCTTCCGCGCCAATTCCCGCGCCGCGCTCGAGAACAAGACGCTGCAGCAGGCCATGGCCAACCTGGGCTTCCGCCAGAAGCGGCTGGAGGCGATCGGCCGCCTGCCCGAGTTCGAGGCGCTGCGCGACCAGGCGCGCGACATCAAGAACCACACGCTGCTTCACCTCGACTTCTACCTCGAGGCCTACGAGGCCAAGGTGCGCGCATCGGGCGGCCAGGTGCATTGGTGTCGCACGCCCGAGGAGGCGCGGCAGACGATCCTCGGCATCTGTCGATCGCTCGGCGCCCGCACGGCGACCAAGGGCAAGACCATGATCGCCGAGGAGATCGCGCTCAACCCGTTCCTCGAGGAGCACGGCATCGCGCCGATCGAGACCGACCTCGGCGAATACATCATCCAGCTGCGCAACGAGCCGCCCAGCCACATCATCGCGCCGGCCATCCACGTCACCAAGGAGCAGGTGGCCGACTCGTTCCTCGAGAAGCACGCCGTCTACGGCAAGACGCGGCGCTTGAGCGAGCCGCGCGAGATGCTGGAGGAGGCGCGCGGCATCCTGCGCGACAAGTTCCTGAAGGCCGATGTCGGCATCACCGGCGCCAACTTCCTGATCGCCGAGACCGGCTCGTAGATCATCGTCACCAACGAGGGCAACGGCGACCTGACGCAGCTGCTGCCGCGCGCGCATATCGTGCTGGCGACGCCGGAGAAGCTGGTGCCGACGCTCGAGGACGTCTCGACGATCCTGCGCCTGCTCGCGCGCTCGGCCACCGGGCAGGAGTTCTCGGTCTACACCACCGTCTCGACCGGGCCACGCCGGGCCGAGGATCCCGACGGGCCCGAGCAGTACCACGTCGTCATCCTCGACAACGGCCGCAGCGCCATGCTCGGCACCGAGTTCCAGGACATGCTGCGCTGCATCCGCTGCTCGGCCTGCATGAACCACTGCCCGGTCTACGGCGCGGTCGGCGGCCACGCCTATGGCTGGGTCTATCCCGGGCCGATGGGCGCGGTGCTGACGCCGAGCCTGATCGGCGTCGACCGGGCCGGCGCGCTGCCCAACGCCTCGACCTTCTGCGGCAAGTGCGAGAGCGTCTGCCCGATGCGGATCCCGCTGCCGAAGATGATGCGGCACTGGCGCGAGCGAGAGTACGAGCGCCGCCTGTCCTCGACCGTGTCGCGGCTGGGCCTCGCCGCCTGGGCCTTCCTCGCGCGGCGGC
>CAZLBB010000086.1:0-24554 GCA_964557415.1 uncultured Rhodospirillaceae bacterium
GGCCGCGGCGATCTCCGCCGCCTTCGCTGCGCCGACCAGCCCGATCTTGGGCGGCGGCGGTGCCGCCGATGCGGCGGCGGTCGGCTGGAGCGCCAGCAGGGCCGCGATACGCGCGCGGGCCAGCGCCGCGAACGCGCCTTGCGGGTACTGCGCCAGATAGGCCCGGTACTCGTCGACCCGATGGCTGGTCTGCGCCGACTGCCAGAAGATCGCCTCGGCCTCCGGCTTCGCCGTCGGCGCTGCGGCCGGCGCCGCGCTTGCCCGGTTGAGCACCAGCTCGCCGGTCAACGCCGACTGCTCCCACGGAGTCTGCGCACCGCGCGTCTGCTCCAGCACCATCAGCCGCGCGCGCTTGAACACGTCCTCGGCCTTCATCCCGGGCTCTGCCAGCGCCACCAGCAGCGCGCCGGTATAGATGCTGTTCACGCCGTCGCCGTCGGCCGCCACGCTGCCCGGCGCCGTCGCGAAGGCCATCAGTGAGCCACGCGCCGCCTGCATCGGCGCCAGGCCCCGCCCCTGGCCGACGCCGCGCAGCCGGCGCTCGAACGGATTGTTGCGGCAGGCGTCCAGCACCATCACCTTGACGCGGGCGCCGGCGTGGTCGATCTCGTCGATGATCTGCGCCACGTCGATGGCGGCGAACGGCACGGCCGACTCGGCCTCGATTTCCGCGTCCACCGGGATCAGGTAGTTGCGCCCGCGCACCTGCAGGCCATGGCCGGCGTAATAGAGCAGCGCCACGGTCGACGGCGTGATCCTGGCCGTGAACTCGGCGACGGCGGCCGCGACATGCGCGCGCGTGGCGTTCTCGCGCGCCACCACGTCGAAGCCGAGCTGCTTCAGCCGCGCCGACATGGCCCGCGCGTCGTTGACCGGGTTCATCAGCGGCGCGTCGCGATAGGCCGAATTGCCGATGACCAGCGCCAGCCGCTTCTCGTCCGCCGCACCGGGCGCCGTCGCGGGCACAAGCAGCCCGAGCAGACAGACGACGGCAGCGTGCGCGATCG
Source organism: uncultured Rhodospirillaceae bacterium (assembly GCA_964557415.1). Classification (GTDB taxonomy): domain Bacteria; phylum Pseudomonadota; class Alphaproteobacteria; order JAEULC01; family JAEULC01; genus JAEULC01. Next base: position 1,008 of record CAZLBB010000086.1, read on the forward strand.
ATCGTGGCCGCTTCATCCACATCCCCCCTCGAAGACCGGACCGCCGTTCGGCTACCCGCAGGCCGATGCCCGCGCGGCCGCCCAGCGGCACGACGCAGCCTCACGTCGGCAGGCGAGCCCGTCCCCTCGAACCATCGCGCGGCATGCCCACAGCGCCGACCAGGGTAAGGGACGGCCGCCATCCGCCCCGTGACCAAGCTGTGGCAAGGAAAACCTGTCCGGAATCCTCTTGCGATATGTGCGTGGCGCATGGTGCGCGGTAGAGATGCCGGCCCGCATCGACTACCGGTGCGCGATCGCAAGCGGCGCCACAGGCATTTGCGGCGCCGGCGCGTTGCGCCGGGCAGTCTGCCGGGACCGACGGGCCGTCCAGCGATTGCACCGCCTTGTTGCAGCGGCTACAGCTTCGCCCCGGCAGCGCCTGCAACCGGGGGAGCAACCGCAGTGATCCACGTCCTCGCCATCATCACGGCCAAGCCGGGCAAACGCGAAGAAATCCTGAAGATCTTCCGCGCCAACATGCCGGCGGTCCATGCCGAGAAGGGCTGCATCGAGTACGGGCCCGCGATCGACACCGAGAACATGGGCCCGATCCAGACCAGGCTGGGGCCCGACGCCTTCGTCGTGATCGAGAAATGGGCGAGCGTCGACGACCTCAAGGCCCACGCCGCCGCGCCGCACATGGCGGCCTATGCGCAGAAGACGCGCGAGATGATCCAGAGCCGGGTGATCCACGTGCTGTCGCCGGCCTGAAGCGGCCGACGGCGGGCCGCCGCGTCACGCCGCCTGCGATGTCGCCGCCGCGGCGTCGCCGGCGACATGCGCCGCGATCGCGGCGGCGACCGCCGCCGGGTCGCTGAGCGGGGCCATGTGGCCGGCGCCGTCGATCTCGACCAGGCCGGCATTGGGCAGCACGGCGCGCACCAGCTCGACGATGCGGCGCGACGGGCGCTTGGTCGCGCCGCCGCAGATCAGCGTGGTCGACAGCGGCAGCCGCACATAGGTCGAGATGCCGCCCAGCCGGAAGAAGATCAGGCGCCACTCGGCCGCGACCTTGGGCATCGCCGCGACGATCGCCTTGCGCCGCGCCTCCGGCATCGCGCGCCACGCCTCGGCGCCGATCCAATAGGCCATGAACAGCTCGGCCGCCGCCGCCAGGCGGCCGTGCAGGACGAGCGCGATGTGCCGCAAGGCCAGGTCCTCGATCTCGGCGCGGATGGCGGCGTCCGCGGGCGCGCGCAGCAGGTTGAAGGCCGACGGCTCGATCAGCACCAGGCTCGCCACGCGCTCCGGATGGCGGGCGGCGTACTCGGCCGCGAGCGCCCCGCCGTAGGAATGGCCGACCAGGTGGACCGGCCCGCCGGCGCGCTCCGCCACCGCGTCGATCAGCGCGCCCTCGTCCGCCGGCGCCAGCATGCGCTCGGCCGGCCATGGCGCGCTCTCGCCGTAGCCGTGCAGGTCGACCGCGAGCACGCGATGGCCCGGCGCCAGCGCGGCGGCGACCGGCTTCCAGAACCGGCGCGAGGTGGCGCTGCCGTGGACGAGGAGGATCGGCCGGCCGCGACCCTCGTCGCAGTAGCCGATGGTGCCCCCATGGCGATCCGTCAATACAGGCATGGCTCGTCCGCTCCGCATCCGCTGCTGCATCGCAGCCGGGGCCGCAGCTTGCGCGGCCCGATGTCGGCGGGATGTGAGCTATGTCACCGATTTCACCGTTCGCTTGGGAAAGACCGGGCCCGGATCGCCGCCGCCGGGATGCTGCCCGCGTCGGCGCGCCGGGCCGCCGGGTGCCGCACGCGCGCCGAAGACGGGTGCCGCGCATCAGGCATGACGTTCCGGCGTTTGACAGGCCCGGTCGCGCGTTGCTGTAATCGGTTGCACAAGGGTCGAATCCGCGCGCAGATCGTCATTCGTCGGGAGGAAGCAATGTCAACGATCGGCACACTTCGTCGGCGGCAGTTCATCGCCGGGTCGGCAGCCATGCTCGGCGCCGGCGCGCTGGCGCGGGTCGGCCACGCCGCCGCGTACCCCGAGAAGAACATCGAATGGGTCTGCATGTGGAAGACCGGCGGCGGCGCCGACGTGGCCACGCGCATCTTCTCCGGCCAGCTCGAGAAGATCCTGAAGAAGGAGATCGTGGTGAAGAACATCACCGGCGGCGGCGGCAGCATCGGCTACGCCACCGCCAAGGCCGCCAAGCCCGACGGCTACACGCTGGTGACGCTGCAGGGCGACCTGCCGAAGTACAAGCCGATGGGCCTGGCGCCGATCGACATCGACGACTTCGATTCGATCGCCGGCTTCGCCTTCCAGTCGCCGGTCATCGTCGTGCGCGCCGACAGCCCGTGGAAGACGCTGAAGGACTTCATCGACGACGCGAAGAAGAACCCCGACAAGTACGCCGTGGGCGTGACGGACATCGGCGGCGTGTTCCATCAGCCTCTAGTCCTGTTCAGCGCGGCGGCCGGGTTCAAGGCCAAGGCGGTGACCTACGAAGGCTCGCCGCAGCAGACCGTGGCGCTGCTGGGCAAGCATGTCGACGCGCTGGTGACCTGGCTGAAGCCCAACATCCCCTACGTGAAGGACGGAAAAGTCCGCTTCCTCGGCTACATGGCGTCGAAGCGCGACGCCGAGTTCAAGGACATGCCGACGGCGAAGGAGCTGGGCTACGACGTCGTCTGGGAGCACCCCTACGGCGTCGGAGCGCCGAAGGGAACGCCGGCGGAGGCCAAGGCCGTGCTGGCCGACGCCGCGCGCAAGATCTGGGAGCTGCCGGATTTCAACAGCGCGCTCGACAAGCTGGGCCTGTCCGTTCTGCGCATGGATGGGCCCGCCTACAACGCGCACCTGAAGCGCATGCAGGCCGACATGGCCAAGGCCGTCGCCCTGATCAAGACCTGACCGCGCCGAACGCCCGGCCCGGGCATCGATGAACCGGTCGCCGATCGCCGACCTGGCCGTCGTCGCGGGCGCGCTCGGGCTGGCGGCGACGGCGCTCGTCCTCAGCTTCTCGCTCCCGACGCTGGCCGCCGACCCGGCCGGCCTGGCGCTCTGGCCGCGCATCCTGTGCACGATCGTCCTGGCCGCCGGGCTCGTCATACTGGTCGGGCGCATGCGGGAAGGCCTGCGCCGCCACGCGCCTGAAGTCGCGTCCCCGGGTGCAGCCGGTCTTGCCCTGCTGCGGACCCGGCCATCGGGACGCGTCGCGGTCTGCGGCGCGCTCTGCATCGTCTACGCATGGCTGGTCGCGGTCCTGGGCTTCAGCCTGCCCAGCTTCCTGTTCGTGGCGGCGCTCATGCTGTTCTTCGGCGGCCGTATCGGCGAGACCCTCGCCTACGCGGCCGCGCTGACCGCCGGGCTTCACGTGTTCTTCTTCCACGTGCTGGGCGCGACCCCGCCGAGCCGCGACTGGCTGCTGGCCGTCGCGCGATCCTGGTTCTAGCGCCCGCCGTCGTCGATGGAAGCGCTGCTCCAGGCCCTGGCCGTTCTGACCGCCCCGCTCCACCTGATCCTGCTGCTCGCCGCCGTGATGGGCGGGATCATCGTCGGCGCCGCGCCGGGCCTGACCTCCACCATGGCGGTCGGCCTGCTGATCCCGCTGACCTTCGCCATGCCGAAGGAGGCCGCCTTCATCCTGCTGCTCGGCATCTACTGCGGCGCGATCTACGGCGGCTCCATCACGGCGATCCTCATGAACGTGCCGGGCACGCCGACCTCCGTCATCACCGCGATCGACGGCTATCCGATGACCGTCAAGGGCGAGGGCGGACTCGCGATCAGCATCGCGACGATCTCGTCCGCCCTGGGCGGGCTGATCAGCTGCGTGTTCCTGGTGTTCCTGTCGACCCAGCTGGCCACGCTCGTCATCTATTTCGGCGCGCCCGACTATTTCTCGCTCGGCGTGTTCGCGATGGTGATCGTGCTGGTCCTGTCCGAAGGCTCGCTGCTGCGATCGGTGATCTCGGGCGGGACCGGGCTGCTGCTCGCCACGGTCGGGCTCGACCCGGTCGCCGGCTCCGCGCGGTTCACCTTCGACATCCCCGAGCTCCTGGTCGGGATTCCCGAGGTGCCGGCGATCATCGGCCTGTTCTGCGTCGCCGAGGCGCTCCGCCTTGCCGAGGCGGGCGACATAAAGGGGCGGCTGCAGCGGGCGGTCGGCGGGTTCGGTGCGGCGGTGCGCATGCTGCCGCGCCTCGCCGGCACGATCGTCAAGTCCGGCTTGATCGGCACGCTGATCGGCGTCCTGCCCGGGATCGGCGCGCTGGCCGCCTCCAGCTTCGCCTATGCCGAGGCCAGGCGCAGCGCCCGGGATCCGGGCGGCTTCGGCAAGGGCGCGCCGGAAGGCGTATGCGCCAGCGAGGCGGCCAACAACGCGGTGACCGGCGGCGCGCTGGTGCCGATGCTGACCTTCGGCATTCCCGGCGATACGACGACGCTGCTGATCCTCGGCGCCATGACCATCCAGGGCATCGCCCCCGGCCCGATGCTGTTCGCCGAGGAGACGACGCTGATCTACGTCGTCTTCGGCGCGATGATCGCCAGCAACATCCTGCTGCTGCCGCTCGGCCTCGGCGCCGCGAACTACATCGCGCGCATCTCGCTGATCCCGTCGCGCTACCTGATCCCCAGCGTCGCCGTGCTGGCGATCACCGGCGCCGCGATCGGGTACGGCCACGTCTACTATTTCTGGATCGCGATCATCTTCGGCATCGTCGGCTACGCCATGCAGAAGGGCGGCTTCCCGGTCCTGCCGCTGGCCATGGGCCTGATCCTGGGTCCGATGATCGAGAACAACCTGCGCTCGGCCATGATGCTGCCGCAGGCAAGCGCCTGGATGTTCGTGCAGTACCCGGCGAGCCTGGGCTTCCTGCTGGCATCGCTGCTGGTCGTAGCCCTGCGCCTGTGGCAGATGCGCAAGCCGCGCGCCGCACTGGAGGTCGCATGACGGCGTACAAGTTCGATACCGCCTACCGCCCGCTCCTCGCCGGTACGCGCCACATGGTGTCCAGCGGGCACTACCTTGCCACTCAGGCCGGGTTTCAGGTCCTGGAAGCGGGCGGCAACGCGGTCGACGCGGGCGTGGCGGCGGGCCTCGCCCTGAACGTGGTCGAGCCGCAGATGTGCAGCTTCACCGGCGTGGCGCCGATCATGATCTACGTCGCCGCGCAGGACGCGCTCGTCACGATCGACGGGCTCGGCACGTGGCCGCGGCGGGCGACTTGCGACCTGCTGCGGCGCGAGAACGCGGACTGCGTGCCGGAGGGCATCCTGCAGACCGTCGTGCCGGGCGCGCCCGACGCCTGGCTGACGGCGCTGGAGCGCTACGGCACGATGAGCTTCGCCGATGTCGCCCATGCCGCCATCCGCTTCGCGCGCGAGGGCTTCCCCGTCTATCCCATGATGTCGCTGACCATCGGGCGCAAGCTGGCCGACTTTCCGCCTGGCAGCGCCGCCGCGGCGATCTTCCTGCCGCAGGGCCGCGCGCCGGCGAGCGGCGAGCTGTTCGTGCAGGCGGACCTGGCGCGCACGCTGCAGCATCTCGTCGACGTCGAGCGCGCCGCCGGCGCCAAGGGCCGCGCCCAGGCGATCGACGCCGTGCGGCAGGTGATCTACCGCGGGGACCTTGCCCGCACCTTCGCCGCACATCAGCGCGCCAACGGCGGGCTGCTCGACGAGGAGGACCTCGCGTCCTACCGCGTCACCGTCGAGCGCCCGGTCTCGATCGACTATCGCGGCACCGAGCTCTATGCGTGCCGGCCCTGGTGCCAGGGCCCGATGCTGCTGCAGGTCGTACGCATGGCCGATCGCCTGCGGCCGGAGCGGCACGGGCACAATGCGCCGGCCTATATCCACGCGCTGATCGAGACCTACAAGCTGGTCGCCGGCGACCGCGAGGCCTACTACGGCGATCCGAAGTTCGTCGACGTGCCGCTGGACGCCCTGCTCTCGCCCGAATACGCGCGCGAGCGCGCGGCGCTCGTCGATCCCGGCCGCGCCTGGCCCGGGATGCCGGCCGCCGGACGCATCGCGGGCTACGACCGCGAGACCGCGCCCGCCGCGCCCCCCGCCGGCATGCTCACGCCCGCCGGCACGGGGCCGCTCGACACCTCCTATGCGTGCACCGTCGACCGCGCCGGCAACGCCTTCTCCGCCACGCCGAGCGACGGCGTGATGCGCAAGTCGCCGGTGGTCCCGGGCACCGGCATGGCCCTGTCGCCGCGCGGCATCCAGTCGCGGCTCGATCCGCGGCATCCGGCGTCGGTGGCGCCCGGCAAGCGGCCGCGCCTGACCCCGAACCCTGCGATCGCCGTCCGGCGCGGCGAGTTCGTGATGCCGTTCGGCACGCCCGGCGGCGACCTGCAGGTACAGGCGATGAGCCAGGTCTTCCTCAACATGATGGCCTTCGGCATGGACGCGCAGGCCGCCGTCGAGCAGGAACGCTTCTACTCCTACAGCTACCCCGACTCGTTCGCCCCGCATGCCTGCTATCCCGGGCTGCTCAAGCTCGAGGCTTCCTTCCCGGAGGCGACCGCCGATGCGCTTGCCCGCCTCGGCCACAAGGTCGAGCGCTGGCCTGAGGACGAATGGCCGCGCACCGGCGTGTGCATCGCGATCGACGACCGGCGCCGCGGGGTCAAGCTGGGCGCCGCGGATTCGCGGCGCACGGGCTACGCGCTTGGCTGCTAGCGAACGGTCCCGCTCTCGGGCGGCCCGAGCCGAAGGCCGTTCAACCGACCACGCGCCGGCAGAACGCCGTTTGCGCCAGATCAATGAGCGGGCGACACCGCCGCGCTAGTCAAGTTACCCATGCGCGCGCCCATCCTTGTCCTTTGCCTGGTTCTCGCCGCGCTGGCGCCGGCGCCGGCCGCCGGTCAGGCCACCGAGGCCGATTTCGGCCGCTGCGGCGGCTCCCAGGGACCCGAGGCCGCGATCGACAGCTGCACGCGCCTGCTGCAATCCGGCCGGATCGGCGAGCACGACATCGCCCTCGCCTTCTTCCAGCGCGGCTTCGCCCACCAGGAGCTGGGCCAGCACGAACAGGCGATCCGCGACTACGACCAGAGCATGCGCCATGGCCCGCCGACGTCCGACCTCTTCTACAACCGCGGCCTCTCCCATGCGAAGCTCGGAAACGCGGAACAGGCGGCGAGCGACTTCGACCAGGCGATCCGCATCGACCCGGGCAATGCCGACGCCTATTTCCACCGCGGCAAGATCCGCCTCGACCGCGACGAATTCATGCGCGCGATCGAGGACTACGACACGGTCATCCGGCTGGACCCCGCGGCGTACCATGCCTTCTACTTCCGCGGCGTCGCCTATGATCGAATCGAGATGCACGACCGCGCCATCGAGGACTTCGACGAAGCGCTCCGGATCAAGCCGGACTACGTCTACGGCTACGCCAGCCGCGCCGACGCCCATTACGACAAGGGCGAATACGATCGCGCCATCCAGGACTACGACCAGGCGATCCGGCTCGATCCGAGCTATGCCTACGCCTACCGCAGGCGCTGCGACGCCCGCTACGCCAAGGACGACTACGACCGCGCCATCCCCGACTGCGACCAGGCCATCGCGCTGAACCCTCGCGAATCCTCGTCCTACAGTCTCCGGGGGCACGTCCACTATGCCAGGCGCGACTACGACCGCGCGATCCAGGACTACAGCGCGGCGATCGGCCTCGCCGCGGACGATGGCGCCCTCTATCGCTACCGCGGCGCCGTCTACCACGACCGGAAGCAGTACGACCTCGCGCTGCGCGACTTCGACCAGGCGGCCGAGCTGAATCCGGTCGACTACGCCGCGTTCCGCCGCCGCGGCAACGTCCACCACGACTTGAAGCAATACGACCGCGCCATCCAGGACTACGACCTGGCGATCAAGCTCAAGCCGGACTATGCCGAGGCGTTCTTCAATCGCGGCAACGCCCATGCCGACCGGAAGCAGCGCGAGCGCGCCCTGCGCGACTTCGACGAAGCGATCCGGATCGATCCCGCCAAGGCGCGCTATTGGAACGCGCGGTGCTGGGACGGCGCGATCCTCGGGCGAACGCAGCAGGCGATCCGGGATTGCGACGAGGCCGTGCGCCTGGCGCCGAAAGCCGCCGGCTACCGCGACAGCCTGGGCTATGCCCATCTGCGCGCCGGCAACCTCGACCAGGCGATCGCCGCGTTCGGCGCCGCCCTGGCGCTCGACCCGAAGCTCGCCTACTCGCTGTGGGGCCGCGGCTACGCCCTCGCGAAGAAGGGCGAGCGCAAGCGCGCCGAGCAGGATTTCGCCGCCGCCCGCGCCATCAACCGGAACATCGACAAGGAACTGGCCGAGATCGGCTTGGCGCGCTGAGGCGGGTGCGCCGCCTTGCGGCCGGACGAGGCCGGAGCGATCATGCCCGGACGGGTCATGGTTGGGGCAAGGGGGCCACCATGAGACGCATCCTGCTGGTGGCTGCGGCTGGCGGTGCCCTGCTGGCGGCCGGCCTCGCAAGCCTCGCCTTCGCGCGACCCGCCTTGGCCCAGGCCGCCGGCAACCAGGCCGCCGCCGGCGCCTATATCGAGGGCATCCAGGCGCTCGGCGCCGGCGACTACGCCCGCGCCGCGCAAAGCCTCACCCGCGCCATCCAGGCCGAAGACAGCAACCCCGACTTTCTGCGCGCGCGCGGCGTCGCCCACACGCTGGCCGAGAACTTTCCCGCCGCGATCGCCGACCTCGAGCGGGCCGTGCGCCTGCGCGCCGACGACCGCGAGGCCAGGCTGTGGCTTGCGTCGGCCTATCGCATGAGCGGGAACCCGGCCAAGGGCGCGCAGCTGTTCGGCATGGGCGGATTGCCGCCCGAGTACGCCAACATGGTCTACAACGACATGGCCATGGAATACTGGCAGTCGCGCACCCAGGGCAGCTACTACGACAAGGTGCAGCGCCGCAACGTACAGACCAGCACGCCGGTCAAGCGCCTGTTCCCCGAGGCGGCGCGCGCCTACGCCCGCCGGCACGAGGCGACCGGCGCGGCGGCCGGCGCCGCGGTCGCCGAGCGCGCCCGGACCGATCTCGGCCGCGGCGATTTCGCCGCCGCCCTGCGCGACCTCCAGCTCCTGCGCCGCACCAAGCCCGACGACCCGGAGCTGCGCGGCAAATGGGCCCAGGCGCTGGTCGGCGCCGGCGACGGACTGCGCGCGCGCGAGGAATTCACCCGCGTGCTCGCGATCCAGCCGCTCTGGGCCGAGGGCTATGCCGGCCGCGCACAGGCCGCCGCCATCATCGGCGACGCGCGGCGCGCGGCCATCGACCTGGCGATCGCCGCGCGGCTCGGCTTCGACGCCGCCGCCGCCAAGGCCGCGGTCGGCCGCCACCTGGCGGCGCCGCCGGCCGACGGAGCGATCGAGCGCTTCGCCGAGATCGCACGCGGCGACGCCGAGACCGCCGCGCTGACCGAGGCGGCGCTCGCCGCGCACCGCCTCGCCAACAACCGGCGGCTGCGCTACGACGAGATGTACCAGGATCGCATCCTCGCGATCACGGAAGCGATCCGCGACGACGCGCGCAACGCCGACTGGCCCGACATGCTGGCGCGCTTCCTTTATGGGCACTACGCGGTGCCGACGCTGTGGAACGGCCCGCGCGCCAGCAAGCAGGTGCGGCCGCAGAGCAAGGCGGAGCAGCAGCAGGAACTCGCCCGCGTGCTCAATCTCACCGAAACCGCGCTCGGCATCGATGCCCGGTCGGCCAACGCGATGGCGACGCGCGCCCTGATCCTGCACACGCTGGGCCGCGCCCGCGACGCCGAGGAACTGGCGGACCGCGGCCTCGCGGTCGAGCCGCAGAACCTGCGGCTGCTGCGCCTCAAGACCCGCATCCTGTTCGACACCGCGGCGCAGCTGCGCTCGCGCGCCTCGGCGCTGCGCACGCCGCGCGTCGAGCGGCACCGCGAGCAGCGCAGCGACGGCGTCTACGAGATCACGACAACCTATCCGCCGACCGCCGAGGCCCTGGCCGAGGCCGCCCGCCTCGACGCCCAGGCGGCGGCGATCGAGCAGGAGGCGCAGAAGCGCCAGGCCGAGGCGCAGCGCGTGGAGAACGAGGTCATCCCGGCGCTGCTCAAGCGCGGCGACGACGCCCTGGCCGCGGGCGATCTCGCCGCCGCCGGCGCGGCGCTGCAGAGGGCCTATGCGCTCCAGCCCGAGAGCGCCGATCTCTACCGGCGCCTGGCCGAGCTCGCCAAGCGCAGCAATCAGCCGCGCAAGCAGCAGATCTACGCGCTCATGGCGGAGCCGCTGCGCCACAGCACGGCCGCCGCCGAGCTCAAGTCCGCCTGGGACGCGATCACGCGCACCGACTGGGCGGCCGCCGAGGCGGCGCTGACGCGGGCTGCCACGCGCGACCCGGTCGACGCGCGCATCCCGGCCTATCGCAGCGTGCTCGTCGCGCACCGCCGCAGCGATACCGCCGCCGCGCGCCGCGAGCGCCGCGCCGCCATCGCCCTGGAGGAGGCCGAGGCGCGGCTGATGGCGACCAGCTACGCGGCGCGGCCGCCGGGACCGGTCGATCTGATCGGGCTCGACGCCGCGGGCTTGCAGACGATCGTCCGCGTGGCCGAGGGCGACGCCGCGCTGGCGGCGCGCGCCTATCCCGCGGCGCTCGAGGCCTATGCCGGCGTGGTCGAGCTGGAGAGGCGCTTCGACAAGCAGGCCGTCATCCTGCCGCTGCCCGAGGCCATGCTGCCCGACCCGACGATCGCGCCCAACACGGTGCCCGAGGCGCCGACCCTGGCGACGCTGATCTCCGACGCGCGCCTCGGCAAGGCACAGGCCTTGCAGGGAACGGGGCGCTTCGCGGAGGCGCAGCAGGAATACGCCATCATCCGCCAGGTCCTGGCGACCTGGCCGGCAACGTCGCCGAAGCCGAACGCGATGCTGCTGGCGGATTCGCGCGCCCGCCTCGGCCAGGCGGAGGCGGCCTATGCCGCGAAGAACTACAACGAGGCGTTCCGGCTGCTCACCTATGACGGCTGGCCCGCCCTGCCCGACGAGATGAAGGCCCGGATCAAGCGGCTGCAGGCGGACGTGCAGGCCGCACGGCAGCGGCAGTAGGCTCCGCGCCGCCGGCCGGCGGCAAGGCGCGCCTCACGCCCCCACCGCCTGGCTCTTCGGCGGATCGAGCACGCGCACCGGCCGCCCCTCGATGAAGGCGAGCGCGTTCTCGACGCTGTCGCGGTAGAAGATCTCGAAGGTCTCGATCGTGCCGTAGCCGAGATGCGGCGTCAGCACGACGTTGGGCGCGCTGCGCAGCGGATGGTCCGGCGGCAGCGGCTCGCGGTCGTAGACATCGAGGGCGGCGCTGAGCCGTCCGGCGCGCAAGGCCGCGACCAGCGCCGCCTCGTCGACCAGCGGACCGCGCGAGGTGTTGACCAGCAGCGCGCCCGGCTGCATGAGGCCGAGTTCGCGCGCGCCGATCAGCCCGCGCGTGCGCGGCGACAGCACGAGGTGCAGCGTGACGACGTCGGCCGCTTCCAGCAGCTCGTCCTTGCCCGCCAGCACGGCGCCGGCCTCCTCGGCCCGCGCCGCGGTGAGGTTCTGGCTCCAGGCGATCACCTTCATGTCGAGCGCGCGGCCGTAGCGCGCCACGCGCGTGCCGAGCCGGCCGAGGCCGACGACGCCCAGCGTCTTGCCCGCCAGCTCGCGGCCGGGCGCGACCCCGTCCTGGAAGCGGCCGGCGCGGATGGCGGCATGGCCGTCCGCGATCCGGCGCGTCGCCGCGAGGATGAGGCCGAGCGTCAGCTCGGCCGTGCCGGCGCCGTTGCCGCCGCCGCTGGTGTAGCAGACGGTCACGCCCTGCGCCGTCAGCGCCGCCACGTCGATCGCCGCGGCGCGATGCCCCGTCATGCCCAGCATCCTGAGCTTCGGCAGGCGCCGCACCAGCGAGGCGGGAAAGGCCGTGCGCTCGCGCATGGTCAGGAGGATGTCGAAGTCCGCCAGGCGCGTTGCGGCCTCGTCCTCGCCGCCGAACGCCTCCTGGAAGAACACGACCTCGGCGCGCTGCCTCAAGGCGCTCCAGTCGGCCGAGCGCTCGGCGATGCCTTGCCAGTCGTCGAGCACGGCGATCCTGGTCATGTCGGCCTCTATCGCTTCAACGCGTGCACGAACTCGGCGCGCTCCGCCGCGGCCGCGAGCAGGAACGACAGGTCGTTCCCGACCGACACGTAGCGCGCGCCCTCGGCCACGATCTCGGCCACCAGGTCGGGCCGCGAGCCGAGGCCGCCGATGCCGACATGCTTGCCCCGGCTGCGCGCGGCGCCGATGGCGCGCCGGTAGGCCTCGCGCAGCTTCTTGTGGCCGAACTGCCCGGGAATGCCGAGCTCGGCGGTGAGGTCGTTGCTGCCGAACAGCAGCAGGTCGACGCCGTCGACCGCCGCGATCTCCTCCACCCGGTCGAGCGCGTCGCGCGTCTCCACCATCGCCACCACCATCGTCGCCGCGTTGGCGGCGGCGTTGGCCTCCTCCACCGGGAAGTCGCGGAAGCGGTACTGCGCCAGCGGCCCGCCGGCCGAGCGCTCGCCCATCGGCGGGTACTTGGCGTGACGCACCACCCGGGCCGCCTCTGCCGCCGAGCGGATATGCGGCGCGATCACGCCGAGCGCGCCGCCGTCGAGCACGCGCGAGACGAACTCGGGCCCGTGCGTCGGCACGCGCACCAGCGGCGTGATGCCGACCTCGAGCGCGGCCATGCAGATCTGGCTGCAGGTGTCGATCGAGAACATGCTGTGCTCGAGATCGACATAGAACGTGTCGAAGCTTGCGGTGCTGGCGATGCGCGCGATCTCGACGTGGCGCACCAGGCGCACGATCATCGAGGCGACCACCTCGTCGCGCGCGAGCTTTTCCTTGAGGTGGTTGCGCAGGAATGTGGCGAGCTGATCCGACATGAAGCGGCTTCCCGTGGCCGATGCGCTCAGATGAACCGGACCTCGGCCGACCCCATGCCGGCGAAGGCGGCGGTCACCGGCTGGCCCGGCTTGGCGAAGTTGAGCCCGGTATAGGTGCCCGTGGTCATGAACTGTCCCGCCTCGACGCCGTCGCCGGCGCGCAGGTCGTTGACCAGTGCCACCGCCGGCAGCAGCGGATCGCCGGCGGCATGGCCGCCGCGCCGGCGCACGATCTCCGCGCCGGCGATGCTCAGTACGACCTCGATGTTCTCGAGATCGCGTTCGCGCCACGCCGCCTGCGGTGCCCCGTGCACGAAGCCGCCGTTGGAGACGCAGTCGGCCGAGCGGTCGAGCAGCGGCGTCGCGGCGTAGTCGGCGAAGCGCGTGTCGACGATCTCGATCGCCGGGAACGCGGTCACGGCGGCGGCGACCTCTTCATACGAGTATTCCTGCGCGCGCGCCGGCAGGCCGCATTCGAACCGGAAAGCGATCTCCGCCTCGACGCCGAGCATCCTCGCGCGCGCGGCTTCGACGCGCGCCGGGCTCGCGAAGACCACCGAGGCGAGGATGACGCCGCGCACCAGCTTGCCGTCGATCGGCGCCGACACCTTCCACCCGGCGACGCGCTCGCCAAGCACCGCGACCGTCGCCGCCTGGATCGCATGGACGTCGTCGACGGTCCGCGGCCGGCACGCTTCCGGCAAGGCGCCGAGCGGACGCAAGCTGCGGCGCGCCGCCGCCAGCAATCGCGCCGCGTGCTCGATGGAACCCTGATCCACGAACCCGGTTCTCCCCTGCCCGACGCTTGACCTTAGCCGGCGCCGTACCGCTGAAAAAGCAGCCGCAGCGGGTTCGGCGTTCGTAAGTCACGCAGGCGGGTTCGCGGGATGGAAATGGCAAACGGACCGACCGCGTGCCATATCTCGGGTCACATGGGGGAGCCGACCGCAAGGCGGCGCGAGAACGACAACCGGCCTGTCCAGTTCCATGCACCGCCGCCGCCATCCGGCCATGCCCTGACCGTATCGTTCGCCACCGCTGGGGCCTGGGTCACAAGATGGTCGAAGTCGGATTGCGGTCTCCTGCTTCTGCCGTCGGCCGCGCCGCACGGCGTCGCCGGCGCGCGCCCGACCCCCTGCCGTATCTGCTCATCGCACCGATCGCGCTGCTGCTGCTGGCGATCAGCGTCTACCCGGCGCTCTACGCCATCTGGCTGGCGCTGACCGACGCCTCGCTGCTGCGCCTGGCGCGCGCGCAGTTCATCGGCATCGGCAACTTCGTGCGCATGGCGGGCGACACCGTGTTCCTCGAGGGGCTGTGGCGCACGCTGCGCTGGGACCTCGCGGTCGTCTTCACCGAGCTCGCCATCGCCCTGCCGATCGCGCTGCTGCTCAACCTCAGCTTCCGCGGCCGCGGCTTCGTGCGCGCGGCGATGATGGTGCCCTACATCACGCCGCCCGCCGTCGTGGCGCTGATGTTCGCCTACATGGTCGACGGCAATTTCGGCCTGCTCAACGACCTTCTGGTCCAGGCCGGCGTGCTCGGCGAGTACTTCTCGTTCCTCAGCGACCCCGCCGCCAGCTTCTGGGTCATCGTGTCGGCCATGGTCTGGTACGGCACGCCCCTGATGGCGCTGATCCTGCTGGCGGTGCTGCAGACCATCCCGCTCGAGCTGTACGAGGCGGCGCGGGTCGACGGCGCCGGCCCTTTGCGCATGTTCTGGCACATCACGCTGCCGCACCTGGCGCCGACGATGATGTTCCTGGTGCTGCTGCGCATGATCTGGATGTCGAACCACATCGACATGATCTTCATCATGACGCAGGGCGGACCGGGCTTCACCAACTACACCGAGGCCGTCTACAGCTTCAAGCTGACCACGCAGTTCGAGATCGGCTACGCCTCGGCCGTCGCCGTCGCGCTGGCGGTCCTGCTGGTGGCGGCTTCCGCCCTCTACGTGCGCCACCTCGCGCGCCGGGTGCTGGCGCAATGAAGCGCGCGTCGAAGCGCATCCTCGTCTACGCCGCCGCGGGCGCGGTGCTGCTCTATTCGCTGGGACCGTTCCTGTGGATCGCGATCGCCTCGATCACGCCCGAGGTCACCCAGGGCTTCGGCATGATCAGCAGCCGCAAGGTGCAGTACTTCCCGAGCCAACCGACCGTCCAGAACTACATCGACCTGTTCGAGAAGAACCCGTTCGCGCAGTACTTCGTCAACAGCACGATCATCGCCACCGGCAACATGCTGCTGACGCTGGCGCTGGCGAGCCTCGGCGCCTACGGCTTCGTGCGCTTCCGCTTCTTCGGCCGCAGCACGGCGCTGATGGCGATCCTGGTGACCTACACGATCCCCAGCGTCGTGCTGCTGGTGCCGCTCCTGGTGATCTTCCGCCACTATGGGCTGATCAACACGCATCTCGGCATGATCCTCGCCGAGGCGACGCACAGCGCGCCGTTCGTGCTGCTGCTGATGATCAACTACTTCTCCACCCTGCCGCGCGAGCTCGAGGAGGCGGCGCAGGTCGACGGCTGCAGCCGCCTCGGCACGCTCTTGCGCATCGTCGTGCCGCTGGCGGTGCCGGGGCTGGTGGCGGGCGGGCTGCTCGCCTTCATCATGACCTGGAACAACTTCCTGTTCGCCTTCCTGTTCACCACCACCAACGCGGTCAAGACCCTGCCCGTGATGATGCGCCTGTTCGCCATGGGCGAGCCGGCGGTGTGGAGCATCAGCGCCGCCGGCGCCGTGCTGACCACGCTGCCGGTCGCGCTCACGTTCCTTCTGTTCCAGCGCATGCTGATGAGCGGGCTCGCGGCGGGCGCGGTCAAGGGCTGACGACGACGAACGACGGTTTCGCAACAAGGAGGAAACGATGACGGACAAGAATTCGCTTGGCGGCAAGAGGAAGGGCCTCACGCGCCGTCGCACCATGGCGCTGCTCGGCGCCGCGGGTGTCGCGGCGGCCGGCGCGAGATCGGCGCTGGCGCAGCCGGCGGTGCGCAAGAAGGTGAAGCTCTCCTACTGGAACTGGGCCGACAACCCGACGCACCAGAAGATCTCGACCGACTCGGTCGCGATGTTCAACAAGTCGCAGAACTTCATCGAGGTCGAGGTCGACGCGAGCATGGCGGTGATGGAGTCGCGCAAGAAGCTGGTGGTCGCGCACGCCGCCGGCGCGCCGCCCGACGTGATCATGACCGTGCAGTACTGGGTGCAGGACTACCTCGACAACGGCATCCTGCATCCGATCGGCGACCGCTTCGACAAGTGGGACGCCAAGGCGGACTTCTTCCCCAACGTGATCGAGCAGTGCAAGTCGAAGAAGGGGCAGCCGCTGCTCTATCTGCCGCAGACCAGCATCCCCTACTACGTCTTCTATCGCGCCGACTGGCTGAAGGAGGCGAACGTCAAGGTGCCCGAGACCTTCGACGAGTTCGTGGCCGCCGCCAAGGCGATCACCAAGGCGCCCGACCGCTACGGCATCGCCATGCGCGGGCAGACCTACTCGGCGATCCAGGTGATCCTGCCGATCTGGGCCAGCGCCGGCGTCAAGTTCTTCGACGAGAAGGGCAACGTCGATTTCGATTCGCCCGCCGCGGTTTCGGTGACCGAGAAGTGGGTCGGCATGTTCACCAAGGACAAGTCGGCGCAGCCCAGCGCGGTCAACGACGGCTACCGCGAGCAGTACGCGCTGATGGAGAAGAGCAAGTGCGGCTTCTGGTACTACGGGCCGCACGCCAGCCCGGCGATGATGAAGGCGCTCGGCGACGCCATCCAGCCGATGGCCAACCCGCGCGTCGGCCCGAACAAGTACATGCTGGCCAACCCGGAAGGGCCGATGATGACGACCGGCTGCAAGGAGAAGGACGCGGCCTGGGAGTTCATGCAGTTCATCAGCTCGGGCGACGCGCTCATGCTCTACACCGCCGGCCGCTCGGTGCCGCCGGTCCGGAAGTCGGCGTCGGCGCATCCCGACTTCCAGAACAACCGCTTCATCAAGTTCGGCCTCGACGAGGCGGGCACCTGGTGGACGCCGCCCTACGAGCACAAGAACTGGGCCAACTTCCAGGACAAGATCCCGCCGTTCTGGCAGGAGGTCCTGCGCGAGAAGATCACGCCGAAGCAGTTCAACGAGCAGGCGGCCAAGTTCATGCGCGGCCAGGCCTGACCTCCTTCATCAGGCAGGTAGCGTAGAAGCCGTCTTTCGCGATACCTTCCCGGCCCGACGCAACGGGCCGGGATTCTCATGACCGATCTCGCCGAGGTCAAACAGAAGCTGCACGCCGCCTATCCGGGCCTGAGCGCGCAGTTGCGCAACGCCGCGCGCTTCGCGCTGAAGGAGCCGGCCTTCGTCGCGCTCTACCCGCTGCGCCGCGTCGCCGGCCGCGCCGGCGTCAGCCCGGCCTCGCTGGTCAGGCTCGCCAACCAGCTCGGCTTCGACACCTACCAGGGCTTCCGCGACGCCTTCCGCGCCGGCATGCACGCCGGCATGGGCAGCGCGCGCTATGCCATGGACGCCGAGTCGATCGTCGCGGGCAAGGCCGCGCGCGCGTTCGAGAGCACCTACCGCAGCGCCGGCGAGATGCTGCAGCGCAACATCCGCGAGACCTTCGCCAGCATCCCGCCCGACAAGGTCGAGGCGGCCGGGAACTGCCTGGCCAAGGCGCGGCGCATCTACATCCTGGGCCTGCGCTCAAACTTCGCCGCCAGCTTCTATTTCGACTACGTGGTCAAGACCTTCACGCGCAAGACCGTGCTGCTGGAAGGCCGGCTCGGCATGCTGATCGACGAGCTGGGCGACATCGGGCCGCGCGACGCGATGCTGGCCTTGAGCGGCGAGCCCTACGCGCTCGACGCCGTCAAGGCGGTCGAGTACGCCGTCGCCGCCGGCGCCCCGGTGATCGCCATCACCGACAGCTCGCTGTCGCCGATCGCCCAGCACGCCGCGCACGTCTTCGTCGTGCCGACCACCGGCCCGTCCTTCTACCAGTCGCTGGTCGCCAAGATGGCGCTGCTGGAATGCTTCATCTGCGTCATGGTCGCGCGCAACGGCCCGGAGGCGGTCGAGCGCGTCAAGCAGGAATTCCAGCGCCGCGAACGCTTCGGCGTCTACTGGCGCGAGAAGGCGCGGTCATAGAACCCCCGCTTCCCCGGTTCGTCATGCCCGGGCTTGTCCCGGGCACGACGAAAGAGGGTAGCTGCGGAGTGCGCAACGGCGGAACAGGGCAGCCGTTGGGCAAGCCCGGCCGCCGGCTTCGCCGCCAGCTTGACGGAACAAATGTTTCATTCCATAACTGCTGCACAGATTTGTTTTAAGAGCGCGTGAAGCGCCGGCCGAAATGGGGGCAGGAAACGATGTCGCGACGCGACGTCCTCAGCGTCCAAGTGCCGCCGGTCGAGGAGCGCCGGCGCCGCATCGAGTCCGAGCCGCTTCCCGCCAATATCGGCGCCCTCGTCGACCAGGCCGCGGCGGACTCGCCGGACCAGGTGGCGTGGAACTTCTTCGAGAGCGGCGAGACGGCGACCTACAGCCAGGTCCAGGCGCGCGTGAACGCGCTCGCCAACGGCATGGCGCGCGCGGGCATCCGCAAGGGCAGCCATGTCGCCGTCATGCTGCCGAACGTCGCCGCCTTCCCGACCACGTGGCTGGCGCTCGCCAGGCTCGGCGCGGTCATGATCCCGATGAACATCGCCTATACCGCGCGCGAGATGGAGTACGTCGCCGAGAACGGCGAGGCGCAATGGCTGGTGATCCACGACGAATGCCTGCCGACGCTGGCCGGGCTCACGGGCAAGTCGTTCGGCGGCGAGAACGTGTTCGTGGTCGGCAGCAGGCGGCGCGGATTCCGCGCCTGGGAGGAGCTGGCCGCCGGGCAGCGCAGCGACTTCACGCCGCCGGCGCCGGTCGCGCACGACGATCTGATGAACATCCAGTACACCTCGGGCACGACCGGGTTCCCGAAGGGCTGCATGCTGAGCCAGCTTTACTGGCTCACCATCTCGAAGGTGAGCGCGTGGCGCGACGGCCGCGACTACAAGCGCATCCTGGCGGCGACGCCGTTCTTCTACATGGATCCGCAATGGCTGCTGCTGATGGCGTTCCACCAGCGCGGCACGCTGTTCGCGGCAAGGCGCCAGAGTGCCAGCCGCTTCATGTCCTGGCTGCGCGAGCACCGAATCCAGTTCACGCTGTTTCCCGAGCTCGTCTTCAAGCAGCCGCCGAGCCCAAGCGACCGCGACAACGAGATCATCCGCGTCAACGTCTACGGCCTGCACAAGGAGGTCCACGCCGCGCTGGAGGAGCGCTTCGACTTCATCGCGCGCGAGGCCTTCGGCATGACGGAGATCGGCAACGGCCTGTTCATGCCGATCGAGGCGACCGACATGGTCGGATCGGGCTCCTGCGGCAAGCCAAGCCCGTTCCGCGAGGCGCGCATCGTCGACGACGCCGGCAAGCCGGTCGCCGTGGGCGAGGTCGGCGAGCTGCAGGTCAGGGGGCCGGGCATTCTGCAGGGCTACTACAACAACCCGGAGGCCACGGCGGCGGCGTTCCAGGACGGCTGGTTCCGCACGGGCGACCTGTTCCGCCAGGACGAGCGCGGCTATTTCTACATCGTCGGCCGCATCAAGGATATGATCCGCCGCGCGGGCGAGAACATCGCCGCGCGCGAGGTCGAGGCGGTGCTGCGCGGCCTGCCCGAGATCGTCGAGGCCGCTGCCGTGCCGGTGCCGGACCCGACCCGCGGCGAGGAAGTGAAGGCCTATATCGTGCTCGATCCGTCGCTCAAGCCCCAGGACCTGCCGCCCGAGCGCATCATCGCGCATTGCGAGGCGAACCTGGCGCGCTTCAAGGTCCCGCGCTTCATCGCCTACAGCAAGGACCTGCCCAAGACGCCGTCGGGCAAGATCGCCAAGAAGGTCCTGACGCAGGGCGTCGCCGACCTGCGCAAAGACAGCTACGATCGCGTCGAAGGCAAATGGATATGACCAGGACCCTGCCCTTCATCGACTTCAGCAGCCGCCCGCCGCTGCCCGAGTTCACCAAGACCGGGAAGCATCTCGACAACTACCGCCGCGTCTACCGCTCGAGCGAACGCGCCGCCGACGCCGAACTGCCCAAGACGGCGACGCTGCCCGAATACCTGTCGATGTACGACAAGCTCGGCGCCGAGCGCGTCGTCATCAAGGCGCGCGACCTCGAGACCACGTTCGGCTTCCGCATCAGGAACGAGGACGTCGCCGCCTTCTGCAAGAGGCACGGGCCGCGCTTCATCGGCTTCGCCGGGGTCGACCCGCACAAGGGCATGACGGCGATCCGCGAGCTGGAAGTCGCGGTCAAGGAGCTCGGCCTCAAGGGCCTGAACCTGCAGTGCTTCGAGCACGAGCTCCGCATCAACGACCCGAAGATGTTCCCCCTCTACGCCAAGTGCATCGAGCTGGACATCCCGGTCAACGTGCATTGCAGCGTGAATTTCTCCACCTCGACGCCGATGGACTACGGCAAGCCGCAGTACCTCGACGACGTCATGATCCACTTCCCGGAGCTCCGGGTCTGCGCCGCGCCGCCGGGCTGGCCCTGGTGCCACGAGCTGGTGGCGGTGGCGTGGCGGCACACCAACGTGTGGATCGGCCTGGCGCCGGTCCGGCCGAAATACCTGACCGTGGCGAACTCGGGCTACGAGCCGCTGCTGCAGTTCGGCAACACGATCCTGCAGGACCGCATCATCTTCGGCACCTCCTATCCGCTGCTGCCGGTCGAGCGCAGCATCGCCGAGATCGAGGCGCTGCCGCTGAAGGAGCCGGTCAAGCGCAAGTGGCTCCACGACAACGCGGCGAGGTTTCTGGGACTGGGCTGAGAGAGGCAAACACACCAGGCGAGGGAGATGTCCATGTGGCAATCGCAAAGTAGGACGACGGCGGCACGCTCCATCGTGGCGGCGTCGGCCGCGCTGTTCCTGGCCATGGCGGGTGCGCAGGCGCAGACCGAGCCGCCCAAGCCGGCGCAGATCGTCGTCAACGATTCCGGCGGCGCGATGCAGAACGCCATGAAGAAGGCGTTCTACGACGAGTTCGAGAAGCGCTACGGCATCAAGGTCGTCGCCACCAGCCCGGTCGACCTGGGCAAGCTGCGCGCCATGGTGCAGAGCGGCAACGTCGAGTGGACCGTCACCGAGATCGGCGGGCAGGACGCGATCCTGGCCGAGGAATCCGGCCTCCTGGCCCCGCTCGATCTCAAGATCATCGACCTGTCGCGCTATCCCAAGCACACGCAGAACCGCAAGTTCGTCTTCCCCAAGGGCGTGTACTCGACGGTCATGGGCTACCGTACCGACGTCTTCAAGGAAGGCAACCAGCCGAAGAGCTGGGCCGACTTCTGGAACGTGCAGAAGTTCCCCGGGCCGCGCACCATGCAGAACGCGCCGGTCGACAACCTCGAGTTCGCGCTGATCGCCGACGGCGTGCCGATGGACAAGCTCTATCCGCTCGACCTCGACCGTGCGTTCAAGAAGCTCGACCAGATCAAGAAGCACGTCGCGGTCTGGTGGACCACCGGCGCGCAGTCGGCCCAGGTGCTGATCGACAAGGAAGCCGTGATCGGCACCGCCTGGAACGGCCGCTACTACGTGCCGATCTCCCAGGGCGCGCCGCTCAAGATCGAATGGAACCAGGGCGTGATGAAGGAATCGGCCTTCGGCATCCCGAAGGGCGCCAAGGACGTCTACTGGGGCCAGAAGTTCCTGGCGCTGGTGGCCGAGGCCAAGCCGCAGGGCGTCTACGCCAACATCATCGGCTATCCCGGCCTCAACCTCGACGCCATCAACTACACCGACGAGAAGTTGAAGCCGTTCCTGCCGACCAGCCCGGAGCACTTCCCCAAGCAGTTCTGGACCGACCTCGCCTGGTGGAAGCAGAATGGCCCGGCCGTTCAGGAGCGCTGGTCGCGGTGGATGCTCGCGAAGTAAGGGCGCGCGTCACGCCGGCGGGCGACGAGGGCGACCTCGCGCTCGCCGGCGTCGTCCGCCGCTTCGGGCCGGTCACCGCCCTGGCCGGCATCGACCTTGCCGTGCGCAAGGGCGAGCTTCTGACGATCCTCGGGCCCAGCGGCTCGGGCAAGACCACGCTCTTGAAGGTCGTCGCCGGCTTCGAGATGCCGGACGAGGGCGAGGTGCTGCTGGGCGAGCGCCGCATCACCACCGCGCCGCCGGCCAGGCGCGACATCGGCATGGTGTTCCAGAACTATGCCCTGTTCCCGCACATGACCATCGCCGAGAACATCGCCTTCCCGCTGCAGATGCGCAAGGTGCCCAAGGCCGAGATCCAGCGCCGGGTCGAGGACGTGCTGGCGCTGGTCGACCTTCCCGGCCTGGGGGCACGGCTGCCGCGCCAGCTCTCGGGCGGCCAGCAGCAGCGCGCGGCGCTGGCGCGCGCCATCGTGTTCGGCCCGCGCCTCCTGCTGCTCGACGAGCCGTTCGGCGCGCTCGACCGCAAGCTGCGCGAGCAGATGCAGCTCGAGGTGCGCCGGCTGCAGCGCAAGCTCGGCCTCACCGCGCTCTTCGTCACGCACGACCAGGAGGAGGCGCTGATCCTATCCGACCGCATCGCGGTCATGGAGCAGGGCCGGATCGTGCAGCTCGGCACGCCGGAGGAGATCTACCGCCGGCCGGCCACGCGCTTCGTCGCCGGCTTCATCGGCGAGTCCAACCTGTTCCGCGGCCGCGTCGCCGGCAGCGGCCATGCCGCGCTCGAGGGCGGCGCGCGCGTGCCCCTGCCGTCGGGCGCCCCGCCCGAGGGCAGCGAGGTCGGACTGATGCTGCGGCCGGAGCGACCGAAGCCGGTGGTCGATGCCAAGGGTCCCGCCGGCGAACGCCTCGACAGCGTGTTTTCGGGCGAGGTGGTCGAGACGGTCTATCTCGGCGAGACGGTGAAATACCGCATCCGGCTGGATACCGGTATCGAGGGCCCGGGAATCGAGATCATCGTGCGCTGGCCGTTCCGCGAGGCCGGCGAGTCGCTGCGCGTGGGCGACCGCACGACCTTGGGCTGGAACCGCGACGACCTGCACCTGGTCGCCTGGTCATGACGGCGGCCGTTGCCGACCGGCCGGCGGCGGCGGCGACCGGCACCGCGCACTGGTGGCGCAACAACCGCGCCACCGCGCTGCTGCTGCTGGCGGCGGCGCCGGCGCTCCTGTTCCTGCTGGCGTTCTACCTGCTGCCCATGGCGCTGCTGCTGGGCCAGAGCTTCGAGGGCGGCTCGCTCAAGGCCTACGAGAAGGCGCTGACCGACGGGCTCTATGTCGGCGTGCTGATCGACACCATGCTGATCGCCGCCTATGTCAGCGCGATCAGCCTGCTGCTCGGCTATCCCGTCGCCTATTTCCTCGCCAGCACAAGGCCGCCCTGGCCCACCATCGGCATCATCTTCGTGCTGCTGCCGTTCTGGACCTCGATCCTGGTGCGCACCTACGGCTGGATGATCCTGCTCGGCCGCAACGGCATCATCAACCGCTTCCTGCTCGACCTCGGGCTCCTGTCCGATCCGCTGCCGCTGCTCAACAACCTGAACGGCGTGCTGATCGGCATGGTGCACGTGCTGCTGCCCTACATGGTGTTCCCGATCTACGCCGTGAT
>CAZLBB010000087.1:0-24508 GCA_964557415.1 uncultured Rhodospirillaceae bacterium
GTCGCCGCCGCGGCGCTCATGCCGCCCGCCGCAGCGCCGCGCGCACCGCGCCGCGCAGGCGCTGCAGCCGCGGCACGGGCTCGTTGGCGTAGACGAAGCGGATGTACTGCGCCCCGTGCGTCTCGCCCCAGCCGGCCATCGGCGTGGCGCAGACGCCTTCCGCCAGCAGGCGCTGCGCCATGGCGGCGCCGTCGATGCCGAAATCCGACACGCGCAGCAGCATCGACCAGCCGCCGCGCGGCATGCCGTAGGGAAGGCCGTCGAGCGCCGCGGCGACTGCGTCGCGGCGCGCCGCGAGCTCGGCGACGTAGGCGGGCAGCGACGCGGCGGAGTTCTCGAGCGCGGTCGCCACCGCGTCCTGGGCGATGCCGACCGGGACCACGACGTTGGCGAGCGACACGGCGACCAGGTCGGGCATGAAGGCCTCGGGTGCCACGACCCAGCCGACGCGCCAGCCGATCATGCGCAGCTCCTTGGCCGAGGAGCCGACCGTGATCGTGCGCTCGGCCATGCACGGCAGCCCGGCCGGGTGGATCACCGGCGCGCCGTCGAACACCAGCCGTTCCATCGCGCTGTCGAGGATCAGGAGAAGGTCGTGCCGCACGCACAGCGCGGCGACCAGGCGCCAGTCCTCGGCGTCCAGCATGCCGCCGGACGGCATCGAGGGCGACATCAGCAGCATGGCGCGCGTCCGCGGCGTGACGGCGGCCCCGAGCGCGTCGCGGTCGAGCGCCCAGGGTCCGCCCGGCCGGAAGCGGAACGGCACGTAGCGCGGCACGCCGCCGGCGAGCCGCACGCGGTTGATGAGCCCGGCATAGGTCGGGTCGGTGACGATCACCTCGTCGCCGATCTCGATCGTCGCCAGCAGCACGTTGAGGATGCCGCTGAGGCCGCCGGCGGAGATCACGCAGTTGCGCTCGCCCGAATAAGGGACGCCGGACAGGCGCGCGACATGCGCGGCCGCGACCTCGCGCAGCCGGCGCTGCCCGACGAAGGGCAGGTAGCTGTTGTCCGCGTCCTCGCTCGCCGCGCGGCGGGTGCGCTCGATCGCTTCCGGGTCGGGTGCGATGTCGGTGTCCAGGTTCTCCAGCCGCAGATAGTCGCGGGCCGGGTCGGCGTCGGCGATCGAGCCCATGCGGTCGACGCCGATCCCGGCGATGTGGCGCAGCCGGGCCGGGCGGGCGCGTGGCATCTTGTGCTCCCCCGAACACTTATAGATAATCTATAAATCAGAAAGATGGTACAGATGCAAGCCCTTCCGTCCACCCACCCAGACGAGGACCGTACCGTCGCCGGGCAGATCGCCCGCGCCCTGGCCGAGCGGATCGTCGGCGGCGCGATCCCGCCCGGCGCGCGGCTGCGCCAGGACCATGTCGCGGCCGAGTTCCGCGCCAGTCACGTGCCGGTGCGCGAGGCGTTCCGGCGGCTCGAGGCGCAGGGTCTGGTCGAGAGCGAGCCGCGGCGCGGCGTGCGCGTGCCGCCGCTCGATCCCGACTCCATCCTGGAAGTTACCGAGATGCGGACGGCACTCGAGGAACTGGCGCTGGTGCACGCCTTCGACCGCATCGGCCCCGACGACATCGCCGTCGCGCGCGCGGCGATCGCGGCGGGCGAGGCCTCCGACAACATCCGCGTCTGGGAAGCGGCCAACCGGCGCTTCCACCGCGCGCTGGTCGCGCCCTGCGGCATGAAGCGGCTGCTGGCGGCGATCGACGACCTGCACCGCGCCGGCGCGCGCTTCCTGTTCGCCACCTGGCGCGCGCTCGACTGGCAGCCGCGCTCGGACCACGAGCACCGTGCGCTGCTGGCGGCGATCGAGCGCGGCGACCGCGCCGAGGCGCAAAGGCTGCTGACGGCCCATATCCGCGATGCCGGCCACGCGTTGCTGCGGCGGGTACGCGGACAATAGGCGGGAGCCGCAGGCCTACAGGAGCCCCAGGCTGCGGAAGCTCGCGTGGCGGCCGCGGCCGACGATGATGTGGTCGTGCAGCGCGATGTCGAGTGCCTTGAGCGCGGCGGCGATCTCGCGCGTGATCGCGATGTCGGCGCGGCTCGGCGTGGTGTCGCCCGACGGGTGGTTGTGCACGACGATCAGCGCCGCCGCGCCAAGCTCGAGTGCGCGCTTGGCGACCTCGCGCGGGTAGACCGGCGTCTCGTCGATCGTTCCGGTCTGTTGCACCTCGTCCCGGATCAGCTCGTTCTTGGCGTTGAGGAACAGCAGGCGGAATTGCTCGATGCCGTGGCTGGCCTGCGCGACGCTCAGGTAGTCGAGCAGTTGCGTCCACGAGCCGAGCAGCGGGCGCTGCGCGACCTGGCTGCGAAGAAGACGACTCGCGCCTTCGCCGATCTGCCGGATGGCGACGACCACCCGCTCGGCATTGAACCCCTTCTCCAGCGCGACGATTTTTTCGATCTCGGCGTCGCTTGCATTGGCGAGCCGGCCCAGATCCTCGTCAAAGGCTGCCAGCAGTCGCTTGGCGAGCGGCTTGGTGTCCTTGCGCTCGTTCGCCTGGAACAGGAGCAACTCGAGATACTCGTAGTCCGGAAGGGACTGCGGCGACTCACGGAAGCGCTCGCGCAGGCGGGCGCGGTGGCCGTGGTAGTGCGGCTTGTCCTTGGCCGCCTTTTCTGGCGGTTGGTCGCCCACCTAACCGAGCTTGTAAGGCGGGCGGCTGTGGCCGGCGGGCGACAGGGTGAAGATCTCGTACCCGTCGGCGGTGACGCCGATCGTGTGCTCGAACTGCGCCGAGAGCGACTTGTCCTTGGTCACGGCGGTCCAGCCGTCGCCCAGGATCTTCACCTCCCAGCGGCCGGCATTGATCATCGGCTCGATCGTGAAGAACATGCCCGCGCGCAGCACCTCGCCCTTGCCGGCCTGGCCGTAGTGCAGCACCGAGGGCGCGTCGTGGAAGACGCGGCCGATGCCGTGGCCGCAGAAGTCGCGCACGACGGAAAAGCGATGGGCCTCGGCATGGCTCTGGATGGCGGCGCCCACGTCGCCGAGTGTGGCGCCGGGCCTGACCGCCTCGATGCCCTTCATCATGGCTTCGTAGGTCACGTCGACCAGCTTGCGCGCCTTCAGCTTGATGTCGTCGCCGACCAGGAACATGCGGCTGGTGTCGCCGTGCCAGCCGTCGACGATCACGGTGATATCGATGTTCACGATGTCGCCGTCGGCCAGCACCTTGTCGCCGGGGATGCCGTGGCAGACGACGTGGTTGACCGAGGTGCAGATCGAGCGCGGGAAGCCGCGATAGCCGAGCGGGGCCGGCACGGCGCCGCGCTCGACGATGAAGTTGTGGCACAGCGCGTCCAGCCGTCCGGTGCTGACGCCCGGCACGACGTGGGGCGTGACGTAGTCGAGCACCTCGGCGGCCAGGCGCCCGGCCCGGCGCATGCCGGCGAAGGCCTCGGGGCCATGCAGCTTGATGTTCGCCGCCTCGGGATTCCTCTGCGCCATCCACTCGTTCCCGGCCGTCTGCCGATTGGCGGGCTCCGGCTCGCGTCGCGGCGAGGACATCTGTTCGCGCATCATCATCATCGTCGTCATCCAGGTCCGGGCGCTGCCCCCGCGGCGTCCCCCCGCCGAGAGCCGGCGGGGTCATTCAACGGTCACGGCTGCCGTTTGGCAAGGGCGGCCGGTTCATGCGGGAATTGTCCCGGTCATATGTGGGGATTGCGGGACGCGCGTCAATCGAGGCGGCCTGCGGCGGCATCTGCCGATTTCATGGCGCCTTGCTCCCCGGGGCTGACCGGGTTTTCGGCGCGCCGCCGGCCGGCGAATCAGGTGCAATCGCACTGCGTGCAAGTTTCCAACCAATGTATCGCCCACGGCGCAATTTGTTAACCATTGAGCGCGATTATTGAACCGGACCAAAGGCTGGCGCGTTGGTTGCAGGCACGTAGCGGTGCCGGCCGCGCTCATGCACCAGCGCACGAGCGCGAGGCCCCATCTGCTTGAAGGAGCCTTTGCATGATTGCCGATCTCTGCCTTGTCTTGCTGCTCGACGCGAGCGGAAGCGTCGATGCCAGGGAATGGGAGCTGCAGGCCAAGGCCACGGCCGACGCGCTGTCGAGCCCTGCCATCGTCGAGCGCATCACGCACGGGCCCAACGGGCGCATCGCGGTGACGGCGATCGAATGGTCGAGCGGCTCCGCCCTCATCCTTCCCTGGACGCCGATCGCGAGCGAGGGCGACGCCAAGTCGGTGGCGCTGATCCTCGCCACCTACCAGCGCAAGCAGTCCGGATCGACTGCGGTCGGCGACGCGCTGACGGCGGCCGCGGCCGCGATCAAGGCGGGACCCGACTGCCTGCGCCACGTCGTCGACGTCTCCAGCGACGGCTCCAACAACGCCGGCTCCGATCCGCGCGCCGCGGTGGCCGCGCTCATGGCCATGGACGCCATGGTCAATGCGCTGGTGATCGAGGACGAACCCGGCGTGCTGGACTTCTACAAGGAGACGGTTTCGGGCTTCGTCATGCCGGCGAGCTGGGACAGCTACGCCCAGGCGATCAAGACCAAGCTGTCGCTCGAGATCGCCGGGCTGGACGGCTGCCGCCCGGGGAGCCTCTGCTCGCCCACGATGGTGTATTGAGGCCGGCGATCAATCGCAGGCGGCTGCGGCCGGCGCGGCGAGCGGCCGCACGTCGCACAGATAGGAGCGATGCGGCACCGACCCGCTGATCGGGTCGAGCCGGTCGTCGCCGATCAGGACGTTGTAGTTCGAGCCTTCGCCCGAGAACGGGTCGTATCCCGCCAGGCCGAGCGCCGGGCTCGCCTGCCACCATCCGTATTGCCCGACGACGACGCGCGGATCGAGCGCGCGGTCGAAGCGCGCCCTGAGGCGGATGCGGCCCTTCGGGCTCACCACCTCGACCCAGTCGCCGTCGGCGATGCCGCGTGCGGCGGCGGCGCGGGGATGGATCGCGATCAGCGGGTCTGGCATGCGCCGGCGCAGCGACGGCACGTCGCGTTGCTGGCTGTGGCAGAAATGCGGGATCTTCGCCGTGGTCAGCACGAGTGGAAACGCGCCGTCGCCGCCGGCCGGGCTCAGGGCCGGCTCCACGTATTCGGGCAGCGCGCCGTAGCCGTGCGCCAGCAACTGCTCGGAATAGATCTCGGCCTTGCGGGTCGGCGTGGCGAAGCCTTGCGAGCGGTACTTGCGGTATTCCGTCGCCAGGGGAACGCGTCGGCCCTCGGGCCGGGCGCGCAGTTCTTCCAGCGTGATGCCGGATGGCGCCAGCAGGTGGCGGTAGGCGGCATCCAGGTCGCCGTCCCAGAAGTCGCCGGCAAACCCCAGGCGGCGTGCCAGCTCGAACACGATCCAGGCGTCCGACCGGCTTTCGCCGCGCGGGGCGATGGCGGCGCGCCGAAGCTGCACCAGCGCCTCGGCGGCCTGGTCGATCTCGAATCCGATGCGCAGCGCTTCGCGCTCCCACGGCGTGCACACGGGCAGCACGATGTCGGCGAACGCGGCGGTCGGGTTCAGCACCACGTCGGCATGGACATGGAAGTCCAGCGCCTGCAGCGCGCGCCGCGCCGTGACGGGGTCGGCGTGCGACACCGCGACATTGGCGCCGAATGCGAACAGGCCGCGCACGGCGTAGGGCCGACGTTCCAGCACCGCGCGGTAGAAGTCGCGGCTGTGCACCCAGCCCTGGCGCGGAGGCCCGAGCGGGCGCTCGGGCAGGCCCAGCGCCTTGGCGCGCTGCGCGGGGCTCATGAACGCGGCGCCGGAGACGTCGGGCGCCGGGACCCGGGTGAAGGCGACGTTGCCGCCGGGCGCGTCGAAGCTGCCGGTGAGCGCGTAGAGCAGCGACACGGCGCGCTCGGTCTGGGTTGCGTTGGTATGCTGGCCGATCCCCGACCAGCCGTAGAGGCACACCGGCCGGTTCCGCATCAGCAGCGCCGCGGCCGCCTCGATCTCCGCCGCCTCGACCCAGCAGATCGCGGCGACGCGCGCCGGATCGTACGCTGCGCAGAGCGCGGCGTAGCGATCGAAGGCGGTGCGGCAGGCGATGCCGCCGACGCGGCGCGGCCCGGTCAGCGCGACATGGTCGACCGGGCAGTCGCAGCATGCCAGGCCGGGGTCGTAGACCGCGGGCGCATCGGCCGTGGCGTTCCAGGCGACCAGGGCGTCGGCGCCGGCGTCGAGCCCCGCCTCGCGCGCCCTGAGGAAGCGGCCCGTGTCCTCGCGCACCAGCAGCGGGCCGTTGCTCCAGTCGCGCAGGAAGTCGCGGTCCTCCCAGCCGCGCGCCAGGACGACATGCGCGATGCCGAGCGCCAGCGCGCCGTCCGTGCCCGGCCGCACCCGCAGCCACAGATCGGCGTGCGCGGCGGCGCCGGCGCGGCGCGGATCGACCACGACGATCCTGGCCCCGCGCGCCCGCGCGGCGGCCACCGCCGTGGCGTGGTCGAGCCAGGCGGTGCTGGGATTGTGCCCCCACAGCAGCACCGCGCCCGCGTTCGTGAAGTCGGGCGAGGCGATGCCGCGGCCGAAGGTGAAGGCGTGCGCATGATCCTTGTGCCAGTTGCAGATCTCGGTCGAGTAGACGTTGTTCGGGCTGCCGAAGCGGTTGATGAAGCGGTCGATGAAGCGGATGTCGTCCGAGATCGCCGTGCCGCTGGGCGTGGTGACCGCGAAGGCGACGGCTTCGGGTCCGCCGGCGGCGGCGATCGCGCCGAGCGAGCGCGCCACGGTGTCCAGCGCCTCGTTCCACGAGATGCGCTCGAATCCGGGATCGTCGGCGGTCTTCGGCCGGGTCCGCTTCATGGGGTGGAGCAGGCGCTGCGGGTTGGCGACGATCTCGGGCGCGGCGCGGCCCTTGACGCACAGCGCCGCGCCGGTCGGGTGCGACGGGTCGGGCCGGACCGCCACCAGCCGGTCGTCCTCGACCACGGCGATCTGGCCGCAGCGCGAGCGGCACAGGGCGCAGAAGCCGGGTATCTCCTGGCGGGCCATGCCGCGAGACTAGCACTTTCCGCGCAGCCGGCTAGGATGCGTCAGCCCGCATCCCGCCGCTCGGACCCAAATGACCGACCGCGTCTACACGGCCTGCCTCCTGATCATCGGCAACGAGATCCTCTCCGGCCGCACGCAGGACGCCAACCTGCCCTACCTGGCGAAGCGCCTGAACGAGCTCGGCATCCGCCTCAAGGAAGTGCGCGTCGTGGCCGACGACGAGCCGGCCATCGTCAAGGCGGTGAACGAGACGCGCGCGCAGCACGACTACGTCTTCACCACCGGCGGCATCGGGCCGACGCATGACGACATCACCTCGGGCTGCGTCGCCAAGGCCTTCGGCACGGAGCTCGAGCGCAACGCCGAGGCAGTGCGCCGCCTCGAGCGGCACTATCCGCCGGGCGGCCTCAACGAGGCGCGCCTGCGCATGGCCGAGGTGCCGGTCGGCGCCACGCTGATCGACAACCCGGTCTCGACCGCGCCCGGCTTCCGCATCGGCAACGTCTTCGTGCTGGCGGGCGTTCCGCGCATCATGCAGGCGATGTTCGAGGGCATCGCGCCGAGCCTGGTCGGCGGCAAGCCGGTCATGACGCGCTCGGTCAGC
This sequence comes from uncultured Rhodospirillaceae bacterium, assembly GCA_964557415.1. GTDB lineage: Bacteria > Pseudomonadota > Alphaproteobacteria > JAEULC01 > JAEULC01 > JAEULC01. The sequence goes on from CAZLBB010000087.1 coordinate 7,569, forward strand.
TGCACGCTGGGCGAGGGCGTGCTGGCCAAGGGCCTGGGCGAGATCCAGGCGCGCCATCCCGCGGTCGACATCGGCTCCTATCCCTACTACCGCGTCGGCGGCTTCGGCGTCAGCCTGGTCGCGCGCGGCACCGAGGAAGACGAGCTGGCCGCGGTGGTCGACGAGATCGCCGCGCTCGTCACCGGCCTCGGCGCGACGCCACAGTTCGACCAGACGAGCTGAGGCGCGTCACCGCAGGTCCTTGAGGATGCGCCTGGCGGCGTTGTGGCCGGGGGCGCCGGAGACGCCGCCGCCGGGGTGCGCGCCCGAGCCGCACAGATAGAGTCCCGGGACCGGCGTGCGGTAGCGCGCGGCGGCGGGATGCGGGCGCAGGCTGAACAGCTGGTCGAGGTCGTGCCGTCCGTGGAAGATGTCGCCCTCGGTCAGGCCGAAGACGCGCTCGAGGTCGACCGGCGACATCACCGTGCGCGCGACGGTGATGCGGCTGAGGTTCGGGATGTGGCGCTCGACCGCGGCGACGATCCCGTCCGCCACCTGCTCCTTGATGTCGTCCCAACTCTTCCCGCCGGCGAGGCGGTAGGGGTAGTACTTGCACAAGAGCGCCATGACGTGATGGCCGGGCGGGGCGAGCGTGGGATCGAGCGCCGAGGCGACCTGGATGTTGACATAGGGCTCGGGCGGGATCTCGCCCGCGCGCGCCATCCGGTAGCAGCGCTCCATCGTGGCGCGGTCGGGCAGCAGCGTGATCGCGGATTGCAGCGCCGTCGCGGCGCGCGCGCCGCTCAGCCAAGCGAATTCCGGCGTGCCGTTCAGCGCCAGGTTCATGCGCACCGAGGCATGGCCCATGCGCCAGTGCTCGAGGTGATGGGCGAAATCGGCGTCGAGATGCTCCTTGCCGACCAGGCCGAGGAAGGTGCGCTTGGGGTCGGCGTTGCTGGCCACGGCCTTGCTGCGGATCTCCTCGCCCGACTCCAGGCGCACGCCGACCGCCTTGCCGCCTTCGACCAGGACGCGCGCGACCGGGGCGTCGGTGCGGATCTCGACGCCGTGCTCGCGCGCGGCGCCGGCCAGCGCCTGGCTGACCGCACCCATGCCGCCCTTGACGACGCCCCACCGGTAGCGCTGGCCGTCGAGCTCGCCGAGCACGTTCAGGAAGAACGGGATGGCGGAGCCCGGCTGGTCGAGGCTGGAGAAGTTGCTGGAGACGCAGTGCACGGCGTAGATCTGGCGCATCGTCTCGCTCTCGAACCAGCGCTCCATCAGGTCGCTGGCGCCGAGCGTGAACATCTGCACCAGGAACAGCCGGTCCTCGGGCCGCAGCTTGCGCAGCTGCAGCGCGGCGCGGCTGGCGGCGAACAGCGACTCGATGCCGCCGGCGAGATCGGGCGGCTCCCGCAGCCACTGGTCGCGCACCACGTCGCCGACGCGCAGCAGCTGCCGGCGCAGCCGCTTCATGGCGTCGAAGTCGCGGTTGGAGAAGCGCGCCACCTCGGCCTGGTTGTGCGCCTCGTCCTGGGTGAACTGCACGACCTCGCCGTTCTGCAGCAGCTCGACCGCGCCCTGGTAGGGCATGGTCTCGAGCCCGTGGCGCCGGAGGTCGAGGTCGCGGATGATCTCACCGCGCAGGAGGCTCAGCGTGTAGGAGGCGACCGAGTTGCGGTAGCCGGGATGGAACTCCTGCGTGATCGCCGCGCCGCCGACGAGATCGCGGCGCTCGAGCACCAGGACGCGCTTGCCGGCGCGGCCGAGATAGGCGGCCGCGGTGAGGCCGTTATGGCCGCCGCCGACGACGATGACATCATGCATGGGACGATGGCCTCTGGCCCGGGCTGGAGTGCTGCGCGGCAGGCTAGCGCGGCGTTCCGGATGGCTGCAATCCTGTCGGATGGCGATGTAGACTGGGCGATGCCGCGGCGGGAGCCGCGATCTTCACAGCTTCGATGCCCAGCCATGGCCCAAGGGGACGAACCGCGCCAGAAAGACGCCGATTTCCGTGCGGCGCTCGTGTTCCTGTTCGGGCATTTCATCGCCGGCGTGGCCGGCGCGCTGGTGACCGGCAGCCTGGTGCTGTGGTTCGACATCGCCGGCCTCGGCACGCTGATCCGCCGCTCCGAGCAGCCCTGGCTCGCCGCCGCCCTCATGCTGTTCGGCCTCGCCGTCACCTTCGGCGGCTGCGCGCTGGCCGCCGGCGTGATGGGCATGAAGAACTGGCGCCGGGGCGGGTAGGGCGGCCGGTTGCCCCGGCCGCACGGCGCGGATAGCGTCCGGTCGATGAGAGCTGTTCCCAAGCCCGCTTGGTGGAATTGGTAGACACAAGGGACTTAAAATCCCTTGGCCCGAAAGGGCCGTGCCGGTTCGAGTCCGGCAGCGGGCACCATCCTTCGCTAGGGCTTCGGCTGGCGGACCAGGTTACAATGACCTTCCAAACCTCAGGCTAGGACGGTCCGGCAGCGTCCGCCATGCGCAAAGGACGAGGTGCGGCGGCGTCGGCGATGGCCCGGCATGATCGACAGAAGCGCGGCGCTATTCGTTTTCGACATATCACCTGCGCCTGCACCAATTTACATACGTCCTGGGTCGTACGCTAAGCTTCCTCCGCGTTGGCAGGGAACGCGGGGGAGTTAGGTGACCAAGGCCGGCGGCGACGTTCTATCCCTATTGGCGCCGCGATCGATCGCGATCGTAGGCGCAAGCCCCACGGAAGGCTCCTTCGGCAAGCGGCTGACCGCGGCCATCACCTCGTGGAACTACAGGGGCGCAGTCTACCGCATCAACCCGCGCTACGAGTCGATCGACGGCGCGTCTTGCTTTCCCAATCTCGCGGCGCTGCCACAGAAGCCGGATTGCGTCGCGTTTGCGATCAGCGACGAGCGGATCGAAGCGGGGCTGACGGAAGCGGCGAAGGCCGGCATCCGCGCCGCGGCGATCTTCGGGCGCTGCTACGAGAAATCCGCCAACTCCAATGTCAGCCTGCCGGCCCGGCTCGGCGCCATTGCGCGCGAGGCCGGCATGGCGGTCTGCGGCAGCAACTGCATGGGCTTCGTGAACACCGCGGCCGCGTTGCGAGTCTCGGGCAATCCGCCGCCGGTGGTCGACCCGCCTGGCCACGTTGCGCTTATCTCGCACAGCGGCTCGACCTGGTCGGGGCTGGTCGGCAACCAGCGCCAGCTGCGCTTCAACTATGCGATCTCGGCGGGGCAGGAGATCGCGACGTCCGCCGCCGACTACATCCGCTTCATGCTGGCGCAGCCGGAAACGCGGGTGATCGCCTGCATCCTGGAGACGGTGCGCGATCCCGATGCCTTCGTCGACGCGATCGAGGCCGCGGAGCGCAAAGGCATTCCCGTGGTGGTGCTGAAGCTCGGCCGGTCGGAGCAGGGAAGGCGCTTCGCCCTGGCGCATAGCGGCGCGCTCACCGGATCGGACGCCGCTTTCGGCGCCGTCCTGCGCCGGCACAACGTGATCGCCGTGCACACGGTCGACGAGCTCGCCGACACGGCCGAGATGTTGCTGTGCCAGCGCACGCCGGCCGGGCCGGGCATCGGCGCGGTGACGGATTCTGGCGGCGAGCGCGAGCTGATCGTCGATCTCGCCGCCGATCTCGGCGCGCCCCTGGCCGAGCTGACCGCGGCGACGGCCAAGCGCCTGTCCGACGTACTCGACCCCGGCATGACGCCGGTAAACCCGGTCGATTCCTACGGCGACGGCCGCACCCTGATCGAGGACTGCCTGAACATCGTCGCTGCGGATCCGAATGTCGGCGTCGTCGCGCTGGCGACCAACCTCGTGCATGGCCGTCCCTACGTGAAGGTGGCCAGCGCCACGATCGAGAAGGTCTCGGCGGCAACGGCGAAGCCGGCCCTCGTGTTCGGTCACATCCATTCGGCGATCAGCCGCGAGGAAGCGGCGCGGCTGCGCGCGCTCGACATCCCGGTGCTGATGGGTACGCCAACGGCGCTGCGCGCCATGACGCATTTCATCGACTGGCATGCGCGGCGCGACGATACGGCGCGCGACGCCGGCGCCTGTCCGCCCGAAGTCGCCGCGGCGGCGAAGACGTGGCGGGCGCGCCTGGAGGACGCAAAGAGCGCGTTGCCGCCGGCGGATGCGGAGCGGCTGCTGGTCGACATGGGCGTGCCGGTGGCGCCCGGCGCGTTTGCCGACAATGCCGACGCGGCGGTCGCGGCGGCAGAGCGGCTCGGCTTCCCGGTCGTGCTGAAGACTGCGGCGCCGGACCTGCTGCACAAGACCGAAGCCGGCGGCGTGAAGCTCGGCATCGCCGACGCGGCCGGGCTGCGCGCCGCCTACGCGGTGCTGGCCGCGCGCTGCGGCCCGCTGGTGCAGGTGCAACGGATGGCGTACGCGGGCACCGAGGTGCTGCTCGGCATGGTGAACGATGCGCAATTCGGCCCGATCGCCACGATCGGCATGGGCGGGATCTTCGCCGAGGTCTACAAGGACGTGGTTCCGTTCGTGCCGCCGATCAGCCCGGCGATGGCGATTCGCCTGATCCGCGAACTCAAGGGCTTCGCGTTGCTGACCGGCGCCCGCGGCCGTCCCCGGGCGGACCTCGGCCGGCTGGCCGAGGCCGTCGCGCGGTTCTCCTGGCTGTGTGCCGCGGTTGGCCCCGCCGTGTCGGAACTCGACATCAATCCGGTGATCGCCGGCCCGAAGGGCGCGATAGCGGTGGACGCGCTGGTCGTCCCGCTCGGCGCCGCGAAATCGACCCAGCAAAGCGAGGACCGTCATCCATGAGTCACGAGACGATCAAGGTACGGCGCGAAGGCCGCGTCGGCATCCTGACCCTGAACCGCCCGCAGGTGCTCAACGCGCTGAACCGTACCTTGATGGGCGAAGTGACCGAGACAATGGCCGAATTCGTCAAGGACGAGGGCGTGCTCGCTATCGTCGTCAACGGCGAGGGTCGCGCCTTCTCGGCCGGATTCGACATGAAGGAGTCGGCCCAGCGCAACACCACGACGCTGGACCAGTGGCGCGCCGTCCTGCAGTCGGACTACGACTTCATCATGCAGTTCTGGGACTGCCCGAAACCGACGATCGCGGCGGTGCATGGCTATTGCCTGGCCGGCGCGTTCGAGCTCGCGCTGTCCTGCGATGTCACGGTGGCCGCGGAAGGCACGCGCTTCGGCGAGCCCGAGCCGCGCTTCGGCTCGGGCATCATCGCCATGCTGCTGCCCTGGGCCGCCGGTCCCAAGGCGGCCAAGGAGCTGCTGCTGACCGGCACCGACCAAGTGGACGCACGGCGGGCGATGGCGCTCGGCATCGTCAATCACGTCGTGCCGGCCGGGCAGGAACTCGACAAGGCGCTCGCGATCGCCAATGATGTGGCGGCCTGCGCACCGCTATCGGTGCAGCTCACCAAGCGGGCGATCAACCGGACCTACGACATGATGGGGATCCGGGATGCCCTGCTGGCGGCGCTCGACACCGACGTGCTGATCGAGGCGCAGGGCGGACCGGAGCGCGCCGAGTTCAACCGGCTGCGCCGCGAGAAGGGGTTGAAGGCCGCGCTGGAATGGCGCGATGCCCGGTTCAAGCGCTAGCATCCGCTTTGCTGGTTTCAAGACGGGGGAGCGAGCAACATGAGCAAGCAGCACGGGACCACGAGTCAAGGAAGGCGGCGCGTACTGCGCGGCCTCGGTGCCGGGGCCGGGCTGGTCCTGGCGTCGCCCTACGTGATCGTTCCCGGTCGCGCCCAGGGCAACCAGAAGATCGTCTTCGTCAGCTGGGGCGGCAGCACGCAGGAAGCCCAGGAAAAGACCATCGTTAAGGCCTTCGTCGAGGAAACCGGCATCCAGGTGATCACCGCCAGCGGGCCCGACGTCGCCAAGGTCAAGGCGCAGGTGATGACCGGCAACGTCGAATGGGACGTGATCAACTTCACCGGGCCGCAGGCGGTCGGCGCCGAGCGCGAGAACCTGCTGGAGCCGATCGACACGACGATCGTCGACAACGCCAAGGACCTGGTGTTCGGCCTGCGCAAGAGCACGACCGCCTGGTACGTCTATCCGGGCGGTATCGGGTACGACGCCAAGCGCCATCCGGCGGGCAAGCATCCGCGGACCTGGACCCAGTTCTGGGACACCAAGGCTTTTCCGGGCCGGCGCGGGCTGCGGACGCGGCCGGACGAGACGCTGGAGATTGCGCTGCTGGGCGACGGCGTGCCGGCAAAGCAGCTCTATCCCCTGGACGTGAACCGCGCGTTCAAGGCTCTGGACCGGATCAAGCCGAGCGTGGCGAAATGGATCCCGGAAACGCCGCAGACGATCGCGTTGCTGCAGAACAACGAGATCGATTTCGTCTACACCTATAGCGGCCGCATCGAGGCGGCGAAGAAGCAGGGCTTGTCGCTGAAGTTCGTCTACGACGAGGTGCTGTGCACGCCGTCGTACATGGCGGTGCCGAAAGGCACGAAGAACCGGGCGGCGGCGATGAAGCTGGTGAACTATTTCCTGCGCGCGGACCTGCAGGCCGCGTTCTGCAACATCACCGGCTACACGCCGCTGAACGCCAAGGGCGTGCCGCTTCTGTCGGCGGAGGCGAAGGCGCAGCAGGCCGACCTGACGAGTCCGAAGACCGCCGTCACCGACGTGGACTGGTGGGCCGACAACTACGTCGAGATGAGCAAGCGCTTCAAGGAGTGGCTGATCAGCTAGGCCCGTCCGCTCGGGGCCGGCGGCGCCCATGCCCGCGCTGCTGATGGCCCTGCCGGCTGCGGCTTTCATGGCCGCTGTGTTCCTGCTGCCGTTCGCGCTGGTGCTGTGGACCAGCGTCGGCGGCAGCGCGTTCACGGTCGCGCATTTCGCCGAACTGGTTTCGCGGCCGCTTTACTACCGGGTGCTGCAGAACACGCTGGAGATCAGCATCGTGTCGACCTTTGCGACGCTGTTGATCGCCTATCCGATCGCCTATCACCTGGCCCGCCAGACACCGCGCCGGCGCGCCTTTCTGATGATCTTCGTGCTGCTGCCGTTCTGGACCAGCATCCTGGTGAAAAGCTTCGCCTTCACCGTGCTGCTGGGCGAGAACGGGCTGATCAACTCGGCCTTGCGCGCCATGCTCGGTCCCGGCGCCGCGATCAAGCTGCTGTTCAATCGACCCGGCGTCGTCATCGGCATGGCGCACTACCTGCTGCCATTCATGGTGTTCACGATCCTGACGAGTCTGCTGGCGCAGAGCCCCGAGCTGCGCCGCGCCGCCGAGATCATGGGGGCGAGCCGGCTGCGCATCTTCCGCAGCGTGACCCTTCCGCTCAGCCTGCCCGGCGTGCTGGCGGGCTCGATCATGTGCGTCATCATGTCGTTCGGCATGTTCATCACCCCGGCGCTGCTGGGCGGCCGGTCCGACCTGATGATCTCGAACCTGGTCGAGTTCCACGTGCGCGAGACGCTGAACTGGAACGTCGCCGCCGCGATCTCCGTCGCGCTGGTACTGGTCACCGGCGGAATGACGATGCTGCTCGCGCGGCTGCGCGGAGACCAGTTGTTCGGGGGCGACTAGCGCCATGGCGACGCCCCGCGCGCGGCGCGCACCCCTGTCGCTGGCGGCCGGGGCGCTGGCGTGGTTCGGATATTTCTTCCTGCTGCTGCCGAGCCTGATTGTCCTGCCGATGTCGTTCGGCGACAAGGACGAGTTCGAATTCCCGCCGAAGCGCGTGTCCTTCTATCTGTACGAGAAGTACTTCACCGAATCGACCTGGATGGCCACGACCTGGACCAGCTTCAAGGTCGCGCTTTCAGTCACGGTGCTGTCGCTGGTGCTCGGCATTTCGGCCGCCTATGCCTTGGCGCGCAGCGAGTTCCGCGGCAAGCGCATCGCGGCGGCGGCGCTGATGAGCCCGATGTTCGTTCCGCACATCGTCGTCGCCCTCGCGCTCTATCTCTATTTCAGCTATCTGCGCGTGTCGGGCACAATGCTGTCGCTGGTGCTGGGTCACACGATGCTGATCGTGCCCTTCGTCATGGTCACAGCCTTCGCCGGCTTGCGCCATGTCGACCGCAATCTCGAGATCGCCGCCGCGGTGATGGGCGCGGGCCGCGCCACGATCTTGCGCCGCGTCACCCTGCCGTTGCTGATGCCGACCATCCTGTCCGCAGCGCTGTTCGCCTTCCTGCTGTCGTTTGACGAGGTCGTCGTGTCCTATTTCATCGCCGGCGTGCAGCAGCAAACGCTGCCGGTGAAGATGTACAGCAGCATCCACTGGGAGATCTCGCCGGTCCTGGCCGCCGTTTCGTCGCTGCTCACGCTGCTGTCGCTCGGCGTTTGCCTGGCGGCTGCGGCCTGGAGCAAGCCGCGATGACGGTCGCGATGGTGCGGCTGGACAAGGTTGCGAAGCGCTACGGCCCCGTGGTCGCGCTCGCCGGCGTGGACCTCGAGGTGCGCGCGGGCGAATTCATCACGATGCTGGGCCCCAGCGGGTCGGGCAAGACCACGCTGCTCAACATGATCGCCGGCACCGTCGCCCCGACCGAGGGAAGAGTGTGGATCAACGGCGCCGACGCGACCGACGTGCCGACCAACCGGCGCGGCCTGGGCATGGTGTTCCAGAACTACGCGCTGATGCCGCACATGGACGTGTTCGAGAACGTCGCTTTCCCGTTGCGCATCCGCCGCGCGCCGGAGGCGGAGATTCGCGCGCGCGTCGCGGACGCGCTCGCCATGGTCCGTCTGCCCGATTACGGCAGGCGCAAGCCGAAGGAGCTGTCGGGCGGGCAGCAGCAGCGAGTCGCCATTGCGCGCAGCCTGGTCTATCGACCCTCGCTGATCCTGATGGACGAGCCGCTGGGAGCGCTCGACAAGAAGCTGCGCGACCAGATGCAAGTCGAGATCAAGCAGCTGCACGCCAAGCTGGGCACGACGATCCTCTACGTGACGCACGACCAGCAGGAAGCCCTGGTCATGTCGGATCGCATCTGCTTGATGAACGGGGGCCGGATCGAACAGCTCGGCCCGCCCGACGAGCTCTATTTCCGTCCCGCCACGTCCTTCGCCGCCGACTTCCTTGGCGAATCCAACCTGATCGCGGCGACGGTCGCGGCGGCCGATGCTGCCGGCGTCGCGGTGCGCCTGGCCGACGGCCGGCCGCTGCAGGCCGACGCGGCGCCGGGCGTGGCCGTCGGGGATGCCGTCGCCGTCATGATCCGCCCCGAGAGCATCCGCGTGCTGGCGCCGGGCGAGCGAGCCGACAACGAGATCGAGGCGATCGCGAACGAGGTGCTGCTCACGGGCAGCGTCACGCGGCTGATCGCGCGAAGCTCCGGCGACCTTGCCGTATCGGCATCGTTCCTGACCGACCGCTCGACGACCGCCATCGGCAAGGGTATCGCCGTGCGATTGGGCTGGGCGAGGCGCGATGCGATCGTCATCCGCTCGAAGGAGCGAGTCGGCCGCCCGTAGTCCTCGACGACGAGGTCGGGGGCATCACTGGCTGCTGCAAGGCGTAGCGCACGCGCTCACGCGATCGTCACCCCGCCGTCGGCGACGATGATCTGGCCGGTGATGAAGCGCGCGGCGGGGGCGGCGAGGAAGGCGACGATGCCGCCGATGTCCTCGGGCTCGCCGATGCGCCTAAGCGGCGTCGCCGCGGTGCGGCGGGCGAGGTTCTGCGGGTCCTCCCACAGGGCGCGGGCGAAGTCGGTCTTGACCAGGCCGGGCGCCACGCAGTTGACGCGCACGCTCTTCGGCCCCCATTCGACCGCGAGGTTGCGCGCCAGCGCGAAGTCGGCTGCCTTGGAGATGCCGTAGCCGCCGATCACGTCGGTGCCGCGGATGCCGGCGATCGACGAGACGATCACCATCGCGCCGCCGCCGCGCTCCGCCATGCCGGGGATCACCAGGTTGGCGAGCCACAGCGTGCTCTTGACGTTGGCGTTCATGATGCGGTCGAAGGCCTCGTCCGTCATCTGGGAAAGCGGCCCATAGACCGGGTTGACGGCGGCGTTGCACACCAGGATGTCGACCGGCCCGAGCCTTTCGACCGTCCGCCGCACCAGCGCCTCGACCTCGGGCCGGCGCGACACGTTGCACGGGATCGCCACGGCCTCGCCGCCGGCCTTGGCGATGCCCTCGGCCACCGCGGCGCAGGCCTCGGCCTTGCGGCTGGAGATCACCACGCGGGCGCCGAGCGAGGCCATGATCTCGGCGGCGGAACGCCCGATGCCCTTGCTCGAGCCCGTGACGACCGCGACCTTGCCGTCGAGGCGGAACAGATCGGTCATGCGGTCTCCTCGGCGAGCTGCCAGCCGCGCGCGGCCAGCACGAGGCCGAGCGATCCGACGCGCTCGGCGTCGGTGCTGGCGGCGTTGCCCTGCCGGCTGCGCGCCAGCACGCCCTCGAGGATCACCGCCAGGCGGAACAGCGCGAAGGCGAGGTGGAAATTCGTGATGCCGTCGCCGCGCCCCGCCATCCGGCAATAGGTCTCGACATGCTCCTGCATCGTCGGCAGGCCGCGCGCCGCGAGGTCGAGGCCCTGGACGCCCTTGTAGTAGTCGGGCGACGTGACGAAGCAGATGCAGTTGTAGCCGAGATCGGCCAGCGGATGGCCGAGGGTCGACAGCTCCCAGTCGAGCACGCCGATCACGCGCGGCTCGCGCGGATGGAAGATCAGGTTGTCGAGCCGGTAGTCGCCATGGCAGATCGCCGTCTCGTCGCCGGGCGGGATGTGCGCGGGCAGCCAGGCGGCGAGGCGGTCGATCGCCGGGTTGGCGCGGGTCTGCGAGTCCTGCCACTGCCGGCTCCAGCGCGCCACCTGGCGGGCGAAATAGTTGCCGGGCTTGCCGAAGTCGGCCAGCCCGACCGCGCGCCAGTCGACGCGGTGCAGGCGCGCCAGCGTCTCGGCCATGGCGCGGAAGATCGCGCGCCGCTCGCCGGCCTCGAGCTCGGGCAGCGCGGGCAGCCAGAACACGCGCCCGCTCAGGCGCTGCATCAGGTAGAACGGCGTGCCGATCACCTCGCGGTCGCCGCAGAACAGCACCGGCCGCGGCACCGGCACGTCGGTGTCCTTGAGCGCGTCCAGCACGCGGTACTCGCGGTCGACCGCGTGCGCCGAGGGCAGCAGCCTGCCGGGCGGCTGCTTGCGCAGCACGTACTCGCCGCGATCGGTCGCGACCAGGAAGGTCGGGTTCGACTGCCCGCCGCGCATCTGCCGGATGCCGTCGAGTCTCGCGCCCAGCCGGGACTCGAGCAGTGCCGCCAGCCGCTCGACGGGGAAGCGGTGCGCCTCGCGAACCGGGATCGTCTCGGGCAGCGCCGTTTCGCTTGGCTTCGGCGGATCGGCCATCTTGCGTCCGGGCCTCAGCTGTCGGGGCGGGGCGGCGGGTTCTGATAGCGCGCGAGCTCGAGCTTGGCGATCGTCTCGCGGTGAACCTCGTCGGGCCCGTCGGCCAGCCGCAGCGCGCGCGTGCGGGCGAAGGCGTAGGCGAGGTGGAAGTCCTGGCTGACCCCGCCGCCGCCGCAGGCCTGGATGGCGCGGTCGATGACCTTCTGTGCCATGTTGGGCGCGGCCACCTTGATCATCGCGATCGCCGCCCGCGCCGCCTTGCTGCCGTGCTCGTCGATGGCGCGCGCGGTCTCCAGCGTCAGCAGGCGCACCTGGTCGATCTCCAGGCGCGACTCGGCGATCCAGTGCCGCGTCACGCCGTGGTCGGCGATGGCGCGGCCGAAGGCGGTGCGCGACACGGCGCGCCTGCACATGGTCTCGAGCGCGCGCTCGGCGACGCCGATCAGGCGCATGCAGTGGTGGATGCGCCCGGGCCCGAGCCGCGACTGCGCGATCTCGAAGCCGCGCCCCTCGCCGAGCAGGATGTTGGACGCCGGCACGCGCACGTCCTCGAACGCGACCTCGGCGTGGCCGTGCGGCGCGTCGTCGTAGCCGAAGACGGTGAGCGGCCGGAGCACGGTCACGCCCGGCGTCGCCATCGGCACCAGGATCATCGAGTGCTGCCGGTGCCTGGGCGCGCCGGGATCGGTCCGGCCCATCAGGATCGCGATCCGGCAGCGCGGGTCCATCGCGCCCGATGTCCACCACTTGCGCCCATTGATGACGTAGTGGTCGCCCGCGCGGCGGATCTCGGTGCGGATGTTGGTCGCGTCCGACGAGGCGACGTCGGGCTCGGTCATGGCGAAGCACGAGCGGATCGTGCCGTCGAGCAGCGGCTTCAGCCACTGCTCCTTCTGCGCCGCGCTGCCGTGGCGCGCCAGCGTCTCCATGTTGCCGGTGTCGGGCGCCGAGCAGTTGAACGCCTCGGGCCCGAGCGGCGAGCGGCCCATGATCTCGCACAGCGGCGCGTATTCGAGGTTGGTGAGGCCGTCGGGATGCTCGCCCGGCGGCAGGAACAGGTTCCACAGGCCCTCGGCGCGCGCCTTCGCCTTCAGCTCCTCCATCACCGGGACCGGCCGCCAGCGCGCGCCGTCGAGCTGGCGCTCGAACACCGTCTCGGCCGGATAGACATGCGCCTCCATGAACGCCGCGATGCGGCGCGCGAGGTCGGCGGCACGCGCGGTCGCGGGCGCGGGCGTCACGCGGCCTCCGTGCCGGCGGGCCGATCGAGCGGCCGGTCGGCTGCGCCCGGCAAGAGTCCGGTCGCGGTCAGGCGCCGGAAGAAGTGGCCGACCTTGTCTTCCATCGTCATCCCCACGCCGACCTTGAAGCCAAAGCGCCGGCCGGCCGACGGAACGCAGCGCGCGGCCGACCTGCGCCCGGGCCGCGGCGGCGTTCCGGCCGCGCGCCGCCGCATCGTCGCCCATGACCGGCATGGTCGCAAGCACCGCCCGTGCGGGGAGCCGTTCGGCCCGGTGATGGCGGGCGACATCGACCGCATCCGGCGCCGTCGGCCCGCGCCTTGGTCGAAATCCGGGCGCCCCGGGGCTAGGCCGGGGAGGCGCCGAAGCTCCGAACGCCGGCCCTTGCCGCAGTCCGTCGATCAGCCGCAGGATCTGCTCGAGCAGTTCTCGCGGCACTGCGACCCTCGGCCATTCGGAACGCGACATAGCGGGCATGGCGCCAAGCCGGTGCTTGAACTACCCTCCGATACCAGTCGCATGGGTGGCGGCGACATGCGCGGGGGCGACTTGTCACGGGAGGTCGGACTGCAGCGAGATCATCTGGGCGAAGTCGCGGATTGGCCGCTCGACCGGAAGTGCAGGACGGTCGCGCGCTTCTGGTCGCAGCAATGGGGCGCGATCCAGCTGACCATCCTTCGCGAGAAGGGAGAAGGCGCGCTCGCGGACTTCAAGTTCAAAATCCTGAACCGTCACCAGCGCAACCACTTCCTGAGCGGCGTGGATCGTCTCGGCATCTCGCGCGATCTGCCCCCGGCTGTCATCGCAGGCCGGTATCATTATCTCTCGAACATCATCGGCGGCCTCGAGATGGAATACATCGAGGAGTCGCCGAAGAAGGTCTGGGTGCGCTACCTGCCGCCGGCCTGGAGCTTCCCCGGCCTGAGCATCTGCGCCGTGCCGTCATCTGCGCCGCGCCGGATGTTCGCGGGCTGGCATCCCTATAATGGGCCGTCCCTGGGAACCAACCGCCTGGCGTTCGTCGTGACCAAGACGTTCCAGGACGGCGAGCCCTACGACGAAGGCTACTTCGAGGAGTTCGACTACGACCTCACGCCGGACGAGCGCCTGCAATTTCGCGTCGTCACGCGCTCGCCGGACTTCGATCCCGCGGCCGCGCCGAAACTCGATCCGAAGCAATGGCCCGCCGACCGGCTCAGCAAGGCTTTCCGCAACTTCTCGCGCGGCTATCTGCGCGACGGGGTGATGACATCGCTGGAGATGTTCGGCCTGCACGGGGCGGCCAGGATCGTCGCCCAGGCGGTCCGGCTCTGCGCCCTCCAGCACGTGCTCGACTTCGCTGCGGGCTTCGGCATCGCCGGCCGGTCGGCCGCGGACCTCGCCCGATGCTTCGCACTGCTGAGCTACCTGGGCGAGGAGCAGCCCACGCTTTCGAGCGACGGAGCCGGCCGGTACATCCTCCGGCGCCAGCCGAAGGTATTCGGGCGGGACGAAATCGCCGACGAAATCTGGCAGGCGCTGTTCGCGTATCAGGAAATGGCCGCGAAAGTCTTCAGCGCGAGCATCCGCGCGACCCGGTCCGCGCCGGTTGGGTCGGCCGAGCACGAGGAATGGATTTTCGAGAACACGCCGCACCGGCTGTTCTGAGCTTGACCGGCAAATCGGAAAGAAAGGAACACGCGGACTGCGTGGTTGCCGGGCGCGGCCCGGCGACGACGAGGCATGCGCGCAGCTTCTCGCCGGCGAAGAGCAGGAACGATGCATGATCCGCGCGGCGGATCTAGGCGCGGCCGGTCGCGTCGGCCATACTGGCGGCGACCGCGGAGCCATCAAGCAGGGGAAGGGGAATGCGCTACGACGTGACGATCCTTCAGGCGCGGCCGGGCACGGCCGGGCCGGCGCTGGCGAAGCTCAAGGACAACCTGCCGGCGGGCAGGAACCAGCTGGTCGGCTGCTGGTCGACCGATATCGGCGCGCTCAACCGCATCCTTCTCATCAGCGCCGTCGCCGACGAGGCCGAGCTGGCGGCGACGCGCGCGCGCCTGGCGGCGAACGACAACCCGTTCGGCATCGGCGAGTACCTGCAGACCTGGAGCTCCGACTCCTACGAGCTGTTCCCCTTCCTCGACCCGATCAGGCCCGGCGCCCATGGCGCCTTCTACGAGGTGCGCACCTATCTCATGCGGCCCAACGGCGTGCCCGCCACGATCGAGGCGTGGCGCGCCGCCCTGCCCGCACGGCTGAAGATGTCGCCGATGTACTGCGCCATGTACTCGATCACTGGCACGGTGCCGCGCTTCATGCATATCTGGCCCTGGCCCGATCTCAACACGCGCCACGCGGTGCGCAGCAAGGCGGTCGAGACCGGCGTCTGGCCGCCCAAGGGCGGCGCCGACCGCTTCCACGAGATGCGCAACGACATCTACCTGCCCGCCCCGTTCTCGCCGTCGCGGTGAAATTCCTGTCCTTCCCTTCGTGATCTTCCTTCCGACCTTCGTGCTCTTCGTGCAACTCCGAAAAGGAAATGAACCACGAAGACACGAAGAACACGAAGGAAAGGGAAGACAAAGCGACAACGGCCATCGGCCGCGTTGACGAGGATGTGCATTCTCTGGACGATCGCGTCATTGCGCGATGCGAGTGAAGGGGAGAGCGCAACATGCCCGGACCGGAGCTGATCGTCCACGGCGGCAGGATCGTCACGCTCGATGCCGCGTCGCGCGTCGTGCCGGCGATGATGGTGCGCGACGGCGTGGTCGCCGCCGTCGGGGAAGCCGAAGAGGTGATGCGGCTGAAGACCCCGGCGACGGCGCTGCTCGACGTCAAGGGCGGGACCGTCACGCCCGGCTTCTTCGACGCGCATCCGCACATGGACCGGCACGGCCTCAAGGCGCGCGGCGGCGTGCCGCTCGCCGGCGTCGATTCGGTCGCCGGGATCTGCGACGTCGTGCGCGAAGCCGCGGCGCGCACGCCGAAGGGCGAGTGGATCGTGTTGATGCCGATGGGCACGCCGCCGACCGACTATGTCTACAAGCCCGAGCAGCTGAAGGAAGGCCGCTTCCCGACCCGCCAGGATCTCGACGCCGCGGCGCCGGACCATCCCGTCTACATCCGCGCGCCCTGGGGCTGGTGGAGCCACCGGCCGTTCCCGTCGGTCGGCAATTCGCTGGCGCTGAAGCGTGCGGGGGTCACGCGCGATTCGCGCGCGCCCTACAACACCCAGATGCTGGTCGACGCGCGCGGCGAGCCGACCGGCGTGTTCCTCGACCGCAACTACGCGCCGCTGATGGAATACACGCTGTTCAAATGCGTGCCGCGCTTCACCTACGAGGACCGCGTCGCCGGCGTCCGGCTCGGCGCCGCCGCCTACAGCGCCGCCGGCACGACCGCGGGCTACGAGGGCCACGGCCTCACGCCGCCGATCCTCGACGCCTATCGCCACGTGCACGCGGCCGGCGAATTGTCGCTGCGCATGCAGATCCCGCTCAGCGTGCCGACCGCGGCCTTCGCCAATCCCCGGATCGTCGACATCCTGCACCACTGGGCGAATGCCTTGCGCGACCGCGGCTCGGGCGACGACATGCTGCGGCTGGAAGGCGTGTGCTTCGACGTAGGCGACGCCGAGGTCGCGCGGGTGATCGGCCTCGAGTACCCCTACGAGCAATGGGCCGGGCATTTCTACCAGTCCCTGCCGCATGACCGCTTCGTCGAGCTCGGCGTGCTGGCGGCGAAGCTCGGCCTCCGCATCAACTGCCTCGTCTGCTACGACCTGGAGCGCGTGCTGCGCGCCTACGAGGCGATCGACGCCGAGGTGCGCATCCGCGACCGGCGCTGGGTCATGATCCACGTCACCGACGCGACCGACGAGCAGCTCCGGCGCATGAAGGCGCTCGGCGTCGTCGCCACGGTGACGCCCGGGTTTATGTTCATGGCGTCGGACCGCTTCGGCCTCGACCGGCTGAAGGAACGCGGCACGCCGATCCGCCGCCTCGTCGACGCCGGCATCCCGACCGCGCTGTCGACCGACAACGTGCCGCATTCGATGCTGTTCACGCTGTGGTCGGCGCTCACGCGTTTCGACGGCGACTCCAAAACGAAGCTCGGCGAGAGCCACCTGTCGCGCGAGGAGGCGCTGCGGCTCTGCACGGTGACCGGTCACTATTTGACTTGGCAGGAAACCACGCGCGGCCCGCTCGAGCCCGGCCGGGCCGCGGATTTCGTCGCGCTCGGCGCCGACCCGCTGGCCTGTGCGGAGGACGCGATCAAGGACATCAAGGTCGAAAGGACCTTCGTCGGCGGACGGCAGACTCATCCTTCGCCCCTTCGACAAGCTCAGGGCTCAGGATGAGGACTCATTTTCTTGATGTCGCATGCTTCGATGACACTTCCCTTGGCCTCAC
>CAZLBB010000088.1:0-24094 GCA_964557415.1 uncultured Rhodospirillaceae bacterium
GCGGGCTGGTAGGCGGCCGGCGCCGGCTGCGCGCCGGTGGCGGCGGCGCGCTTGGCGCGCAGGTGGTCGAGCAGCGCCATGGACGGATACCCGTCCTGCGGCAGGCCGTTATGCGCCTGATAGGCGCGGATCGCGCTCGAGGTGCGCGGGCCCAGGCGGCCGTCCGGCGGCCCGGCATCGTAGCCCGCGGCGCTGAGCTCGCCCTGAACCGCGGCGGTCACGTCGCCCTGGCTCGACGGCGCATAGGCGCGGCCGGACTGCTTCGCCTTGTCGTCCTTGCCGATCGCGTGCCCGGCGCCGGCGCCGACGCCGGCGCCGAGCAGGCCGCCAACCACCGCGCCGACCGGCCCGCCCAGGGCAAAGCCGACCCCGGCGCCGCCGCCGGCACCGGCGCCCGCGCCGAGCAGGGTGCTGTCCTGCGCCCGGACGATGGTGCTTCCCGTCGCCGTCAGGGCGGTCATCAGCGCCACCGACGCAACAATCCTGGCCACGCTGGTCATCCTAACCTCCTTCACCGATGCGCGAATGGTCCCCGCGTCAAGGCTAGGCCTCTCCGGCGCCCTTGCCCAGCCCCTATCCCGCCCGGGTCCGTCGCATCGGGCGGTCCTCCAGGCAAACGTTCGGGCGCGGGTTCTGTTCCAGGCGAATCGGTTGCGCCGGACCGGGGCACAACAACGACTCGTTATTTGCCGCCGCGCGAACGCCCGCCTATGGTAGGTCGCATGGCGGCAGGAGGCTGATCCCTATCGGAAGCCGCCGCCGCGCGGGAGGCCCGAGCAATGATCCTGCCCCGTTTGCTGGTCCTTGGCGTGTTCCTCGCCGCCTCCCCGTCCGTCGGGGCCGAGACGATCCCGTTCGCCGCGACGCTGGCCGGCGGCAACGAGGTTCCCCCCGTGCAGACCCCCGGCAGCGGCGCGGCCACGGCCAGTCTCGACACGCAGACGCGGGTGCTGACCTGGGACGTCCAGTTCCAGGGCTTGAGCGGGCCGGTCAGCGCGGTGCATTTCCACGGGCCGGCCACGGCGACGCAGAACGCGCCCGTCGTGGTGCCGATCGCCAAGGCCGGCGATGCGTCGCCCCTGCGCGGCTCCGCCACGCTGACGGAGCAGCAGATGGCCGACCTCATCGCCGGGCGCTGGTACATCAACATCCACACGGCGGCGCACCCGCCGGGCGAGATCCGCGGCCAGGTGACGCGGCGCTAGGCGCGGGCGCGGAGCGGCCGGGGGCGATCCTACGCGGCCGCGGCGCTCTGCAGGGCGACGCTGCGCTCCGGCGGGAAGCACACCCGCACCAGCGTGCCCGCGCCGGGCTCGCTTTCGATCACCAGCCGGCCGCCGTGCAGCTCCACCAGGCGCATGGCGAGCGGCAGACCCAGGCCGGTGCCCTCGGTCTGCTTGGCGATCATGCTGTTGACCTGGCGGAACGGCTCCAGCGCCAGCTGCAGCTCGTCCGGGCTCATGCCGCAGCCGTCGTCGCGCACGGCGATCTCGATCGCGCCGTCCGGCGCGGGCGCGGCGCGCAACAGCACGTGCCCGCCCTCGGGGCTGAACTTGACCGCATTGGAGAGGAGGTTGAGGACGACCTGCTTCACGCGCAGCTCGTCGGCGCGCAGCGGCGACAGGCCGGGGGCGGTGTCGAGGCACACCTTCACGCCGCGTTCCCGCGCGGGGCCGGCCACCAGGGTGGCGCACATCGAGAGCACTTCCGGCAGCGACACCTCGGTCTCGTCGAGCGTGACCTTGTCGGCCTCGATCTTGGCGAGGTCGAGGATGTCCGAGATGATCTTCAGCAGATGCGTGCCGGACAGCCGGATGAGCTCGGCATATTCGCGGTAGCGCGGAGAGCCGACCGGGCCGAACATCTCGCCCGCGATCGTGTCGGCGAAGCCGATGACGGCATTGAGCGGCGTGCGCAGCTCGTGGCTCATGTTGGCGAGGAAGTCGGACTTGCTGCGGCTGGCGGTCTCGGCCGAGTCCTTCGCGCGCACCAGCGCCTGCTCGGTGCGCTTGCGCATCGTGGTGTCGGTGACCACCAGCACCGCGTGCCGCACCCGGTCCGTCGGGCCGGGGATCGGCGCCACGCGCAGCTCGAACCAGGCATCGCCGCCGTCCGGACGCTGCAGGCGCACCTCGCGCAGCATCTCGTCGGAGCGCGTGACGATCCAGTCGCGCACGTGCGCGACGCTCAGCGTCTCGGCCGGCAGCAGCTCGTCGAGCGTGCGGTCGGCCAGGTCCTCGCCCGGCGCACCCAGCAGCGCGCCGAGCGCCGGATTGGCGAGCACGACGCGGCAGGGGCCGTCCAGCTCGAGCACGGCGACGCCGCTTCCGACCGAGTCCATCGCCGAGCGCGCGATGTAGGCCGCCCGCTCGGCCCGGGCGTTCCGCCCGAGCATCATGTAGACGATCGACATGGTGAGCGCGAGGACGAGCGTGAGCAGCCCGCCGATGGCGCCGCTGTGGCGTATGCGCTCCCACGTCTCGGCATAGACGCGCTCGGCGGCGAAGCCGATCGACACCACGAACGGGGCGCCCGGGCTGCTGCGATAGGAGACGATGCGCGCGACGCCGTCGCCCTCGACCGCCTCGAAGGAACCGAGGCTCCGGGCCGAGAACGCTTCCCAGAGGGGGCCGTCGCGATAGGAGCGCCCGAGGACGCCCAGCGTCGGCGGCGTGCTTGCCAGGAGCGGGCTGTCGGCGCGCATCAGCACGACCGAGGCGCCTTCCGGCAGGCCGAGATTGGCCGAGAACCCGGCGAAATAGCGCGCGTCGATCTCGACGACGACGGAGCCGATCTCGCGGCCCGACGACGAGTGCAAGGGCCGCATCACGGGGATCAGCACGCGCCCGCCGACCGTTCGCGGCAGGCCGATATGCGATGGGGTCGACGGCGCCAAGTCGGAATCGAAGTTGCGCGCGGCTTCGAGCGGAAAGGCGGGATCCGAGGCGGCCATGCGCTGGCCGTCGGCGTCGAGAACCTCGATCAGGACGAACAGCTCGGGATCGACGGCATGCTGGCTCGCCAGCAGCCGATAGAGCTCGACGCCGTTCTGGCCGCTCTCGAGCGCGATCTCGAGCGACGCGGTGAGATAGGTAAGGCGGTCGAGCGTCGATCGCGCCCAGGCGTCGACCAGTTCGGCGAGCGTCGCGGTGTTGGAGATGGCAGCTTCGCGGGCCAGCCTCAGCTGCTGCTGGCCGGAATAGGCGAACAGGCCCCAGAGCACGACCAGCAGCAGACAGACGCCGCCGGCCAGCAGCCGGCAGATCCACCGGCTGGATTGAACCAGGGCATCCGGCGCCCCGATAAGCGGGCCACGGCGCGGCCACGGCGCGCCCTCGAGCGTTCTGCCTCTGAGCGTCAGCATACCTGCGTTCCGGCGGGGTTTCGCGCCGGCTCCCCGCGCGACTCTCGGCCCTTTAGGTAAATGCCGCGTTAACGAGAGGCCCGGTCATTCGCGCCCGCTGTCGTGCCGAGCCAGCCGGTGTGCCGGCCAATCACCCGCGATCTCGCGAATCAGCTTCGAGGCGATCGCCTCCGCGAAACTCTCGAATCCCTCCACCGCCATCACGAAGGCCTCGGGCCCGCCGATCACGTTTCGTTCGTAGTAGAGCAGGAGTCCGCCAGGCGGATGCGTGTGCTCCGGGTTCCACGGCGAGGGATCGGGGCTCTGGATCACCAGCCCGTTGATGGTGATGCCCTGCGCGACCGCCTGGTCGCGCGCCAGGATCGGCGGCTTGCCGTTGGTGTTGGTGCCGTCGCCGGAGACGTCGATGACGCGCCGCTCGCTCGTCGCCGGGCTGCGCTCGAACTGCGCGACGGCATAGTCGATCGCCACGCCGATCGAGGTGCGATTGGCGAAGGGGCGGGGCTCCATCAGCAGCTTGTCGGAAAAGTATCCGGCCTGCTCGTCGTCGCCGATCACCGTCCAGTCGACCACGATCTTCTGCGAATCGACTCCCGACCATTCGAGGTAGCACACGGCGATGCGCCCCAGCACGCCGCCGCGGATCGCGCGCAGCACGCGCGGGTCGCGGAAGGCGGCGGCGTAGCCCTTGCGCTGCAGGTCGTATTCGCCCTCGTCGACGCTGCGCGAGACGTCGGCGGCCAGCACGAGCCGAAGATCGACCGCCTCGGCCGCGCCGGCCGAGGGGGCGGCCGCGACGACGGCCGACAGCGCCGCTGTCCAGAAGGCGAAGGCGCGAAGGCGGAGCGTCATGCGAAGGCCTCCGTGGTGGCTGGAGGTCCGGCGCTCCGATCGCGATGGCGGCAAGCGACCGGCGGGCCGGATGGTTGCCGCGCGGATTGTAACATCGCGGCGGCCGTGATGGTGCGAAAGAAGCGCCGGCGAGGCGACGAATCGGATGCGCGGGCGGCGATCCCGGCGGCGCGACCGCGGTTTGTCGCCGGTCGCAAGCCGAAGGTAGTATCGTCCGCGTCACGACGACGAGGTGAAGCCCGATGACGCCCCAGCGCAACGTCTCCGGTCTCTGGGTGGCGACGCTGACGCCGCTCGAGAGCGACGGGAGCTGCGACGCCGGCCGGCTGGCGGCGCATTGCCGCCATCTGTTCGACGCCGGCTGCGACGGGGTGGCGCTGTTCGGCACGACCGGCGAAGGCCCGTCCTTCTCGGTCGCCGAGCGCCGGCGCGCGCTCGAGGCGGTGCTGCGAGCCGGCATCCCGGCGCGGCGGGTGATGCTGGGCACCGGCGCGGCGGCGCTGCCGGACGCGGCCGAGCTCAACCGCGCGGCGACCGAGGCCGGCTGCGCCGGCGCGCTGATGCTGCCGCCGTTCTTCTTCAAGCAGGTCGACGGCGAAGGCGTCTATCGCTGCTTCGCCGAGGCGATCGAGCGCACGGGCGACCAGCGCCTGAAGCTCTATCTCTACACCATCCCGTCGCACAGCGCGGTCGCGCTCGATTTCGAGACGATCGACCGGCTGCGGCGCGATTTTCCGAACACCGTCGTCGGCATCAAGGACAGCACGCTGGATTGGCGCCATACCGCGCCCCTGCTGGCGCGCTTTCCCGGCCTCGAGATCCTGACCGGCGCCGAGCATCACGTGCCGCAGGCGCTGGCGGCGGGCGCGGCGGGAACGATCTGCGGCCTGGCGAACATCGCGCCGGGCCTGGTGCGCGCGCTCGCCGACGCGCCCGACGTGGCGGCGGCGGCACCGCATCTCGAGCGCATCGAGGCGCTGATCGCGGCGGTCGAGCCCTATCCCTTCGTCGCGGCGGTCAAGGCGGTGGCGGCGGCGCAGAAGCGCGATCCGGCGTGGCTCGGCATCCGCCCGCCGCTGCACGCGCTCGCGCGCGCGGAGGCGGACGCGCTCTGCCGGCACGCCCTCGGCCTCGCCGAGCCGCCGGCGGCGATCGGCGCCGCCTCGTAACCCTATAAAAAGCCGTTCAAATCCCCATATTCCGTTCATCCGGCGTTTAGCTGCGGTTCAGTGGTCGTTCATGGGTCACGGCCATAATGCCGGCCATCGACGACGGCATGAGGCCGGCGTCGATATGCCGGAAAGGACCCGCGGACTGCAGGCAGCAACGATGCGGGTCCAAGGAAGGCATGACGCCGCCGGGCCGGCGACGGGCAGGCAGGCCCAGCGCCGGTCCGAGGCCAGGTAGGCCTTCAGCGGCAGGCAGAGAGTGCAGGCCCAGGACGGGCGTCCCAGGATGGGAGCAGGCCAGATAGGCGGCACTCCAGCGGAACCGCACCGGACGGTGTGGAAGGCGGCGCGACCCAGGCAGGGTCGCGCCGCCTGACTTTCGCGATCAGGCGCCGGCAAGCCCGCGGCGCACGCGCTCGCGGTGCCAGACATAGACGCCGCTCAGGATGATCACGGCGGCGCCGATCCAGGTCCAGGTGTCAGGCAGGGCGCCGAACACGACATAGCCGAGGATCGTGGCCCAGACCATCTGGCTGTAGGAGAACGGCGCCAGGATCGACGCCGTGCCGCGCTGGAAGGCGTGCACCAGCAGATAGTGGCCGGCGATCGACATCGCGCCCATCGCGGTGATGATCAGCCAGCCCCCGGCGCTGGGCATGGTCCAGATCCAGGGCAGGGTCGGCAGGCCGATCACCAGCCCGACATAGCTGGCGTAGAGCAGCGTCGTCAGCGGCGGGTCGCCGCGATGGCTCATGCCGCGCGTGATGATCAGCGCCACCGCCCAGAACGCCGCCGACAGGATCGGCAGCAGCGCCGCCGCGTTGAACGCGGCCGTGCCCGGACGGATGACGATCAGCACGCCGGCGAAGCCGACGACGATCGCGAGCCAGCGCCTGATGCCGACCTTCTCGCCGAGGAACGGGATCGAGAGCGCGGTGGTGAACATCGGCGACACGAAGCCCAGCGCCGAGGCCTCGGCCAGCGGCAGCTGCGACAGGCCGCTGATGAAGCAGATCGACGAGACGTAGAGGCACACGCCGCGCCACGACTGCTGCGCCGGCGCCACGCTGCGCAGCGTGCGCCGCGCGCCCGCCCAAACGATCAGCGGCAGCAGCAGCACGGACTGCATCAGGTAGCGGCCCCAGGCGACCATCAGCGGGTTGTAGTCGGCGGTCAGGAGCTTGGACGTGGCGTCCATGGCCGAGAACACGGCCATGGCCGCCAGCATCAGCAGGATGCCGCGCAAGGTCTCGTCCGCCCGGAGCGCCGGGCGCAGGGTCGTGGCCAATGGCTGCACGGGCGATCGGGTCAGCCGGCGCGGTCGTCGGGGCCCGGCTTGGCGCCGAGCCAGCGCAGCAGGAACTCGGTCGCGCGCTCCAGGCTGTCCTGGTCGGCCGCGCCGCGGAAGCTGTGGCCCTGCCCCTTGTAGACCTTGAGCTCGTGGGTCGCGCCGATCTCCTTGAGCAGCCGCGCGAGCTCGTGCGCGCGCCGCACCGGCACGACGTTGTCGCGGTCGCCGTGCAGGATCAGCGTCGGCGGCATGCGGTAGACCCCGGGCGCCGACTGGCGCGGCATGGCGCCGAACATGTTGACCACGGCCTTGACGCGGGTGTCGTGCGCCGCGATCGCCAGCGCGTGGAAGCCGCCGAGCGACAGGCCGAACAGGCCGATGCCGCCGTGGTCGACATAGGCGAGGGCCTGGATCGCGGTGATGGCGTCCTCGATCGCGCGCGCCTGGGACTCGTTGTCGATCAGCCGGCGCCGGGGCGGCGTCTTGGTCCGGGCGGCGGCGATCCTCGCCTTCTCGGACCTGGCCGCGGCCGTCCGCCCCTGGCCGCGCGCCGCCGAAGGCGGGCCTGCCTTGGCCGCGTCGGCCGGCTCGGCCGGCCGCAGATACTGCAGGATGAAGGCGTTGTAGCCGCGCTCGGCCAGGCGCTCGGCCAGGCGCTCGTACACCGTGTTGCGGCCGATGCCCCTGGAACCGTGCAGGATCAGCACGGCCGGCGCGGGCGCGTCCGACGCGGCGCGGAAGCAGTCGATGGCGAAGGGATGGCCGTCGCTCATGACCGTGCCGGACGTGCGTCCGCCGGGCGCCGGCGTCGCGCAGGAGGGGGCGCGCGCCGCCGGCGGCTTGGCCGGCAGCAGGCCGCCGGGCGCAGGCAGGGAGGCGAGCTGCGTCGCGGGCTCCACCGGCGCGGGCGCGGTCTCGGCCGCCGGCACGCCGCCGGCGCCGTCGGCCGCGTCGTCCGGCGCCCGGGCCAGCGCCTGGAGCGCCGCGGCCTGGCCGCGCCCGGTTCCTTCTCCGGGCGGGCCGAACAGGCCGAGCAGCGGGTAGGCGCCGCTGGCGCAGCCGGCCAGCAGCAGCAGCGCCGCCACCGCGGCGGCGCGCCCGGCGACGCGACGCGGCGTCATTCGGCCGGCACGGGCTCGCTGCGGCCGCGTTCGCCCTCGAGGCGGCGGATCTCGCTGGCCACGTATCCGGCGGGCCTGGTCCAGCCGGCCAGCAGCAGGTACATGGCCGGGATGATGAACAGGGTCAGCAGCGTGGCGAAGCAGACGCCGCCGATGATGACGACGGCGATGGCCTGGCGGCTCTCGAAGCCGGCACCGTGGCCCACGGCCAGCGGCACGGCGCCGATCGCGGTCGAAATGCTGGTCATGAGGATGGGCCGCAGGCGCGTCTGCGCCGATTCGCTGACCGCGTCGATGATGCTCTTGCCATGGTCGCGCAGCTGGTTGGCGAACTCGACGATCAGGATGCCGTTCTTGGCGACGATGCCGACCAGCATCACCATGCCGATCTGCGAATAGATGTTGACGGTGAGGCCCGAGAACCAGATCGCGCCGAGCGCGCCGGTGACCGCGAGCGGCACGGCCAGCATGATGACGAACGGATGGATGAAGCTTTCGAACTGCGCCGCCAGCACCAGGTAGACGACCAGGACCGCGAGGCCGAACATGAGCAGCAGCGAGGCGCTGGATTCCTTGAACTCGCGCGACTGGCCGGAGAAGCTGATGCGCGCGTGCAGCGGCAGGCTCTCGGCCGCGGTCGTCTCGACGATGTCGAGCGCCTCGCCCAGCGTGACGCCGGGCGCCGGCGAGCCCTGCAGGGTGAAGGAGCGCAGCCGGTCGACGCGGTTGAGGTCGCTGGGTCCTGCGCGCTCGCTCACCGTCACCAGGTTCGACAGCGGGATCAGCGCCTTGCTCGTCTGCGAGCGAACGAAGATGTTGCTCAGGTCGTCCGGCTTCATGCGGTCTTCGGGATTGAGCTGCAGGATGACGTCGTATTCCTTGCCGCGGTCGATGTAGCGCGTCACCTGGCGGCTGCCGAGCATCGTCTCGAGCGTGCGGCCGAGCTCCTCGACCGAGACGCCGAGGTCGGAGGCGCGGTTGCGCCTTATGTGCACGCGCAGCTCCGGCTTGGTGTCCTCGTAGTTGGTGGCGATGTTGAGCAGCTTCGGGTTGCCGCGCAGGCGGTCGAGCATGATGTCGCGCCACTCGCCCAGTTCCTCGTAGGTCGACCCGCCGACCACGACCTGGATCGGCTGCTGCGTGAAAGGCTGGCCGAGGCTTGGCGGCGAGACGACGAAGATGCGGACGCCCGGGATCTGCGACAGCTTGCGCCGGAGGTCGTCGACGACCGCCTTCTGGCTGCGCCCGGGGTCCTTGCGCTCGCTCCAGTCGGCGAGCCTCAGGAACATGTTGGCGACCTTCACGTCGCCCGGCCGGCTGAAGCTCGGAGCGACGAACGAGATGACGCGGATCGCCGTGCCGTCGTCGACGTAGGGCTTCACGGTCTCCTCGACCATCAGCGCGTGGCGCTTTGTGTACTCGAAGCTCGCGCCCTCGGGCGAGGTGACCTGGATGAAGATCGTGCCGCGGTCTTCGATCGGCGCGAACTCCTTCGGCAGCGCCTGGTATAGGGCGACGGCGCCGCCCAGGATCGCGACCGTGAGCGCGCCCATGACCAGCGGCGCCGCCAGCGCGCCGCGCAAGAGGAAGGCGTAGGCGCGGTTGATGCCGACGAACAGGGGCTCGGTGATGCGGTGGAGCAGGCCGGAGTCGTCGTGGCTGGTCAGCAGCTTCGAGCAGAGCATCGGGCTCAAGGACAGGGCCACGATGCCGGAGAAGGCGACGGCCGCCGCGACCGAGATGCCGAACTCGCGGAACAGGCGTCCGGTGTTGCCGCTCAGGAACGACAGCGGCACGAACACCGCGATCAGCACCAGCGTGGTCGAGACCACGGCGAAGCCGATCTCGCGCGCCCCGTGAACGGCGGCCAGCAGCGGCGGCTTGCCCATCTCGATGTGGCGGTGGATGTTCTCCAGCACGACGATGGCGTCGTCGACCACCAGCCCGATCGCCAGCACGGCGGCGAGCAGCGTCAGCACGTTGACCGAGTAGCCGAGCGCGGCCAGCACCGAACAGGCGGCGATCAACGAAACCGGAATCGCGACCGCGGGGATCAGCGTAGCGCGCAGGTTGCGCAGGAAGATGAACGTCACGACGACGACGAGGCACAGCGCGATCAGCAGCGCGTGCTCGACCTCGTAGATCGACTGCGCGATGAACAGCGAGCTGTCGTAGCTGAGGATGATCTCGACCTCCGGCGGCAGCGCCGCCTTCAGGCGCTCGATCTCCTGCTTCGCCAGGTCTGCGACCTCGAGCGTATTGGCAGTCGACTGCTTGATCACGCCGACGCCGACCGCGATCTTGCCGGTGCTGCGGTACTCGCCGCGCGTTTCGAGCGCGGCCTTCTCGACCTTGGCCACCTCGCCGAGCCTGAGCTGGTAGCCGTCTCGGGTCGACAGCACCAGGTGGGCGAACTGCTCGGGCGTCTTGAGCCCCGTGTCGGCCAGCACGGTGAACTCGCGCTGGCGCGATTCGATGCGGCCGGATGGCAATTCGACGTTCTGCTGCTTCAGCGCCGTCTCGATGTCCTGCGCCGTCACCTCGCGCGCCGCCATGGCGCGCTTGTCGAGCCAGATGCGCATGGCGTAGCGCCGCTCGCCGCCGATGCGCACGCTGGCGACGCCGGGCACCGTCGACAGGCGGTCGACCAGGTAGCGGTCGGCGTAGTCGGTCAGCTCCATCGCGTTCAGCTTGTCGCTGATCAGCGAGAACCAGATGATCGGGCGCGCGTCGGCCTCGACCTTGGCGATCACGGGCTGGTCGGCCTCGTCGGGCAGGCGCGCCAGGATGCGCGCGATCTTGTCGCGCACGTCGTTGGCCGCGCCGTCGATGTCGCGCTCGAGCCGGAACTCGACCGAGATGCTGGACGAGCCCTCGCGGCTGGCGGAGGTGATCGAGCGCACGCCCTCGATGCCGGCGATCTGGTCCTCGATCAGCTGGGTGATCTGGCTTTCGATGATCTGGTTGCTGGCGCCCTTGTACAGGGTGCTGATCGACAGCACCGGCGGGTCGATCGCCGGGTACTCGCGCACCGACAGGCTCTTGAACGCGAACAGCCCGAAGATCACCAGGATCAGGCTGATCACGGTGGCGAAGACGGGCCGCTTGATCGAGACGTCGGACAGGACCATCGCTTAGTCCCCTGGCCTGATCTTGTTGCCGGAGGTGGCGTTCAGCCTTGCGGCTTCTTCGGCTCGGCGATCCTGACCGCGCTGCCGTTGCGGATCTTCTGGATGCCGGCGACGACTACGATCTCGCCGGCCTTCAAGCCTGCGACGATCTCGACCTCGCCGGCGCCGCGGTCGCCGATCTTGACCTCGCGCTTGGCCGCGCGGCCGTCGGCGACCACGAACACGAATTGCCGCGTGCCTTCCGCCAGGAGCGACTCTTCCGGCACCAGCACCGCGTTCTCGCGCTGCGCCAGCGCGAGCTTGTACGACATGAACATGCCGGGCTTCAGCACGTCGTCGGGATTGGGGATGTCGGCGCGGAGCTCGGCGGCGCGCGTGATCTGGTCGACGCGCGAGTCGATCGAGCTGATCTTCCCCTTGAACACGCGGCGGGGATAGGAGTTCGACCGCGCCTCGACCTCGAGCCCGACCTTGATGCTGGCGAGGATCGTCTCCGGCACCGAGAACTTCAGCCGGATCGTGTCGACGTCGTCGAGCGTGGTGATCACCGTGCCGGGCTGGATCAGCGCGCCGACGCTGACGCGGCGCAGGCCCACCTTGCCCGAGAACGGCGCCGTGATCTTCAGGTCGGCGAGCCTGGCCTGGATGATGCGGATGCGCGCCTCGCCGTTCTTCCAGGTCGACAGCAGCTCGTCGACGCGCGCCTGCGCGACGTTCTGGTTCTCCTGCAGCTTGAGGGCGCGGTCGTAGGCCTGCTTCGCCGCGGTCGTCAGCGCGCGCTGCGCCTCGAGCTCGGCCGCCGCCTCCTTGTCGTCGAGCTGGACCAGCACGTCGCCGGCCTTGACGCGCTGGCCCTCGGCGATGTTGATCCGCTCGACGATGCCGGCGACCTTGGAGGTGATCGTCACCGACTCGTTGGCCAGCGCCGTCGCCACCGCCTCGAAGCGCTCGGTCACGGTGCCGCTGCGCGCCGCCATGACCTCGACCAGCACGGCCGGCGCCGGCGTCGCCGGCGCGGTGTTGGCCGAGGTGCCGCTCAGCCAGTGGTCCTTGTAGTACCAAGCCCCGGCTCCCACCGCGCCGAGCACGGCGATGATGGCCAACTGGCTGACCGTCTTCATTGTCTGAGAGCGCCTCCGAAAGCGCAGCCGGACCCGGCGCCGCCCGCGCGCGCCTCCGGCTCGACCTCTTGGCCTGGATACCGGAGGGACGATGAAGGAAATATGCAGGCAAGTCTAGCGAATCAAGCCTGTTGCTGCAATGCGGCATCGGGCTTGGGAGCGCTTTCATCAGCCCGGGGCCGGGCGGCCGGATTCGATCGCGCGGCGCAGCCAGGCCGCGGGCGCGCCGTCGTCCAGGCGCACCCCGCCGTTCTCGACCACGACGCCCAGGCGGCGCCAGATATCGTCGAGGTCGACCCGCCCTTTCGACCAGGCGTAGCGGCGCGCCAGGCGATGCATCGTGTCGGCGCCGTCGGCGCGGTCGCAGGCGTCGATCATCCGGTCGGCGGAGACGACCTGGGTGGCGTTGCCGCCGTCCCGGAGAATGGCGCGCAGGCAGTCCTCCAGGCCGCGGAGCCCCTGGCTGCGCCCGCGCATCTCGAGGTCGGCCAGCAGCATCAGGATGGCGCCGCCCCAGTAGATGCCGCGGCGGCTGTACGCGAGGCCCTCGGTCTCGATCGCCGCCCGGCCGCGCGGCATGTCGCGCGCGAACTCGGCCCACAGCGACTCGGCGCTGCGCCTTCCGGCGCGCAGGCGGATGATCGGCTCGAAATACGTGGCCAGGCCCTCGGTCATCCAGGGGCTGCGCGCCACGAAGGGCGAGCCCAGGTGCACGAATTCGTGAATGAGCACCCAGTCCTCGCGGAGCTCGGCCTCGGTCGCGTGCTCGCCGAGCTGGATCATCATCGTGGCGCCGCCGCCGGCGATCACCCGTCCGTACGGCACGCCGGACCGCCCGGGTTGCGGCGCCGCCACCAGCAGCAGGCGGTCGACCGGGAACCCGTGCCAGAACCGCGCGATGGCGGCCGCCGTGTCGTCGACCCATGCGACCAGCCGATCGGCAGGCAGTTCGAGCCTGCCGTCGAGCGTGACCAGCTGCAGCCGCGCCGTGGCGGCGCCGGGCCGGCCGCCGGCGAGCGTGCCGGGCGCCGGGGGCTCGAGGATCGTCGCGCCGAAGCGGCCGAACACGGTGTAGCCGCCCGCGCGCAGGGCGCGGGCCGGCAGCGCCAGCGCGCCGTCGCGCGCCTCCAGCGCGCTGGCGAAGCCGATGCCGGGCGCGGGGCGCACGGAAAGCAGCAGCGTCGCGTCCTCGGGCAGCGGCACCGGCAGCATGAGCCAGGCCGAGAGCTCCGCCAGCACCGACCCGCCGACGGCCATGGCCGAGCTGTGGCTGCGCTGCGCCTCGCCCATCGCCGCCAGCTCCAGCCGGTAGCGCGCCGCGCGCGGGCCGTCCTCGGGCAGCTTCCAGTCGTCGTCCTCGCGCACGAGCGTCCGGCCGGCCGCGTCCTCGACCGCCGCGAGGTGCCGCGCGGTCGCGCTTTCCCGCATGCGCAGCCGCGCGACCTTCGTGCCCGGGCAATCGACCGCGACGTCGAGCGCGAGCCTGGACGGCGTCGACACCGTCACGTCGAAGCGGCAGGCGGTCGGCTCGGCCGCCGCCGCGCCGCCGGCGACCGCGGCGAGCAGCGCGGCGAGCAGTGCGCTGCGGGCCGCCGCCATGATCGCGCGGCGACCGCGCTCAGAACGACAGGCTGGCGACGATGCGCTCGAGCAAGGGCCGCTGCCGCTCGAACGTCGCCGCCGGGGCCGAGCACGATACGGTGTAGAGCTTGGAGCCGACGACGACCTGGAATCCGAGCGTCGTCTGCTTGAGCTTCTGCCGCGGCAGGGTGCCGTCGATGACGTAGTAGATGCCCCAGCGGCGCTCCAGCGTCTGCCGCCGCCATTCCTTGAACTGGGCGTCGGGCACCGCCTTGCGGATGTCGGCGAGCATGGCGTTCTGGGCGACGCGGTCGAGGTAGGCGGGGCCCGACACGCGCGTGACGATCACGTTGCAGTCCTCCGGCCCCTTGCCGCCGGCCGCCATGACGTGGAAGTCCGGCCCGTCCTTGAACTGCACCTGCTGCCAGTCGCGCGGGTGCGACAGGGAAAAGGCGTGCTTGGCGTCGCGGTAGGTCGCCCAATCCTGCGCCCGGGCGCCGGTGCCGGAAGCCAGTCCCGCCAGGACCAGGACGATGCCGGGAATCGTTAGCCGAATCAGATAGTTGCTCATCGCAATCCACTCCTTCTGGGGCGCGCTGCGACTGTAGCATGGGCCGGAAACGGCGCCGCTCACAAGCGCGGGCGCGGCGACGCGATCACGGCGGGCCGGACGTTCAGGAATTGTTAGGAGTTCCCGCCTATTCCGATAGGGCGGGCAAAAGCTCCTTTTTCCAGCGCGAGGCCGGCCGGTGTCGATCTTCACCATCAACAGCAGGAACGCGGCGAGCGAGCTGTTCAAGCTCAACTCCGAGGTGTTCGCCGCCTCCGCCGCCGAGGCCCTGCGCGTCATCAGCAATGCGCTGGCGAGCAAGGCGAACGAGCAGCTGTCGAAGCCCGCCGTCGATTTCTCCGATCCGCGCCTGGCGCGGCCGCAGTCGGAGATCGACCAGCTCCGGATCCGGAAGGACGCCTTCGCCGACGAAGCCGCGCTGCTGTCGAAGACGTTCGACCAGATGGGTTGGATCGAGGTCCGGCTGAACGACATCAAGACGCAGCTCCTGACCCTGAGCGCGGCCAGCACGCCGGCGGAACGCGCCGCGGCGGCGGCGCTGCTCGACGAGAAGGTGGCGCTCATCAACCAGCTGGCGCGCGACGCGGGCGACTTCGGCAAGAACCCGATCGGCCGCCCGTACAGCTCGGACTTCCGCACCGCCAACGTCATCGCGTCGTACATGCCGTCGGCCGAGCCGATCATCGTCGAGGGCAAGTTCGCCGGCACCGATTTCTCGATCACCGATTCCGACGGCGACACCTGGCGCTACGACCGCTCGACCGGAACGCTGGCCGAATACACGAGCTTCCCGGACACGCCGACCGGCGTTACGTACGCATCGAGCGCGGTCAGCGTCGCTTCCTACGACGGCGGCACCGGCGCGATCAGCCTGAACACGCCGGGCGGCACGCTCGACGGCACGCTGACGCGCTACGGCCAGGGCGTGCTGGACAGCTTCCTCTACAACGGGCTCGCGACCGACGCCGACGTGGCGCGCGCGCTCGCCGACGTCGATGCCGCCATCAGCCAGTTCGGCGTCCACAAGGCGCTGATCGGCGGCGCCGCCGCGACGCTCGAGGGCCGGCTCGGGCAGCTCAACCTGCGCATCAACGGGCTCGACGACAAGATCCAGGACCTGATCGCCGAGCTGACCGAGGAAAAGGCCGCCAGCGACGCGGCCCTGCGCACGCGCGTGCAGCTGCAGCAGCAGGCCCTGTCGCTGAGCCTGGGCAGCTCGGGCGCGCTGGTCGACATGTTCTTCCGCGACAGCGTCAAGACCGGCAGCGTTCTCGACAAGGTGAAGTAGCGCGGCCGCCAGGGTCCGCGCGTCCCGATTTCGACCACAATTCGCCGCCAGCTTGGTTGCGCCGTTGCCGGCGGCGTCGGATAAAGGCGCCGACGGTCGTTCCAACTCGCAACGGAGCACCCGATGGCGTTTCCGCGCATTTCCGTCCCCGCGTTCGCGCTCGCGTTCCTGGCCGCGCTGATGGCCGTCCCGCGCCCGGCGCCGGCGCAGTACGCGCCGGTCGAGCCGCCCGAAGCGGAGGTCGCGGCGGCGCGCAACTGCCTCTGCCTGCAGCGCGCGGTCTCGGACCGGCGCTTCGAGCTCGATGTCCGCCAGGGCCTGTTCGAGAAATCGGTGCAGGACGTGCAGTCGCTGGAGCGCGAGGTCGAGCGGACCCGGCCGACGGTGGACGTCGCCAACCCGCAGCAGGTCGACGCCTTCCGCTCGCTGCTCACCCGCGCCGTCTTCCGCTACCTCGAGCGCCTCGTCTCGCACGACGTGACTTTTCGGTTGCTCGCCAAACTGCGCGTGTGGTTTTACGAAAAACTTGAACCCCTTGCCCCTGCCCGCCTGATGAACTTCCGCTCCGGCGACCTACTTGCCCGCGTCATCGGCGATGTGGAAACCTTGGAAAATTTCTACGTCCGCGTCGTTTCCCCGCCGTTGACCGCCATCGTCGTTGGAGTCTTCACCGCCATCTTTCTCGCTTCTTTCTACCCGCTGCTTGCTCCCGTCTATTTGACCTTTTACCTCAGCCTCGGCTTGTTCCTGCCCATCCTCGCGCAGACCACCAGCCGCAAATCCGCCGAGCAGACTATCTCACTACGCGCCGATTTACAAACTAATCTCGTAGACGGCATTCAAGGCATGGCAGACCTCATCGCCTACGGTCGCGCCGATGAACGCCTCAAGCAAATTACATCTAATGCAGACGAATACGGCAATGCCCAACGCCGCATGGCACGTGTGACGGGCATCCACTCTGCGATTGGAACCCTGCTCACCAACCTCGGCATGTGGACGATTCTCTTCCTGACCATTCCGCAGATCATCAACGGCGAGATCGCCGGTCCCATGCTGGCTTCGCTGACCCTGTTTACCCTTGCTTCATTTGAAGCCGTGTTGCCCCTGCCCCTCGCCGCCCAAATGTGGAACTCCGCCCGTGAAGCGGCACGACGTTTGTTTGAGGTGGTGGATACAGAGCCAGAGATCAGTGATCAGTTATCAGTGACCAGTGAGCAGTCATCAATTAACAATCAGCAATTACAAATTACCAATCTCTCATTCACTTACCCATCCCAAACCACCCCCGCCCTGCAACATTTAACCTTCAACCTACAACCTTCAACCTCCCTCGCCATCGTCGGACCGAGCGGTGCGGGCAAGAGCACCATTGCCAACCTGCTCCTCCGCTTCTGGGATTACCAAGTAGGGGAAATCACCCTCGGCGGAGAATCGCTCAAAGCACTGAATCAGGACGAGGTCCGCGCGAGATGCGGGTACGTTTCGCAGAACACCTACTTCTTCAACACATCCATCTATGAAAATCTGCGCTTTGCCCGCAAGAAGGTCACGCGCGAAGAAGTGGAAGCGGCATGCAAATCTGCCCAAATTCACGACTTCATCATGAGCCTGCCCAAAGGCTACGACACGCTGATCGGCGAGCAGGGGCTGCGCCTCTCCGGTGGCGAACGCCAACGGCTGGCAATCGCACGCGCGCTCATCAAAGATGCGCCGGTCTTGATCCTCGATGAACCGACCGCCAACCTCGACCCACTCACCGAACAGCAGGTTTTGGAAACCCTGTTCAAGGTGATAAACCAAAAGACTTCGTTATTGATCACACATCGCTTGATCGGCTTGGAGAATGTGGATGAAATTCTCGTCATGAATCACGGACAGGTCATCGAGCGCGGCACCCATGCCGGACTTTCGGGCAAGGACACGTTTTATCGCCGTCTGCTCGATTTACAAAACCGTATACTCGAAGAAGAATTTTAATATTTCCACCGCTTGCGCCCCCCCTATATAAGTGCTATAATCCTGTCATCTCCCCAGACGCTTTAAAATCGAATCGTTCAATAAAAGTAACGGTTTAGTTGCGTCTGTCCGTTGAAACCGAAACCCTTGATCGAAACCCCAACTTCACCGGCAACATCCTGAGGAAACCACCAGCCCAAAGCGGGGACTGGTCTTTTCGCATTCCATTCCAATCCTTTCAAAAGAGAACAACATGAAAATACTCGAACTTGAGAACGAACCTCTCTCAAAACTGCGCATCATGGGGAAGGACCTCAATATCCCCAATGCCAATCGCTTGAAAAAAGAGACCCTCGCCATGATGATCCGCGAGGCGGAGGCGCAGAAGGAGGGCATAGAGCTTCGCGGCGGCATCCTGGAAATAATGAGCGAGGGCATCGGCTTTCTGCGGGCTACAAACTATCGGATCAGCGACCAGGATGTTTACGTTTCGCAGGCGCAATTAAGGCGGTATGAACTTCGCGCCGGGGATCTGGTCATCGGGCAGGTCCGCCCGCCGCGCGAAAGCGAACGGCATTTTGGTCTTCTAAAAGTCGAATCCATCAACGGGCTGGATCCCGACGAAGCCTCCCGAAGAGTGGTATTCGAAAACCTCACCCCCATTTTTCCTGATAAACGTTTCGACCTTGAAGCCGACTCCAAGACTTTAGCGCCTCGTTTGATCAATCTGATTGCACCCATCGGCAGGGGACAACGCGGCTTGATCGTTTCGCCGCCCAAGACGGGGAAAACCACAATTCTTAAACAAATAGCAAATTCGATTTCAACGAAATATCCAGACGTTCATCTGATCATTGCCCTTATCGGCGAGCGGCCCGAGGAAGTCACCGACATGGACCGCTCGGTGGAAGCCGAAGTGGTCGCCTCCACCTTCGATGAACCGGTCACCTCTCACGTCCGCACAGCAGAGCTTGCCCTCGACCGAGCCAAACGGCTCGTGGAGATCGGACGTCACGTGGTCATCTTGATGGATTCGATCACACGCCTCGCCCGCGCCTATAACCTGGTGGTCAACCCGTCCGGGCGGACCCTCTCCGGCGGTATGGATCCCTCCGCGCTCTACCCGCCCAAGCGATTCTTCGGCGCGGCTCGCAACGTGGAAGAAGGCGGCTCGCTGACCATCATCGCCACCTGCCTCGTCGACACCGGTTCCCGCCTCGACGATGTGGTTTACGAAGAATTCAAAGGCACCGGCAATATGGAATTGCACCTCTCGCGAAAACTGCAGGAACGCCGCACCTTCCCCGCCGTGGATATCGAACGTTCGTCCACCCGCCGCGAGGATTTGCTGCTCGGTCCCGACCTGCTGCAGCGCGTTTGGTTATTGCGACGCATGTTCGTGCAAATGACTTCCCCGCAACCCACCGGCGCAGGCATGGACCCGTCCGTTGCCACCGAAGCCATTTTGACGCGATTGGAAAGATCAAAGAACAATATTGAATTTTTGGAAAACCTCACCAAAGATGCGTAAATGCAGGTCACGTGCAGCGTGACGGTCACTTCGTTTTTATTTTAAATGAAACCCTTTCTCGATAAACTCAAATCGTTAATCCCTGCGCGAAAACAGAAGGAAGAATCTGGCGAACAATCCCAGCCTTTGTCCGCAGTGAACGAACCCGGTACGGCTCCGCGCAAGGATAAAAAAAGGCTGGACCGTTTTACTGTTGTCAGTTGGGCGGCGACCCTTGCGCTGGTCGTTGGTCTGCTTGGAGGGACACTGTATTACAAAAGCACCCTGCCGCCGGTCATCGTCAACGTCCCTGCAGCGACGGAAGAGTCTTCAGCGGGGACATCGCCCCTGGTGGTGCAACCCGGTGCGGGCGGGGATGGAGCCGGACTCTTCCCCTCCATCTTTCGCAAATTGCAGGTGAAGACCAACATCCCCGAACGTCCGCGTTATGAGCCTGAGATCTATCGCGTGGTCCGCGGCGATTCGATGTACCGCATTGCGGAACTGTTCAAACTGAAATCCGAAACGATTTTATACGTCAACCCGCAGTTGGATGACAATCCGCACAGCCTGCGCCCCGGCATGGAGTTGACCATCCCGCCGATGGATGGGCTGTATTACGAATGGAAAGAAGGTGACACATTCGAGCAGGTGGCGAAAAAATATTTTGCCGAACCCGAGGATATTATTGACTTTCCAGGCAATCAGATCGACCTGACCGATCCAAAGATCGAACCGGGGGCGACCATTCTGATCCCCGGCGGTTCGCGGGAACTTCGCAACTGGGCTGCTGACCTTGCGACTGCGGCGCGGGGCGCGAATACCGGAACAGGCGGAAC
Organism: uncultured Rhodospirillaceae bacterium; assembly: GCA_964557415.1. Lineage (GTDB taxonomy): Bacteria > Pseudomonadota > Alphaproteobacteria > JAEULC01 > JAEULC01 > JAEULC01. Next base: position 19,798 of record CAZLBB010000088.1, read on the forward strand.
GAACGCCGCGAACGTTTGCGGTGGCGGTCCGGTCGGGACCGGCTTCGGCTGGCCCGCGGATGATCACACCGTGTCGGGCAACGCATATGGGCCGGGCCATCTCGGCATCGATATCAGCGCGCCCGAAGGTTCGAATGTGTATGCGGCTGGCACGGGCGTTGTCACCATGGCGGCGGGCGGGTGGAATTACGGGTACGGCAATGTGATCCAGATCGACCACGGCAATAATTATGTAACAGTTTATGCCCACTTGAGCACAATTCTTGTCACTCAATGCCAGACCGTCGGGCAGGGCGCCGTCATCGGCCTTTCGGGCAACACGGGGAATTCCTTCGGCGCACATTTGCATTTCGAGATTCGCGTCGGCGGTTCGAACATCAACCCGTACGATATTGTTCAATAGAAATAAACCCTGGCGGGTCTTCGAGACCTGTCAGGGTTTTACTCAATGAACGAATCCTCCCTCAAAAAACATCTTTCAAAATTCGAACTCGGCGGCTTGCGCTGGCTCGATTCCATCGGCTCGACGAACGATGAAGCCCTGGCTTGGGCTGCGAAAGGGGCAAAGGATTTATCGCTGGTGATCGCAGACGAACAGACGCAGGGGCGGGGGCGGTTGAATCGCAAATGGCATACACCCTTGGGCAGCGCCATTGCGATGAGTTTGATCCTGCGCCCGGACGAGCCCATGCGCCCGCATCTCTCGCGGACCGTGGGTCTGGCAGCCCTCTCGTTATCGGATGCCTGCCTTGCGCTGGGACTTTCACCCGCGATCAAATGGCCCAACGATATTCTTCTGGATGGAAAAAAAGTTGCGGGGATTCTGGTCGAAACCGTGTGGTCCGGCGAAGAGGCGGATTCGCTGGTGATCGGCATGGGAATCAATGTCAACAGGGAATCCGTACCGCCTGCGGATTCACTCCAATTCCCCGCAACAAGTCTGGAAGATCACCTGGCCGTGATGCCCAAACGTGAAGAAGTGATCTCGCTCGTAATGGATCCCATGATTCGATGGCGCAAAAAAATCGAGACCGGGGAATTCATTACAGCCTGGGAGGATCGGCTTGCATTTCGCGGCGAGACGGTTCAAATCCATTCGGGAAACGAAGAAATCGTTCCCGGCATCCTGGAAGGCTTGGAATCTGATGGAAGTTTAAGGTTGCGGGACGAACATGACAAAATCGTAAGCATCCGATTCGGGGATGTCAGCCTGCGCCCCTCCGCGTGATATACTACGCAAAAAGCCGAGGTCCCCATGTTAGACGATCTTCGAAATGATGCCGCAAAACAATATGAGGAAGAGTCGCAGGCGCTTTATAAGCCTGCGGCGAATACGCTGGCTTCCCGCAGACGCTCGAAACGGATTTTGGGCATGACGTCCTTCCAGCGTTTCGTCATCTTGTTCATGCTCATGTTTGCAACTTGCGGGCTCGGCTTCCTTTGCCTGTTCGCCACCGGGCGGATCGGCTTCTAAAGGATCGAACAATAAAAGCGGGCGAAGGAAAATCCTTCGCCCGCTTCCGTTTTATACCAGCTTGGGTTGAGGCTCCGCTTCTTTATCTTCCATCGGAGCGCCCGCCTTCTTCAGGTCATCCGCCGAGATGCGCGCCACAGAAGCCACGCTGTCGCCATCCTGCGGCTTGATGAGATGCACGCCCTTGGTGGCCCGCCCCGACTGCTTCACATCCTTCACTTTCAGCCGAATCACCACGCCATTGGCGGTCATGATCGTCAGGTCGTCTTCCTTTTGTACGACACGCGCCGCGGCGATCTTACCGATCTCCTTCAGCGCTTTCTGATCGATCGTCGCAATGCCCCCAGTAGCGCGGCCCTTCGGGGCATATTCCTTCAATGGAGTTTGTTTGCCGAAACCGCCTGTCGTGACCACAAGCAATGCGCCATCCTTGTTCACCACATCCATGCTTGTCACCACGTCGCCTTTTTTCAGCCGGATACCCTGCACGCCCGCCGCCTGCCGGCCCATCGCGCGGACTTTTTCCTCGCTGAATCTCAAAGCCTGCCCGTTCTCGGTGACGATGATGATCTCGTCCTTGCCGGATGTCAGCCGCGCCCAACCCAAAGTGTCGCCCTCATCGAGATTTACTGCAATTAATCCTGATGGGCGCACCGACTCGAATTCCTCCATCGAGACGCGCTTGGCTCGTCCCCTCGCGGTCATCATCATGCAAAATTGTTTGGGCGAGAAATCGCGGATGGACATCGCGGCGGTCACTTTCTCGTTCGCTCCCAGCGCCAGGATATTCACCAACGGGATTCCCTTCGTTGCGCGGTCAAGGTCCGGGATTTGATAGACCTTTTCGGAATAGACTTTGCCCTTATCGGTAAAGAACAGCATCGTGTCGAGGCTGCGCGCCGGGATCAGCATCACGACTTCATCTTCTTCTTTCGTCGTGTGGCCTTTCACACCACGCCCGCCTCTGCTCTGTTGGCGGAATGCCGATGCCGCAACGCGTTTGACGTATCCGCGCTCAGTCAGACTGATCAGCACGGATTCATCCGGCACGAGGTCTTCGTCATGAATGTCCTCTTTGGCTTCAGCAGAGATTCGCGTGCGCCGGTCGTCGCCGTATTTTTCCGCGACCTCGTTCATATCACCCTTGATCAATGCAAGGATCTTCTTCGGATTGGCAAGCAAGTCTTCAAGGTAATCGATCGTCGAGCGGACCTGCTTGTGCTCCTCTTCGATCTTCCAGCGTTCGAGCGCGGCAAGGCGGCGCAGCTGCATATCGAGGATCGCCTGCGCTTGCAGCTCGCTCAATTTGAATTTCGTCATCAACGCGGTTTTGGCTTTATCGGCATCCTCCGCGTTACGGATGGTCTTGATGATGGCGTCGATGTTGTTCAAAGCAATGAGGTAACCATCCAAAATATGGAGTCTCGCCTTCGCTTTGTCCAATTCGAACCTGGAGCGGCGAGTGATGACGGTCTGGCGGTGGTCGATGAAGATCTGCAGAAGGCGCTTCAATGGCAAAGTACGCGGTTCGCCGTCCACCAGAGCCAGCATTTGTACACCAAATGTGGACTGTAGTGCTGTGTATTTATAAAGCTGGTTCAAAACCTTCTTCGGCTGCGCGCCGCGTTTAAGCTCGATCACGATGCTCATGCCGCGCTTATCCGACTCATCGCGCAGGTCGGAGATCTGGTCGATCTTGCCCTCGCGGACGAGTTCTGCGATGCGTTCGATCAGGCTGGATTTGTTGACCTGGTACGGGATTTCCGTGATATTGATCTGATACTTACCGCCCTTCTCTTCCTCGATGTGGGCGATGCCGCGCATGACGATTCGTCCCCGCCCGGTGCTGTACGCCGAGTTGATTCCTTCCGTGCCGACGATCATGCCGCCGGTCGGGAAATCCGGTCCCTGCACATATTTCATCAGGTCTTCCACGGTCACATCTTCGATCTTGTCGTAGTTGTCGATCAAGTGAGTGATCGCCCCCGCCAGTTCCCGCAGGTTTTGCGGCGGGATGTTTGTCGCCATCCCGACGGCAATGCCCGAAGCGCCGTTCAACAGCAGGTTCGGGAGTCGAGCCGGGAGAACGAGCGGTTCCTGAAGAGAATCATCGAAGTTGGGACCAAAATCCACAGTCTCCTTGTCGAGATCCGCCAGCATTTCCTCCGCCATCTTTTGCAGGCGTGCTTCGGTATAACGCATCGCGGCGGGCGCGTCGCCGTCCACCGAACCAAAATTCCCCTGACCGTCCACAAGCATATAGCGCATCGAGAAATCCTGCGCCATGCGTGCCATCGACTCATACACCGCCGAGTCGCCGTGCGGGTGGTATTTACCCAACACTTCACCGACGATACGCGCCGACTTTTTAAAAGACGAGTTCGAGCGCAAACCCAACTCATGCATCGCATATAGAATGCGTCGATGCACCGGCTTCATCCCGTCGCGTGCGTCCGGAAGGGCGCGCGCCACGATCACGCTCATGGCGTAATCGAGGTACGCCGAGCGCATCTGTTCGTCGATGTCAACCGATTCGATGTTTCCTGCGATCAGATTCTCTTCAGCCATATAAATCCTTTTGGAATTTCGGGGGTGGTGGTTATGCCCCTGCAACAGGCTCGTTTCAGCTTAAAAATGGCGATATTTGACGAAAAACCGGCATAAAAAGACACGAAGCCGGGGGAAAACCTCGTGTCCCATTAGATGAAGGAAGCGAAATTTTATAGTGCAATTATACCACCCCTATCCGGTTTTTGCCTTTCGGATTGACCAACTCCGGGCGGAATCTTAAGCTCAGAGGGGAATCTCCGCTTCCTCCCCCGC
>CAZLBB010000089.1:0-23933 GCA_964557415.1 uncultured Rhodospirillaceae bacterium
CTGCTGCACCGCACGACGCGCATCGTGCGCCTGACCGAGGCGGGCGGCCGCTTCCTCGCCGACGCCAAGCGCATCCTTGCCGAGCTCGACGAGGCCGAGGCCTCGGCCGCCGGCGCGCATGCCGAGCCGCGCGGGCTGCTGACCGTCACCGCGCCGGTGATGTTCGGGGCCCGGCACGTGGCGCCGGTGCTGCTCGATTTCCTGGCGCGCCATCCGCGCGTCACCGCGCGCACGCTGCTGGCGGATCGCGTCGTCGACCTCCTGGAGGAGGGGATCGACGTGGCGGTGCGCATCGCGCACCTGCCGGACTCGTCGCTCAGCGCGTTGCGCGTCGGCTCGGTCCGGCGCGTGGTCTGCGCCTCGCCCGACTACCTGGCGCGGCGCGGCGTGCCGCGCCGGCCGGCGGACCTGGCCAGGCACGACGCGATCGCCTTCGCCGCGGCGAGCGGCGAGCCGAGCTGGACCTTCCATGCCGGGGGCAGGACGGAGACGGTGGCGCCGCCGGCGCAGCTCATGGTGAACACGGCGGAGGTGGCGATCGCCGCGGCGGTCGCGGGGCGGGGCGTGACGCGCGTGCTGTCGTACCAGGCGGCGCCGGATGTCGCGGCGGGGCGGCTCGAGATCGTGCTGGGTGCCTACGAGCCGCCGCCGATCCCGATCCATGTCGTGCACGCCGAGGGACGGCACGCCAATGCCCGGGTGCGGGCCTTCGTGGACTTCGCGGCCGCGCGGCTGCGCGCGGACAAGATGCTGAATTGAGCGGGCGCTACTGGCGGCGCTGCACGCCGACCAGGATCGTGTCGACGCTGACGCCGTTGCGCGACAGCGGCAGCAGCAGGCGCTCGACGGCGCCGCCCCTGGCGTAGTGGCGGCGGCCGTACATCGGCTGGCCGCGGCGGATCACCTCGTGGTACGAGGCGGCCATGCCGGACACAAGCGCGGCGGCGGCCGGGACGTCGTCGTCGTCGCTCTCGCCCCGGCAGACGCAGGACAGCTCGAACAGCACCAGGTCGTGAAGGGCCTCGCTCAGGGTCTCCTCGGCGAGGTCGTGGCGCGCCGGCATGGCGCGCGCGCCGCGGCACGCGACCCAATGCGCCAGCAGGCCTTGCAGGGCAGGGCTCGCGATGTGGTCCGCAACGGAACCGCTGGCCGAGAACGAATCCGTTTGTACTAGCTCCATGTGCCGTGCTCCTGACCTTCTGTCGGGATCTTCGATCCTGGCCAATCGGCGGTGGCATCCTAGGCGCCAAGAATGAACAGGCTGTTAACCCGCTCGCCCTCCGCGCCGATCGCCCGTCCCGTTGCGCTCGCGGCGATCCCGTGACGCCAATAAGCCGGGGTTTTGCGGCGACATTCCGGATCGGTTTGTGGCAGGAATTGGATTTCACCGGCCCGCCGCGGGCACGTCGCGCTCGCGCGTGTCGCTTCCCGGCCACTTGCGGTCGCCGGGCGCGCGGTCGGCCCTGGCGGCGGCGCTCCGGTGGGTGATCCGGCCCACTTTCTCGACTGTTTGCCGCGATGTAGTTTTGTCGGCCAGGACGACCGGGACGGGAGCTCGCCATGGGGACACGGCTGCGTGCGATCGCCTTGCTCTCGCTGCTGCTGGCATGGACGGGACCGGCGCACGCACTCGAGAAGCGCGTCGCGCTGGTGATCGGCAACGCCGCATATCCGCAGAGCCCGTTGCGCAACCCGGTGAACGACGCGCGCGCCATGGCGGCGACGCTGCAGCAGACGGGATTCCAGGTCATCGCGCGCGAGAATGCGACCAAGCAGCAGATGGAACGGGCCGTCGGCGAGTTCAGCCGTGCGCTGACGCCGGGATCGGTCGCGCTCTTCTACTATGCCGGCCACGGCATGCAGGTGAACGGACGCAACTTCCTGGTGCCGGTCGATGCGCAGATCGCCAGCGAACAGACGGTCCGGCTCGAGACGCTCGATGTCGACGTCGTCCTGGACCAGATCGCCGCAGCCGGCAGCGACGTGAACCTCGTGGTCCTCGACGCCTGCCGCAACAACCCGTTCGAGCGGCGCTTTCGCAGCACGGGCGGCGGGCTGGCGCAAATCAACGCACCCAAGGGCACCCTGATCGCCTATGCGACCGCCCCGGGCAAGGTGGCTGCCGACGGCGACGGGCGGAACGGCCTCTATACCTCGAAGCTGGTCGAGGCGATCAAGACGCCCGGCATCCCGTTGGAAGAAGTGTTCAAGCGGGTGCGTATCGAGGTGTCGCGCGAATCGAAAGACGAACAAACGCCGTGGGAAGCCTCCTCGCTGGTCGGCAATTTCTATTTTCTCGGCCCGACGACGGTGACGATCAATCCGCCGGCGGCGGCGCCGACGGCCCTGCCGCGGCCCGCGCCGCAGGCGGCCAGCGCGTTCGACGGGAACTGGGAGGTCACGCTCTCCTGCCCGCGCCACACCGACGGCGCCAAGGGCTACCGCCACAAGTTCCTCGCCGAGGTCAGGAACGGCCTTCTGCATGGCGCCTGGCAATCGCAGAGGACCGCGGCCTCTCTCGTCATCGGCGGGGCGATCCAGCCGGACGGAACCGCGACGTTGAGCGCGACGGGCACCACGGGCGACGAGGAATACTCGGCCAATCGCGTCAAGACGGGCACGAAATACGGCTATACGATCAGGGCGCGCTTCGACGGCGCCCATGGCAGCGGCAGCCGCGTCGAGGGCCGGATCTGCAACCTCGTCTTCGCCAGGCAATAGCGTCCCGCGCCGCGAGATCCGGCGCTATGATATGAACTCGCTCACCATGGGGGGCGGCAGCAAGGAGGAATCGATGACCGCGATGCCGACACGCCGTGCCCTTCTCCGCGGTGCAGGCTCCGGCTTGATCCTGCTCGGCCTGGCGCCGCGGGCACGGGCCGAGGGCCTGGCCGCCACGCCGCGCCAGACCGAAGGACCGTTCTATCCCGTGTCGATCCCCGCCGACGCCGACAACGATCTGGTGAAGGTGGCGGGCCGGCCCGACCAGGCCAAGGGCACGATCGCCTACCTGGCGGGCCGCGTGCGCGACCCGTCCGGCCGGCCGGTGCCGGGCGCCGCGGTCGAGATCTGGCAATGCGACCATCGGGGCCGCTATCTGCATCCGAACGACCGCGGCCCGCGCGACGAGGGCTTCCAGGGCTTCGGCCGCACCGCGACCGCCGCGGACGGGTCCTACCGCTTCCGCACCATCCGGCCGGTGCCCTACTCGGGCCGCACGCCGCATATCCATTTCGCCGTCCTGGCGCCCGGGCGCGCGCGCCTGGTGACGCAGATGTATGTCGACGGCGAGCAGCAGAACGAGCGCGACTTCCTCTATCGCTCGCTCGGCGCGGCCGAGCGCCGCGCCCTGACCGTGACGCTGGCGCCAGCGGCGGGCGTCGAGGCCGGCGCGCTGGCCGGGACGTTCGACATCGTCCTGCCCGGGTAGGCAGGGCCATCGGTCTCCGCGGGCCGGCCTCTATCGTCCGCGCGCACTTTGGGCTAATGTCGCGCGGCCTTCCCGCCAGTCGATTCGGGCATCTCCCTTGATGTCGTGAGGCTGCCGTGGCGCGGACCGGGATGGAGCGCAGTCGGGTCCAACGGCCGGGCATAGCAGCCGAGGCGCGACTGAAGGTCGCGCTCGACAACATGCCGGGCGCGCTGGTCTATACCGACGACGACCTCAACATCGTGCTCTGCAACGACCGCTTCCGCGATATGTACCGCGCGCCGGCCGTCCTGCTGGAGCCGGGCCGCCCCTACGCCCTGTTCCTTCGCTACCTGGCCGAGAACGGCTACTACGGCGAAGGCGATCCGCAGGAGCAGGTGGCGCGACGGGTCGAGAGCCTGCGAAACCCCACCGGCAATACGTTCGAGGACCACACGCCCGATGGTCGCATCTACCTGGTCCGCCGCCGCCGGGTGGACTCCGGCGGCGTCGTCACGGTGATGACGGACGTTACCGAACAGAAGCGTGCGCAGCAGGTGTTCGCGGAGAAGGAAGGGCGCTTCCACATCGCGCTCGACAACATGCCCGGCGCGGTGGTCTACACCGACAGCGACCTCAATATCGTCATCTGCAACGACCGCTTTCGCGAAATGTACCCGGCGCCGCCCGAGCTGCTGGAGCCAGGGCGCCCCTATCCCGAGTTTCTGCGCTTCCTCGCCGAAAACGGCTACTACGGCGCTGGCGATCCGAAGGACCTGGTAGCCCGCCGCGTCGAGAGCCTGCGCAATCCCGCCGGCAAGGTCTTCGAGGATCGTGCGCCCGACGGCCGCATCTACCGCATCCGGCGCCGGCGCGTCGCTACCGGCGGGGTGGTGACCGTGATGACCGATATCACCGACCAGAAGAAGGCCGAGGCCGAGTTGCTGGAGGCCAAGCAGCGGACCGAGGAGGCAAACCGCCTCGTCATCGAGAAGAACGCGACCTTGGAGGCGTTGTCGGCGAAGCTGGCGAAATACCTTTCGCCGCAGGTCTACCAGTCGATCTTCACGGGCGCACAGAACGTCGAGATCGCCTCCAGGCGCAAGAAGCTGACGGTCTTCTTCTCCGACATCGCCGCCTTCACGGAGACCACCGAGAACCTGGAATCCGAGGAGCTGACCAACGTCCTCAACCACTACCTGACCGAGATGTCGGCAATCGCGCTCGAGCACGGAGCCACCATCGACAAGTACATTGGCGATGCGATGCTGCTGTTCTTCGGCGATCCGGATACGCGTGGCGTCAAGGAGGACGCCAAGGCCTGCGTGCTGATGGCGATCGCCATGCAGCGCCGCATGCGCGAGCTGGAGCAGGAATGGCGCGAACGCGGGCTGGAACGGCCGTTCCGCATCCGCATGGGCATCAGCACCGGGTTCTGCACGGTCGGCAACTTCGGGAGCCCAGACCGGATGGACTACACGATCATCGGCAACGAGGTGAATCTGGCGGCACGCCTGGAGTCGGCGGCGGAACCGGGCAGCATCCTGCTGGCGCACGAGACCAACGCGCTGGTGCGCGATGTGGTGCTGACCGAGGAACAGCCGCCGATCACGGTCAAGGGATTCCTGAAGCCGATCAACACCTACAAGATCGTCGGCACCTACGACGAGCTGGTCCGGAAGGGTCACGTCATGCTGCAGGAGCGCAAGGGCCTGCGCGTGCTGGTCGACCTGACCAAGCAGGACAAGTCGGAGGCGATCGCGATCCTGGAAGACGTGCTCGCGCAGCTCAAGACGACGCAGTAACGTTGCCGCTCGCTGCTGTCGCCCGGTTTGTCCCGATCGGCGCTTTGCGGCAAGCTGGCGGCCCGGAGGGGCCATGAGCAGAAGCACCGAACCGAAGCGCCGGCGCGAGCCGGCCGAGTTCACCGCCAGGGAGTTCGAGAACCGGGTCGAGCGCGCGCGGGCGCTGATGACCAGGGAGAAGCTCGACGGCATCCTGCTGACCTCGGAGATGAACCTCGAATACCTCTCCGGCTTCGTCACGCAGTTCGCCTGGAACACGCCGACGCGGCCCTGGTATTTCGTGCTGCCGCGCGTGGGCGAGGCGGTCGCGGTGATCCCGGAGATCGGCGTGACCAACTGGCAGGCGACGTCGTGGTGCAGGAAGATCCTGTCCTGGCCCTCGCCGCGGCCGGAGAACGAAGGGCTCGACCTGCTGAGCAAGGCGATCAAGGCGATCCGCCCGCGCTTCGGCCGCTTCGGCGCCGAGCTGGGGCTGGAATCGCGCCTGGGCATGCCGGTCGCCGACCTCATGCGGCTCAAGCGCATGATCCGCCCGTTCGAGCTGGCCGACGCGATCACGGTCATGCGGCCGCTGCGCCTGGTGAAGTCGGCGGCCGAGGTCGCCTATATCCGGCACATCTGCCAGATCGCGGGCGACGCCTTCGACCGCCTGCCCGGGCTGGTCCGGGACGGCGACACCGAGCGCGACATCGTGCGCAAGTTCCAGGCCGAGCTCTACCTGCTCGGCGCCGACAAGACGCCCTACACGGCGATCGGCTCGGGGCGCGGCGGCTACGACAGCATCATCCAGGGGCCGCTGCCGCGCCGGCTGCGCAAGGGCGACATCTTCCTGATCGACACCGGCTCGCGCTGGGGCGGCTATTTCTGCGATTTCGACCGCAACGTCGCGCTGGGCAAGCCGACCGACAAGGCGCGGCGGATGCACGACCTGCTGTGGCAGTCGACCGAGGCGGGCATCGACGCGGCGCGGCCGGGCCGGACCGCGGCCGACGTGTTCCGCGCCCAGGCCAGGGTGCTGGAGGACGCCGGCATCGTGCTCGGCAATGTCGGCCGCTTCGGCCACGGGCTCGGCAAGAACCTGACCGAGCCGCCGTCGAACAAGCCGGGCGACGACACGGTGCTCGAGCCCGGCGTGGTGCTGACGATCGAGCCCTCCGCCATGTACGACGGCAACAAGATCATGGTGCACGAGGAGAACCTCGTCGTGACCGCCGGCAAGCCGCTGCTCCTGACCCGACGCGCGCCGCGCGAGATGCCGATCGTCGAGATGTGAGGAAACAGGCGTTCGACGCGGCGATTCGGTCTTGCGTCAGGTTTGAAATGATTCCCCGCATCGAAAGACCTTCGGGGCTGTTCTCCCCGCGCGACCGCTGATCGGGCCGGTCGTCCTCGTTCGATGCGCAGGCGGATCAGCGACGTGCGCGCTTGCGCGAACGCACCGGCGGGGTGCGGGGCTTGCGCGCCTTCGCCGGCGCCTTCTTCGCCTTGGCGGCTTTCGCCCGCAGCGCCGCGGCATAGGCGTCGCGCGCCCAGCCGGCAAGCAGGTCCGCGTCCTCCAGCGCCTCGGGCGGCGCCTGGAAATAGGACATGGTGACCGGATCCGTCTTGCCCTCGTAGGTGAACGGGCGCATGCCCGCGCGCTCGAACCCCGGCCGCGTCCGGTCGTCGACCTTGAAGTAGAGCGTATCGTAGGCGACGAGCGCGAACATCAGCCCGTCGCGATAGATGCCGGCGCCGCCGAACATGCGCCGGATCGAAACCGGGCCGAACGGGCGCAGCAGGTCGACCAGGTGGTCGCAGAACTCGCGGCTCGCGGCCATGCTCACATCCTCGGCGGGTTCTCGATCCTGGTCACGGTGATTTTCGCCGTGCCCCTGTTGTTGTCGTAGAAGTAGGTGATCCAGCGCGGATTGATCAGCACGGCGTCGTTGACGAACAGGAACAGCGAGCCGCTCTTGCGCGCCGTGATCACCGTCGCGCGCGGCGCCAGGTCGTATTCGTCCCGCCCGTAGGGGCCGATGCGCGCGAACGGCTGGAGCCACGGCGAGAAGACGTGGCGGCGCATCGGCACGGCCAGCCACATCACCGGATACCGCAACGGCGAACGGAAGCCGGCCGGGCCGAGGGGCCTGCCGAGCGCCTCGGTGATGCCTCCGTCCTGCCACGCGCCGGCGTCGGCGATCTCGATCCGGTAGCGGGCGTCCTTGACCAGGATCACGCCCATCGGCTGGCACGGGTTGCGCGCGTCGAACGCCGGCAGCACATGGGGTCGATCGAGCTCCAGCTCCGTCGCCGGCTTTTCCGGGGAGGCGCATACTCGGCCCGCCGCGTTGAACACCTCGAAGAGCACGCGGTTGGCCAGGTGGACAGCGCCGATCACGATCAGCGCGGCGAACAGCGCGGGAACGGCCTTGCCGGAGAACCAGGCGTAGGCATCGTTGACGCACGCGTTCTCGCGCACGGCGCGGGCGAGGCGCAGCAGCGGGTTCGACTGCGGCGGGCTGCCGGACGCGCCCTGGGTCCATGCCGCGCGCATCGCCGCGCGGATGCGGACCTGCAGCCTGCTGCTCAAGACCGCGACCACGACGAGCAGGCCGACATTGACGAGGAAGAGGATCGGCTTCTGCCGGAACGCGGCCGTCCAGGCCGAAAGGAAGGAGGGCAGCACGGCATCGAAGACGTCGAACAGCCGGCCGAGCAGGCCGGAGACGGCTTCCTCGAGCGACTTCCAGAGCCGCCCGACGGCCGACGTCGGGGCTATCTCGCCGGCAAAGAGGGCGGGGAACAGCAGCAGCGGCAGGCTGACGGCCACGTTGACGAAGTAGAGGATGCGCCGCCACCACACGCCGTCCCAGGCGATCTTCATCGACTCGATCGGCGGAATCGCCAGCTTGGGGGCGCTCGGCAGGGCGGCGAGAAACGGCGCCGCCGGGACGATCGCGCCGTCGGCGGTCACGACTTCGAACTTGCTCGGCAGCGCCAGGGGCGCGTAGCCGTCGATCCCCACCGCCATGCGCTCGAGGACGCTTTGGTGGATCTTCGGCGCCACGGCGGAGGCGTTCGCCAGCGACGAGATCCGCCGCGGCTGATAGCGGTAATAGGCGCCGCCGCCCGAGCGCGAATCGTAGATGCGGCCGAGCTTGTCGGCCTGGCCGGTCAGGTGGGGCCAGGCGCCGGGCGTGAACACGATGCCCGCCTTGAGCGCCTCCTCCATGATCCAGAGCAGGGAGACATGGGCCAGCCGGTCGTCGGAATAGCCGCCGCCGACATTCGCGTGGACGCCGGCGAACCAGACCTGGCTGATGCGCTCGCCCGCGATCGTGCCGGTCGCGTTCCGGGGCTCGTTCTTCTCGTCCCACATCACCGGGTGGAACGTCGTGCGCTCGTCGTCGACCGACAGCGCGTGGCAGGCGCGCACGACCAGCGGGCACAGCCGGCGCTCGTCGAACTTCAGCGGCCAGATCCACTTGTCGACCGCGTCCGTCAGCTCGTCGATCGGCAGGCCGTAGGCGTCGACCGTGTCCCAGAGCCCGAGGAAGCGGACCGGCTGCTCGCCCGCCCGGAACAGGCGGTTCCGCGCACGGTCGTAGGGCGGGAAGCCGCGCACGCGGTACCAGAGGCCGAGCCACGCGTCGCGCGCGCCGCGGCCGAGCCAGGCGAGGCCGTAGCGCTGCTCGTAGCCGGCCGCCCGGTAGGCGCGATAGGCCTGCTTGACCGCGCGCTTCAGCGTCTTCTCGTCGCCGGGCGGCACCAGTCCCTGGCTGTTGATCAGCCCGACCAGGACGCGGATGGTGAACGCGCCGCGGCTGAAGCCGAAACCGCAGATGGCGTCGCCGTCGCGATAGTTGCGGCAGACGAAGCGATAGAGCCGCAGCACGTTGCGCTTGAGCCCGAAGCCGAACGCGCCGCCGAGCATGGCGAGATACTTGTTCGACGAGGAGCCGACGCCGTCGTCGTAGATCGCCATCTGGCGGCCGCCGTCGAGCTCGAGCGCCTCGTACAGCCGCCACACATTGGTCTTGAACAGCTTGGCCGAGCTGTTGCCGGTGCCGTCCGACAGCAGGATCAGATTGCGCGACATGCCGAGTCCCCCGCCGAGCACGAGTCGCAGTTCTCAGACTATCAGAGGCGACGGATGGAACGCGCGCACGATTTCAAGAGGACGCTCACGCCCTCGTGATTGCCACGATCGTGCCGCGATCGCGCCGCGCCTCGCTTTTCGCCGTCACCTTTTGTTGATCGAGGTTTGACGCCGCCGATGCCGCCGTTGCGTTAAACCGACTCCCGCGTCGAACCACCAACCCGACGGCTGTTTCGATGCCTTGGCCAATAAGAGCAATCGAGGAGAAACAGGATGAATCGTTTCGCTCTCTATGCCGGCGCGCTGACGCTGGCGCTCGCCGCGGGCGCCGCACAGGCGCAGACCCTGGTGCAGCAGCCGCAGCCGCAGGACGGGCGCCGGCTGATCGCCGCGCTCGATGCCTGCCAGCAGTTCGTCGAGGAATCGCGCCGCGTGGTGTGCGAGACCAAGGCGCGCAAGACCGGCGGGCAGGGCATCCAGCTCGGCTTCAGCGCCCCGTCGCAGCCCGGCGATCGTCTCGATCGCCAGGACCCGTGAGGTTGCGGGTCGCGTCGATCGCCTGACGCGACAATCGCTTGACTCGGGCGCGGCCCTTGCGCCGAATGCGGCGCAAGGGCCGATGCCCGCCGAGGTGTGCCATGAGCGCATTACCGACCAGAACCCTCGCCGTTCTCGCCTGTGCCGCGGGCATCGCGCTGCCTGCCGCGGCGCAGACCCCCGAGGATGTGCGGCACGAAGCCGATCTGCGCGCCTGCGCCCAGCTGACCGACGAGCGCCAGCGCACCGAATGCGTGGCAAGGGTCCAGGCGCAGATTCGCGCCGAGCGCATCCAGCGCGTGGAGCGCGTTTTCCAGGGCCGGCAGTCGAACTGACCCGATCCGGACGCGGCTGCCGCCCCATTGTCCGCGGTGGAGAGGCGCCCCACATGAGGGGTGCCGCCGGGACGGGAGGCGTTCATGGTCCGCGAGATGCTGAGGATTTCGCTGCTGCTGGCGGGTGCCACGGTCGGCCTGTCGGTCGGCGACCGGCCGGCTGCGGCGCAGACGTCGCCGCAGCCGCGCACCCGCATCGAGGTGCCGCTGATGGTGCCGGACCATGGGCCCTCTGCGACGCTGCCGGCGCAGCGGCTCGACCGCACGCAGAGCCGGGTCCGGGCGCAGTCCTGCGCTTCCATGAGCGGCGCGGCCGCGGAACGCTGCTATTCCGACCTGCGCACCAAGATCGAGGCCGACAAGCTGCGCCAGGGCGCGACGGAACCGAGCCTGCCGGAGCAGAAGTAGCGGCTCAGATATTGGCGAAGAAGTCGTTGCCTTTGTCGTCGACGACGATGAAGGCGGGGAAATCCTCGACCTCGATGCGCCAGATCGCCTCCATGCCGAGCTCGGGGTACTCGATCATCTCGACCTTCCGGATGCAGTCCTGCGCCAGGCGCGCCGCCGGGCCGCCGATCGAGCCCAGGTAGAAGCCGCCGTGCTTCTTGCAGGCCTCGGTCACCTGCTTCGAGCGGTTGCCCTTGGCCAGCATCACCATGCTGCCGCCGGCGGCCTGGAACTGCGCGACGTACGAATCCATGCGTCCCGCCGTGGTCGGGCCGAACGAGCCCGAGGCATAGCCTTTCGGCGTCTTGGCCGGGCCGGCGTAGTAGACCGGGTGGTCGCGGAAATAGCCCGGCAGGCCCTCGCCGCGGTCGAGCCGCTCCTTGAGCTTCGCGTGCGCGATGTCGCGCGCGACCACCATCGGGCCCGTCAGCGACACGCGGGTCTTGATCGGATGGCGGCCGAGGGCCGCGCGGATCTCGCTCATCGGCCGCCGGAGGTCGATCTTGACCACGTCGCCGCCGAGCCTGCGCTCGTCGACATCGGGCAGGTACTGCGCCGGGTTGGTCTCGAGCTGCTCCAGGAACACGCCGTCCCTGGTGATCTTGCCGAGCGCCTGGCGGTCGGCCGAGCAGCTGACGCCGATGCCGACCGGGCAGGAGGCGCCGTGGCGCGGCAGGCGGACGACGCGCACGTCGTGGCAGAAATACTTGCCGCCGAACTGCGCGCCGATGCCGCATTTGCGCGCCAGCTCCATCACCTCGGCCTCGAGCCCGATGTCGCGGAAGGCGTGGCCCGCCTTCGAGCCCTGGGTCGGCAGGTCGTCGAGATAGCGGCACGAGGCCAGCTTCACCGTCTTCAGCGTCAGCTCGGCCGAGGTGCCGCCGATCACGATCGCCAGGTGATAGGGCGGGCAGGCGGCGGTGCCGAGCGTGCGCATCCTGGTGTCGATGAACTTCAGCAGCGTCTCGGGGTTCAGGAGCGCCTTGGTCTCCTGGTAGAGGAAGGTCTTGTTGGCCGAGCCGCCGCCCTTGGCGATGAACAGGAACTTGTAGGCGTCGCCCGGGACCGCGTAGATCTCGATCTGCGCCGGCAGGTTGGTGCCGGTGTTGACCTCCTCGTACATGGTCAGCGGCGCCACCTGGCTGTAGCGCAGATTGTCGGTCGCGTAGGTCTTCAACACGCCTTCGGCGATCGCCGCCTCGTCGTCGCCGCCGGTCCACACGCGCTGGCCCTTCTTGCCCATGATGATGGCGGTGCCGGTGTCCTGGCACATCGGCAGCACGCCGCCCGCCGCGATGTTGGCGTTCTTCAGCATGTCGTAGGCGACGTAGCGGTCGTTGTCCGAGGCTTCCGGATCGTCGAGGATGGCGCTGAGCTGCTTCAGGTGCCCGGGGCGCAGCAGGTGCGAGATGTCGTGGAACGCCGCCTGGGTGAGCGTCGTCAGCGCCGCCGGCTGAACCGTCAGCACCGTGTCGCCGTTGAACCTGGCGGTCCCGACATGATCGGCGGTGAGCTTGCGGTAGGGCGTCGCGCCCTCGCCGAGCGGAAACATCTCGTGGTGCACGAAACCGGCCATCTTGCATCACCCGGGATCTGGCTTGTGGATGCGCCAACAAGACCGCCGCGGGCCGGCGGGTGTCAATGCCGTCGGCGCGGGGGCGGCTACTTCTTGCGGAAGCTGTCGAGCGTGACGACCTTCTCGCCCGCCGGCGCCTCGGCCGCGGCGGGGGCAGCCGGCTTGGGCAGCGGCGTGACGCTGCCGGGCTTCGCCGGGCCGGCCTTGGCCGCGGCGGGAGGCGGCTTCGCCGCCGCGGCGGCGGGCGGCTTGGCGCCGGCGGCCTCGGCGATGGCCTGGAACTGCAGGGCGAAATTGACCGACGGGTCGTTGAACGTCGTGACCGCCGAGAACGGGATCGCCAGCCGCTGCGGCACGTTCGAGAAGCTCAAGGTGACCGCGAAGCCGGTGTCGTCGACCGTCAGGTCCCAGAACTGGTGCTGCAGGACGATGGTCATCTCTTCCGGGAAGCGCGCCTTGAGGGCGTCGTCGATGCGCACGCCGGAATGGGTCGTGCGGAAGGTCAGATAGAAGTGATGCGCGCCGGGAAGGCCGTGCTTGGCGACGTGGGACAGGGCGTCGCGCATCACGCCGCGCAACGCTCGCTCCACCATCCGGTCATAACGCAGTCCGCTCTCCCCCATTCGACACCCGCGACCTGGCCCGCTCGCCAGCCATTGAACGCTTCCGACCCCGGACCGGGGCGCCGTCTCCGCGGCGCCGCCTGAAAGTGGAAGGCTTCTGTTGCCAGGTGCCTTCCGAACCCCGCCCAAGCGTGTGACGGCCTGGGACTTGAAATGGCTATCTAGACGCCGTTAGGCGGCCAGACGAGCCTCACCGTAGTTGTCGTTGGCAACTATCAGTTTGGTCCGATAACGGTGGTGCCTGCCGGGCGAAAGTTCCGTCTTTACCACGCGCGTCGATCCTGGTTCGCCCCCATGGGTCCCGCCGGCGGTGTTGCCGCTCTCCCGCCGGACGGGGGAAACTGGTGGAGGCGCCGGGTACTGCCCCCGGGTCCGCAACGTTTATTCCACGGTCCGTTTATCGCCATAGTCGGTTGCCCGACGCCGTTAATATAGGGCGCGCCCGGCCGGGGTGAAAGAGGGGCCGAAGCCTTGGTCCGGCGGGCCGCCGGGCGGGGGAAGTCGCCATTGGCTTTGCCCCGGGCGAGCCGATAGATTGCCCGCGCCCGTGCCCCTTTTGAGCCAGCGGAGCGCCGATGCCCCTGACGCCGGAACAGACCGCCGAGATCGACCGGCTGCGCGCCGAAACCACGCCGACGCTCCGGCCCACCGTGCCGGCCCTGGAGGAGCTGCTCTACCACCCGCTGCCGGTGCTCGACCACGGCTTCGTGCGGGTGATCGACTACATGGGCGACGACGGCGCGGTGGTGCAGGCGGCGCGCGTGTCCTACGGCCGCGGCACCAAGCGGGTCAGCGAGGACCGCGGGCTGATCAACTACCTGATCCGCCACCGGCACACGACGCCGTTCGAGATGTGCGAGATCAAGTACCACGTCAAGCTGCCGATCTTCGTGGCGCGGCAGTGGATCCGGCACCGCACCGCCAATGTCAACGAGTACTCCGCGCGCTATTCGATCCTCGACAACGAGTTCTACCTGCCCGCGCGCGAGCACCTGGCGGCGCAGTCCGAGGTCAACCGCCAGGGCCGCGGCGACGTGCTGGAGGGCGAGGAAGCGGAACGGGTGCTGGACCTGCTGCGCGAGGACGCGCTGCGCAACTACGACCACTACATCGAGATGCTGAACGAGGGCGCCGAGGGCAGGAAGCTGCGCGAGGACCGCAGCGGCCTCACGCGCGAGCTGGCGCGCATGAACCTGACGCTCAACTTCTATACGCAATGGTACTGGAAGACCGACTTGCACAACCTCATGCATTTCCTCTCCCTGCGCGCGGACCCGCACGCGCAGTTCGAGATCCGCGCCTATGCCGAGGTGATGGTGAACACGCTCGACCGCTGGGTGCCGCTGACGGCGCAGGCCTTCCGCGAGCACGTCATGGGCGGGGTGCGGCTGTCGGCGACGGCCCTGAAGGCCGTGCGCCGCATGATCGCCGGCGAGACGGTGACGCAGCCCGACAGCGGCCTCGCGCCGCGCGAATGGCGCGAGCTGTTGGCCGTGCTGCAGATCGAGGCGAAGTGAGAAGCCGCCGCCATGCGCCCTGGACGGTGCTGGACAGCCGCGAGGTGTTCAGCGCGCCGCCCTATGTCTCGGTGCAGACGCAGCGCGTGCGGCTGCCGGACGGCAGGCAGGTGCACGACTTCCACCGCATCGTCATGCCCGACTATGCGCTGGTGTTCCCCGAGCTGCCGGACGGGCGCCTGATCCTGCTGCGCCAGTACAAGCACGGCGTCGGCGAGGTCTGCCTCACCTTCCCCGCCGGCACGCTGAATCCGGGCGAGGATCCGCTGGCGGCCGCCCGGCGCGAGCTCAAGGAGGAGACCGGCTACGAGGCCGCGACCTGGCGCTACTACGGCCGCTACGTGACGCATGCCAACGCCTTCAGCAACGCCGCGCATCTCTACACCGCCGCCGGCTGCCGCAAGACGGCCGAGCCGGATTCCGGCGACCTCGAGGAGATGGAGCTGCTGTTCATGACACGGGCCGAGCTGTTCGAGGCGGCACGTCGCGGCGAGTTCAAGCTCACCAGCCAGATCGGCATGCTGGCGCTGGCGACGCATCCGGTGCTGGCGGAGACGATGGGGCGAGACGCCGGCTAGCTCTTCGGCCTGGCTCTTCCGCTATCGATGTCCGCGACCGTAATCCTGATCGCGTCCGGGGACTCGATTGGACCATCCAAAAACTTGGACCGGACAGCTTTCTCGATCGTTCTGAAATGTGTCTCGAACGTCCTTGTCCGGCTCTTGATTGCAGCGATGCGGTCCTGAATCGGGTCCACCATCTCGCCCGAAAGCCGTGTTAGCGCCTCGCCTTCGATGATGCAGCTCAGAAGCTTGCCCTTGGAGGCGGCGAAAGACTTCAGTGTGTCGCTTGGCGGGTGATAGCTCGTCCCAACCCTGTTCAACGCGATGTCCATGTCGGGTATGGAACTTCGCGGTAGCTTGACGGTCTTCAAAGTTTCGTCGCGGGCGCGTGGATCAATTTGACCGAGCCCTTCCAGGAGAAGCCGCCGCCATTTCCTGCCACGCGCGACGGCCTCATCCCATGCATCGCGCAGCTCGCTTGGTCGGGTACGCGCAAGCACAGCCAACAGCGCCTGCGCCTGCTCCAGGTCTTTGCCGATCTTGGCGCTGACCGTAGATCGTCTACGCGCGATGATCAGCTTGTGCAGGCAGTATCGCTCGGGGGTGGGAACCTGGACCAGGATACCGGACCCATGCAGCACGACCGCGTGTTGGGGATCGCGAATGAGATAGTCGAGAAATGGCAGTTGGCGGGCATAGGTGCCCAGAGCAGGCAAGAGGACGGCGGCGTCGCTGTCGCGCCCCCTGTTCGGCGTGAGAAATTCGACGCGAATGTCGCCTCTTCCCGTCTGGTACGATGATGCACCCTCCGAACCGGGCCGTGGAGGCACAGGACGGAATGATGCGTCCGCTTCTTGCAGCGCATCGAGAAGCCCCCGCACGGTGTCCTTGACCGCTATCGAGACGTTTCGAACCTGGGCAATATCCACATCCAAGGTTTCCATGGCACTGCGAGGCAGGCGAACGCCGATGCCTGCGCTGTAGGTCTGGAAGGCGACGGTTCCGACGAGTACTCCCCGGAGACGAAATACGCCGGCCTTGGCCAGGGCGGCGAGGGTATCTCCAAGCGCCGGGAGCGGCCTCGGCAGGTGCGCCGACCTGACCAGCGTCGAGACAAGGGCGCGCCGCTCCCGTTCGCTGTCTCTGCTCTGTCGGTGTTGGGCGATGCGGTCGAGGAGTTCCGGGGTTTCGGGGCCGACGTAGCGCTGCTTCTTGGTCCCGGCTTCTTGAAGGTACCAATACTTCCGGCTGCGAACTTCCTTTGAGACGAACGTGCCGCTTTCCGGGAATGCTTCGTCGAATGCCGCGGCCAGGCAGCGGTCCAGCAGTTCCGCATATACCGTCTGCTGCATCAGCGGCACGTCGCGCTTCATGGCTCGATCACTCGCTATACGCTCATTGCGATGGGCGCATAACATAGATCAAAAGTATACGCAAACCGCCGCTGGCGTATAACATCAGGCGACGTGCGGCCGCTTGTGCGGTGCCATCCGTCTTGTACGTATAACCCGTAGCTTGAGAACGGGCCGCCTATTGCATCACGATCCTTGGCCCCTGGCGCTGGCCGCCGCCGATGCGGGCCTCGATCTTGGCCCATACCTTGTCGGCGATGGAGCGGTAGATCTTGGCGAACTCGCTGTCGGGCTTGGAGACGACGATCGGGCGGCCGCCGTCGGAGGTCTCGCGGATGTCGATATGCAGCGGCACCTCGCCCAGGAAGTCGACGCCCAGCTTCTCGGCCTCGCGCTTCGCGCCGCCGTGACTGAAGATGTCGGAGCGGCCGCCGCAATGCGGGCACAGGAAATAGCTCATGTTCTCGATGATGCCGAACACCGGCACGTCGACCTTGCGGAACATGTTGAGGCCCTTGCGCGCGTCGAGCAGCGCGATGTCCTGCGGCGTCGAGACGATCACCGCGCCGGTCAGCGGCACGCGCTGCGACATGGTGAGCTGGGCGTCGCCGGTGCCCGGCGGCATGTCGACGATCAGCGTGTCGAGCTCGCCCCAGGCGACGTCGCGCAGCATCTGCTCCAGCGCGCTCATCACCATGGGGCCGCGCCAGATCATCGGCGTGTCCTCGGCGACCAGGAATCCCATCGACATGCAGGCGACGCCGTAATTCATCATCGGCTGCAGGGTCTTGCCGTCGCTGGAGGTGGGCCGGCCGGTGATGCCCATCATGCGCGGCTGCGACGGCCCATAGATGTCGGCGTCGAGCATGCCGACGCGCTTGCCCGAGGCGGCCAGCGCCAGCGCCAGGTTGACCGCCGTGGTCGACTTGCCGACGCCCCCCTTGCCGCTGGCCACCGCGACGATCGAGCGCACGCCGGGCACCAGCGCCTTCTGCTCCGCGGCGCCGTGGCCTTGGGTCCCCGGACCGTGCGCATGGGCATGACCGCCCGCATGGGCCGCGGCAGAAGGCGCCCGGCCGGCGCCCGGGGCGGAATGCGCGGTCAGCACGGCGGTCACGCTCAGCACGCCGGACAGGGATTCGACGGCTTTTTCCGCGGCTTTGCGCAACGGCTCGAGCTTCGGGCCGCGCTTGGGATCGACCTCGATCGAGAAGCCGACATGGCCGTCCTTGACCACCAGGCCCTTTACCATGTCGAGAGCGACGATGTCGGATCCGCGTTCGGGGTCCTTGACGCCGCGCAAGGCGTCGAGGATTTGTGCCTGGGAGACTTCGGACATGCTTGACAACTCCGGATACCTGCCAACTATGCGGGCAGGCGCGCCGTGGTCGAACCCGACAGGCCGGCGGCGCTGAATCGACAGGCCTGATATAGTCGGGGCTTCAACGGTTTGCAAAGGCGGCCGGTCGGCCGTCGGCGATCCTCGGGCGCGGTCGGCGCACGCGGAAAGGCCGACGCGACCCAAAGCCCGGGAAAGGACTTAAGCGAATGCCGTGGCAAAGTCAGGGAGGGGGCGGCGGCCCCTGGGGCAGTGGCGGTGGCGGGGGGCAGAACCCGTGGGGCCGCGGCGGCGGCGGCGGCGGCGGCGGCATCCAGCCGCCCGATCTCGAGGACCTGATCCGCAAGGGCCAGGACCGCTTCCGGCGCATGATGCCGGGCGGCGCCGCGTCGCCGCGGGCGATCGTGCTGATCGTGCTGGCCGCGGCCATCGTCTGGCTCGCCAGCGGTTTCTACCGGGTGCAGCCGGACGAGCTCGGCGTGCCGCTGATCTTCGGCCGCTGGACCGGCGCCTATGCGCCGCCCGGCCTCAACTACAACCTGCCCACGCCGATCGGCAGCGTCGAGCGGCCGAAGGTGACCCGCGTCAACCGCGTCGAGGTCGGCTTCCGCACCGGCATGGTGCAGGGCCGCGGCGACACCAAGCGCGATATCACGCCGGAAAGCCTGATGCTGACCGGCGACGAGAACATCATCGACATCCAGTTCGTGGTGTTCTGGCAGATCAAGGACGCGAAGCTGTTCCTGTTCAACATCCGCAACCCGGACAATGCGGTGAAGAGCGCCGCCGAGGCGGCCATGCGCGAGATCGTCGGCCGCAGCAACTTCGAGTTCGCGCGCACGCAAGGCCGCGGCCGCATCCAGGAGGACGCGAAGAAGCTGACCCAGCAGGTCCTTGACTCCTACAACTCGGGCATCCTGATTGCCCAGGTCGAGATCCAGAAGGTCGATCCGCCGGCCAAGGTGATCGACGCCTTCCGCGACGTCCAGGCCGCGCGCGCCGACAAGGAACGCGCGGTCAACGACGCGCAGGGCTATTTCAACGAGCAGACGCAGCGCGCCGACGGCGAGGCCGAGAAGATCCTGCGCGACGCCGAAGGCTTCAAGGAGGCGCGCATCGCCGAGGCCGCCGGTTCGGCGCAACGGTTCCTCTCCGTCTTCAGCCAGTACAAGGATGCCAAGGACCTCACCATGCGCCGGATGTACCTGGAGACGATGGAAGAGCTGCTGGGCAGCATGGACAAGGTGATCATCGAGCAGGGCGGCGGCACGAGCGGCGTGGTGCCGTATCTGCCGCTGCAGGACCTGACCAAGCGGCAGGTGCCCGCCGGC
Source organism: uncultured Rhodospirillaceae bacterium (assembly GCA_964557415.1). Taxonomy (GTDB): domain Bacteria; phylum Pseudomonadota; class Alphaproteobacteria; order JAEULC01; family JAEULC01; genus JAEULC01. The sequence goes on from CAZLBB010000089.1 coordinate 18,916, forward strand.
CAGGGAGGCACGCAATGAACCGCGCCGTCCTCGTCGCCGCGGGGGTCGTCCTGGCCGCGGTCCTGCTTGTCATGAGCTCCGCGCTCTACACCGTGCAGGAGGGCCGCCAGGCGATCGTCCTGCAGTTCGGCGAGCCGATCGGCGGCCTCGTGAGCCAGCCCGGCCTGAAGTGGAAGCTGCCGTTCGTGCAGAACGTGGTCTATTTCGACAAGCGGGTGCTCGATTTCGACGCCGAGCGCGCCGAGATGGCGACCGCCGACCAGAAGCAGGTCGAGGTCGATGCCTATGCGCGGTACACGATCGAGGATCCGCTGCGCTTCTTCCAGACGGTCAACAACGAGCGCAACCTGAACGCGCGCCTGCTGTCGATCATCAGCTCGAACCTGCGCACCTCGATCGCCGAGATGCCGCTGGCCCAGGTGCTGACGGAGGAGCGCGTGGGGCTGATGCAGCGCATCAAGGACAACACCAATATCGAGGCCAAGACCTTCGGCATCAACGTGATCGACGTGCGCATCAAGCGCGTCGACCTGCCGGAGGAAAACAGCGAGGCGATCTTCCGCCGCATGCAGACGCAGCGCGAGCAGGAAGCGCGCCGCATCCGCGCCGAGGGCGTGCGCGACTCGCTCGGCGTGCGCGCCGACGCGGACAAGCGCGTGCGCGTGATCATCGCCGAGGCGCAAAAGCGCGCGCAGATCCTGCGCGGCGAGGGGGAAATGGAGGCGACCCGCATCTACAACGACGCCTACAGCAAGGATCCCGCCTTTTTCGACTTCTTCCGCTCGCTGCAGGCGATGAGCAAGGGGTTGAGCGGCGAGAACACGCGCTATGTCGGGCCGCCCGACAGCGAGTTCTTCCGCTTCTTCGGCTCGATGACCGGCGCGCCGACGCCGAAGCCGGGGGCGGCGGCCCCGGCGGCGCCCCGCTGAGGGACCTCCTCGCCGCCCTGGCGCTCGCGCTCGCGCTCGAAGGGGCGGCCTACGCCCTCTTCCCCGGGGCCATGCGCCGGATGCTGGAGACGGTGCGCGCGATGCCGGAGCCGCGCCTGCGTCTGGCCGGTCTCGTCGCCACGGCGCTCGGCGTCGGGCTCGCCTGGATTGCACGCGGCTGAGCCGGCCTCGGTCGGCCGGGGGCTGCCACGGCGAGGCCGCGCGGCGTTCACGGGCTTTTGCCATGGGCGGCACGAAAACTGTATATATTGGCGCAGAGAACGTGTCGCGGCCCGGTGGCAAGGCCGCCGCGGTATCGATCCGGATCACAGCGGCAGCGGACATGTAGACCTGCGGTCGGGGCGCGGGGCTTGGAGGTAAGACCTTGAGCGATCAGACGAATTCTTTGCGTTGCGCGGTCCTGGGCGCGGTCGCGGCCGTGGCGCTGAGCCTGGCGCCGGCCCTGGCGCAGACGGCTTCGGCGAAGCCGATGCCGGACGGATTTGCCGATCTCGCCGCGCAACTGTTGCCGTCGGTGGTCAATATTTCCACGACGCAGGTCGTCAAGAGCCGCAGCGGCACCGGCAAGGAGCGCGGCGGCTCGCCCGACCAGCCGCAGGTGCCGCCCGGCTCGCCCTTCGAGGAGTTCTTCAAGGACTTCTTCGACCGCCAGCCGCAGGAGAACCGGCCGCGCAAGAACACCTCGCTCGGGTCGGGCTTCATCATCGACGCCGGCGGCCTGGTGGTCACCAACAACCATGTGATCTCCGAGGCGGACGAGGTGACCGTCATCCTGCATGACGACACCAGCCTCAAGGCCGAGGTCGTCGGCCGCGACGCCAAGACCGACCTGGCGCTGCTCAGGGTCAAGACCGACAAGAAGCTGGTACCCCTCAAATGGGGCAATTCCGACAAGACGCGCGTCGGCGACTGGGTCGTGGCGATCGGCAACCCGTTCGGCCTGGGCGGCACGGTGACGGTGGGCATCCTGTCCGCCCGCGCGCGCGACATCAACTCGGGTCCCTACGACGACTTCCTGCAGACCGACGCGTCGATCAACCGCGGCAATTCGGGCGGGCCGATGTTCAATCTGCAGGGCGAGGTGATCGGCATCAACACGGCGATCTTCTCGCCGACCGGCAGCAGCGTGGGCATCGGCTTCGCCATTCCCGCCTCGCTCGCCAGGCCGGTCATCGACCAGTTGAAGGAATTCGGCAAGACGCGGCGCGGCTGGCTGGGCGTGCGCATCCAGCAGGTCAGCGACGAGATCGCCGAGAGCCTCGGCCTCGACAAGGCGCGCGGCGCCATGATCGCCAGCGTCACCGCCGGGGGGCCGGCGGAGAAGGCCAAGCTCGAGCCGGGCGACGTGGTGCTGTCGTTCGACGGCAAGGACGTGACCGAGATGCGCCGCCTGCCGCGCATCGTCGCCGAGGTGGCGCCGGGCAAGACGGTTCCGATGGCGGTCTGGCGCAAGGGCAAGGAGCTGAAGCTGGACGTGGTCGTCGGCGAGCTCGACGAGAACGAGACCGCCGCGCTGCAGCCCGACGCCGGCAAGGGCAAGGAAGGCAGCAAGGCCACGGTCGACGCGCTCGGCCTGTCGCTCGCCAAGCTCAGCCCCGAGCTGCGCGACAAGTTCGACATCGACCCCTCGATCGAAGGCGTGGTGATCACCGAGGTGGCGACCGACAGCGCCGCGGCGCAGAAGGGCCTGCGCGCCGGCGACGTGATCGTCGAGGTGGCGCAGGAGGCGGTCAAGGACCCGAAGGACGTGTCCGAGCGCGTCAAGAAGGCCAAGGCCGCGGGCCGCAAGTCGGTGCTCATGCTGGTCGACCGCCAGGGCGACCTGCGCTTCGTCGCGATCAAGCTCGACAGCTAGGCGCACGTTGATCCGGGCGCCCTCCATCTAGGTCTGGCGGCCGCCTCGGCCGCGCGTCGCCGGTCCCGTTCGCCGCAGGCGGACGAGGCGGGAGAGAGCCGAGCGAAAGGCGCTACGCCGCGTTCTGCGGCAGCATGCCGCCGGTGCCGCTCTGGTCGTCCGCGTCGGGGCGCTGGATGCTTTCCTGCTCGCCCAGCGAGTAGTAGTCGCCGAAGCTCCACTGTCCCGCGAGGGCCAGCGCCAGCAGAATCCCCGCTGCCGCGACGAGATCGGCGATGCCCGACTCGTCCGGATTGGGCGCTCTCCATGGCATAGCAATGAAAGCGTACGCCCGGGCGCCCCGGTTCCCTAAGTCACGTTTGCGTAATAGGCACGGGGGATGCCGGCTTGCATGCGCGCCGCGTCATTGAACGGCGGCCTCACCACGCCGGCGCAATATTGTTCCACCAGGCTGCGCCAAGTCGCGGCGGGGTCGCGCCCGGCCGCGCGGCACAGGTGCTCGAACCAGCGCGCCCCGACGGCGACGTGGCCGATCTCTTCCACGTAGATGCGGCGCAGCACGTCGGCGCTGGCGCCGTCGCCGGCGTATTCGAACTTCGCGATCATCGCTGGCGTCACGTCGAGGCCGCGTGCCTCCAGCACCATCGGCACGACCGCCAGCCGGGCGAGCAGGTCGTGGGATGTGCGCTCGGCCGCCTGCCACAGCCCGTCATGCGCGGGCAGGTCGCCGTAGCGCGTGCCCAGCGCGGCGAGCCGGCCGCACAGCAAGGTGAAATGGGTGGCCTCCTCGTCGGCGACCGTGACCCAGTCGTCGGCGAAGGCGCGCGGCTGGCCGCCCGCGAAGCGCGCGACCAAGTCCCAGGCGAGGTCGACGGCGTTGAGCTCGATATGCGCGATGGCGTGCAGCTGGGCCGCGCGGCCCTTCGGGTCGGCGGTGATCTTCCGCCGTGGCACGCGGCCCGGCGCAACCAGCTCGGGCCTGGGCGGCCGCGCCGGGCGATCGGGGACCGCGTGCCGTCCGGGCGGCGGCACGCGGCCGCCGCGCCAGTCGGCGGCGAGCGTGGCGCTGAGCGCCGCCTTCGCGCGCGGGTCGGCCATCTTCAGGATATCGACCGCGCGTTCGGCCAGGTCGCGCATCGCGACGGACCTGCTAGTCGAGCGCCTTCAAGGCGGCGAGCACCTGGTCGACGTGGCCGGGCACCTTGACCTTGCGCCAGACCTGCCGCACGACGCCCTTGCCGTCGATCAGGAACGTCGAGCGGTCGATGCCCATGTACTTGCGTCCGTACAGGCTCTTCTCGACCCAGGCGCCGTAGGCCGCGCACAGCTTGCCGTCCTCGTCGGACGCCAGCGGGAAGTTCAGCTTCTGCTTGGCCTTGAAGCCGTCGTGGCTCTTGACGCTGTCCTTGGAGATGCCGACCACCTTAGCCTCGAGCTTGCGGAAATCCGGCAGCGCGTCGCGGAAGTCGCAGGCCTCCTTGGTGCAGCCCGACGTGTTGTCCTTGGGATAGAAGTAGAGCACGACCGGCTTGCCGGCGAACTCGGCGAGCGTGATCCTGCCGCCGCCGTCGCGCGGCAGGGTGAAGTCGGGTGCCTTCTTGCCGATTTCGGCAGCCATGCGGACTCTCCTCCTTTTCTAGCTCGCTTCGGCTTTCTGCTTGAGGCGCGCGGCCGGCTCCTCGATCAGCTTCTCGAAATGCCCGTGCGCCTTGGCGGCGAGGTCCAGCATGCGCCGCTCCAGGGCGTCGAGATCGGCAACCCCGCCGGCGCGCGCCAGCGCCTGGTGCACGGCGATGGAAGCGTCGCGCACGGGGGCCTTGCCGACCGTCAGGCGCAGCACGCCCTGCACGCGATGCCACAGCGTCGTCGCCTCGGCCAGGTCCCACGCGATCTCGCCGGCGAGCAATCGGTGCTGCGCCAGCTTGACCAGCGCCGCGCAGGAATTGACGTCGAGCACTTCCGGATGGTCGTGCGCATGCAGCAGCTGCAGGTACTGGACGATGAAGTCGCAATCGACGAGGCCGCCGCGCGTATGCTTGACGTCGAACAGGTCGCGCGCGCGGAACTCGCGCGCCAGCCGCCCGCGCATGTCCGCCACGTCGAGCAGCAGCTTGTCCGGGTCGCGCCGGCGCCGCACGACCTCGCGGATCGCGTTCTCGACGCGCCCGACCAGGCCGGGCGCGCCGGCGACGACACGGGCGCGCGTCAGGGTC
>CAZLBB010000090.1:0-23745 GCA_964557415.1 uncultured Rhodospirillaceae bacterium
CCGGCGGCGGCGGCGGCTCCTCGGGCTCCGGCACGGCCGGCGCCGGCGGCGCGGGCGGCGGCGGCAACGGCGGCAAGGACGGCGCGGGGCCGAACGGCGGGAACGGCGCCGCGAATACCGGCAGCGGCGGCGGCGGCGCTGCCAACGGGACCGGCGGTACCGGCGGCGACGGTATCGTCGTCATCCGCTACCCCGCCACCTACCGCCAGGCCGCCGGCGGCACGATCACGCAGTCGGGTGGCTACTACATCCACATCTTCGCGAGCAGCGGCACCTTCATGGTGAATGCGTGGTGACGTGACCCCAGCGGCACGAGTCCTCTGGACTACAGGGTAGATCCTGGCGCGCCGGGATCTGGTGCGTTCGTGCGTGGACATCCGAGGCACGAGCGACATCGTTTTCGGCGCCGACATAGGCCGGGAGAGCGAAACACATCGGATCGTCGCGCGCGTCACGACCGCGGCGCCGGCCGCGCCGCATCGCGTCGTCTCGGAGACGGTCGAATTCGACGGCGTCAAGGTCATCGTGGTGCGGACCTATGAGCCGATCGTTCCCACCGCGCAGAACGGATTCTCGCGATCGAGGCGGCAAGCCGGCACGGCGACCGCTTCATGCGCGAGGCCCTCCCGCTGATTGCCGACATGATGGCCGCGCCGGGCGCCGCGCTGCCGGACACCCCGCCGTTGCACCGCCTTTACGAAGCCGAGGAGCAGATCCGCGCGCTGCGCGGCGGCCGAGCATCCTGCGCTCGACCGCTGGATCGGCGGCCAACGATAGAATATGATCGATCGATATAAATCTATCGTTGAAGCAAGGCAGAGGGGGGAAATGCCATGGCCAAGATCAAGGGCACCAACGGCGCCGACACGCTGAACGGAACGGCGCTCGACGACAAGATCAAGGGCAAGAGCGGCGCCGACACGATCTTCGGTCTCGCCGGCGACGACCGCATCGAGGGCGACAAGGGCGATGACGTGATCGCCGGCGGTGACGGCGACGACGCGATCGACGGTGGCAAGGGCTACGACACCGCCGTCTTCAGCGGCAGCTTCGCCAGCTACAGCATCGTCACGCACGACCATCACGGCCATCATCATCACCACGGCCATCATCACGGCCACGACGACCGCGTGACGGTCAGCGGCGCCGACGGCGTCGACCGGCTGGAGGACGTCGAGCGGCTGCAGTTCGACGACGGCTTCCTCGACGTCGCGCGCAACATCTTCTACAGCGCCGATGCGACGCTCGACATCTCGGCGCACGACCCGCTGTCGCCCGGCAACATCTATCCGGGCTCGGGCATCCCGGCCAGCGACTGGGCGGTCGTGCGCGACCTCGACCACGGCATCGAGCTCGGCCTGCAGGTGATCTATCGCCAGGGCCCGAGCGTCGACCCGACCGGCGTCGATTGGGACGGCACGGTCAACTTCACCGTGGCCGACGGGCCGCAATCGACCGCCAACGGCTCGTCCAGCAACAACGCCGCGCGCGCGGCCTGGAGCTTCGAGTACTCGGTCTCGACCGCGCTGGGCGGAAGCGCCGACACGCTGACCGACTACGATCTCCGGTTGCTGATCGACCTCGATCCCGGCGCCGGCACCAGCTTCCTCGAGCTCGCCTTCCAGCCGACCGGCGGCCTGCCGGACGCGCCGGGCGAGCCGCGCTCGAACGGGGTGTGGACGCTGGCCGCGCCGATGGCCGGCGTGCCGGGCGGCGTCGGCACGGCGCTGATCGCCGACGACGGCGGAACGGACCAGGTGACGCAGAACTCGCAGAACTATGCGTTCTACAGCTCGATCATCGACTTCGACGGCAACCCGGCGACGGACGATCCCGCGCCCTACCTCTTCACGCCGGGCGTGTTCGACATCTACCTGCAGGCCTACGATGCCTCCGGTCATCACCTGCTGGCCGAGAACCATATCGAAGTGACCGTCGCTTAGGACGGTTTCGTTCACGGGGCGCTGGGCCCTGCCCGGAGACGGGCAGGGCCCTTCGTGTTTGTGCAAACCGGCGGAGGCAGCGATGGACTATGCCGGCGCCCAGATCGGCGCCCTGGTCGAGCTCGGCGCGCTTTCGCAGCCGATGCAGGGCGCCGTCATCACCTCGACCGCGCAGATCCCCGCGCCCGTCGATTTCCAGTTCCTCGGCACCGGCCTCAACCCGCGCGAGCGCTCGCTGCTTCAGGCGCTGCTGCGTCGCAAGACGGGACGTTGAACCACGGAAACACGGCGTGGCCCTGAGGCCTGCGCGGTTGAGCCTCGCGAAACCCCGTATGAACCGACACAAGGAGATCGCCGGGCTGCGTGCGCGCGGGGACGGGCCGCTGATGGCGGAGCTCCTGTTTCGCCGCGTTACCCGCCGGATCGACCATTACCGGCCCTATCCGTGGCAGGCGGCGTTTCACGCGGCCGGGGCCGTCAATCCGCATCGCATGCTGATGGCGGCGAACCGGGTGGGGAAGACGCTGTGCGCGGCGATGGAGGCGGCGATGCATGCGGCCGGTCGGTATCCGGCGTGGTGGCGCGGCCGGCGCTTTGCGGGTGCGACGCTGGGCTGGGCCTGCGGCATCACCAGCGAGTCGGTGCGCGACATCGTGCAGAAGGAGCTGCTGGGCCCCGAGGGGGAGCACGGCACCGGCACGCTGCCGGGCGACGCGCTGCAGAAGGTGACATACCGCCAGGCCGGCGTGTCGGCCGTGGTCGACGTGATGCGCGTGCGCCACGCGGCGGGCGGCCTGTCGCTGGTCGTGCTCAAGTCCTACGACCAGGGGTGGCGCAAGTACCAGGGCACGGCGCCGGACTGGATCTGGCTCGACGAGGAGCCCGGTGATTTCCGCGTGTTCACCGAATGCATCACGCGCCTGTTGAGCTCGCGCGGCACGCTGATGGTGACGTTCACGCCGCTGCTGGGGGAGACCGATCTGGTGCGTTATTTCCTCAAGCCCGCCGCCGTCGGCATCCATCTCGAGGGCGCAAGCTGGAACGAAGCGCCGCATCTCGATGCCGCGGCGCGCGCGCAGCTCGAGGCGGCGATACCGGAGCACGAGCGGCAGGCGCGCATCGCGGGCGTGCCGTTGCTGGGGTCGGGGCGCGTCTTCGCGGTCGCCGAGGGCGAGATCGTGATCGACCCGATCGAGCTTCCCAGGCATTACCCGCGCATCTGCGGCGTCGATTTCGGCATCGACCATCCCTTCGCCGCCTGCTGGCTGGCCTGGGACCGCGAGGCGGATTGCGTCTATCTCTACGACGAGTACCGCCGCGCCAACGAGGTGCCGGCCGTGCAGGCCGAGGCGATCAAGCGGCGCGGCGAGTGGATCCCGGTCTCTTGGCCCGAGGACGGGCTGCAGCGCGACAAGGGCTCGGGCCGGCCGCTGCGCGATCTCTATTTCGAGCACGGGGTGCGCATGCTGCCGGAGCCGGCGTCCTACGGCGACGCGCGCGGCCGCGCCGTCGAGCCCGGCCTGCTCGAGATGCTGGAGCGCATGAAGACGGGGCGCTGGAAGGTGTTCCGCACCTGCACCGCCTGGCTCGAGGAATTCCGCGTCTATCACCGCAAGGACGGGCGCATCGTCAAGCGGTTCGACGACGCCATCTCGGCCAGCCGCTACGCGCTTATGGCGATGCCGCGCCACGCGGCGATCAAGCCGCCGCCGCCGGGCCCGCAGCGGCCACGCGGCCCGATCCTGTCGACCCGGCTGTGAAGGGCGCCGGCACCTGTCCGGCACCTCTTCGCGTCGCGCCGCATCATCCGTGACACATCGGCATCGGACCCGTGTCGCCGGAGCCGAACCACCGGCGCGCCCGGCCTGTGACAATCGTCTCCCGCCGACGCCGCGTTGACCTGGATCAATGATCGACCGATCCGACGGGACGAACCTTCGCGTGCGCCCGGTACGCGGCAAGGAGAAGCGCGATGGCCGACCCAGCGCCGCCCAAGGCGTTGGACATCAAGATCGCTCGCAAGCTGGGCGGCGGCATGCGTCGTCTGCTGCGCATGTCCGACCACGAGATCGCCGACGCGGTCGAGCGCGATCGCGCGCGCATCACGAAGCGCCTGGAGGAGATCGAGCGGCTGTCGGCCGTGCCGATCGGCGCGACGGAGGAGGAGCGCGCAGCGGTGCGGCGCATCCGCCAGCAGGCGCGCCGTAGCCTGCGTCCGGATCCGGTATTCGGCGCGGTGGTTCTCGATCCGCCGCGCTCGCCGCGCATTCGGGCGCTGCTCCGGTTCACCGGCAACCGCGACGACCTGGCCGCACTCGGCATCGCGGTGCGCTCACAGGCGCACGATGTCTTCACGATCTCGGGCACAAGCGGGCAGCTTGCCGCCCTGGCGGCACAGCCGGCCACCCTGCGGCTGCGGCTGCCGCGCCTGCTCGAGCCCCAGGTCGAGCTGGCCGCGGCGCAGGCGAACATCGATCTCGTGCATCTCGGTCCTCCCCATGTGCCGACAGGCCTCACCGGCAGCGGCGTCATCGTCGGCCTGATCGATACCCCGCTCGACGTGACCCATAACGGTTTGCGCGCCCCGGTCGCGCCGCACCAGTCGCGCGTTCTTTACTACTGGGTGCAGTTCCCCGACTCCGATGCGGCGCCGGGCCAGACGCCGCACCAGTTCCATGCCATGAATCCGCTGCCGGTAGCCGATTTCTCGAACCCGACGCCTTTGGACTACGGACGGATCTATACCGGGCCGGCGATCGACATCGCGGTCGACTCCGGCAGGCCCTACGGCGACCTCTGGTTTCAGATTTCCTGCACGCCCGAACTCGAAGAGCACGGCACCCACGTGGCCGGCATCGCCTGCGGCAGCGGCCACACGAACGTCTGGACGGACGCGCCGGTGCATATCGGCGCGGCGCCCGGCGCGCATATCGTGCACGTGGCGTACGGTGCCTACGGCGGCATGGGCCACGACGCCAGCTTCGAGGACCACGTTCTCGACGCCATCGACTTCATCTTCCGCGCGGCCGACTTCCACAACGTGCCGGCCGTGGTCAACGTCAGCCTGGGTACGTCGCTCGGGCCGCACAACGGCAGCGAGGACTTCGACATCGCGCGCGACAACCTGGTCAACTCGTTCGACGGCCGCGTGATCTGCTTCGGGGCCGGCAACGACCACGACGACCAGGCGTTCCGGCGCGGTACGGTCGCGGCGGGCGGCGGCATCGACACGCTGACGGTCACGCCGACCGTCATGACGGACATACCGGGCGGAACGGAGGTCGCGCGAAATCGCTTCCTCGATCTCTGGTACTCGGGCCCGGAGCTCGACTATCGGATAGGCTGCGGCACCGAGTCGAGCGGCTGGACCACGGCCGGCGCCGACTACGGCGGCACGCTGAACGGGTACGATGTCGAGGTCGAGCGCGACCAGGAGGCCAGCCCCGGCCTCCGCAACATCCGCTTGCTGTTCAGGGGCGCGCTATCGGTCGATCCATTCACGGTCGAGCTGCGCAACCCGGCCATGTCCGGCGACGTCGCCTACCATGCCTGGACGCATGGCAACGAGGCGTCGCTCGACGGCGCCACCCAGGTGGACCTGACGCTGTGCGACACCGCCTGCGCCAGGTCAGTTCTCGGCGTCGGCGCCTGCTACAAGCGCACGCCGCCGAGCCCGTGGATCGGCGAGATCATCGCCGCGTACAGCGGCGCCGGCCCGACCCTGGACGGCCGGGTCAAGCCGGAGATCGTTGCCGTCGGCGGCGGCGTGGGGCGCGGGGTCGTCTCCGCAAACTCCGATCAGGCCAGCGGCTACTGCACGATGCACGGCACCAGCATGGCGACCGCCCTGGTTTCCGGCGCCGTCGCGCTGCTGTTCGAGGAACTGCGCGGGCTCTCTCCGCCGCTGTCCATGAACCACGACACGGTCAGGGCGCTGCTGGCTCGGCATGCCAACCGCGACGGCGTCATCGACCCTGCATCGCCGGATTACCGGCCCGAAATGCGCAATCAATATGGCTACGGCCGCTTGCGAATGAACCGCCTGGCCGTGGAGCTGGCCGCGCCGCCCGAGGTCGGCGTCTGGATTCGTACCGCGGAAGACGATTGGGGCACGGAGCCGCGCCTGGTCGACCGCTTCTGGCGCGCGCCGGACATCCGCGTCTACCAGGCTGGCACGACGGCCGAGGCTCGGGAGCTGACCTGGGGCGCGACCTACGACGTCCGCGTGGTCGTGCGCAATCTGGGCGACGGCGATGCGACCAATGCCACGGTCAGGCTGAAGTACACGCGGCCCCATGCCGCGCCGTCCGCCTGGCGCGACGCCGAGGACGCAGCCGATCGGGCGTTCATGAGCACGGTCACCATTCCGGCTCTCGGCAGCGCCGAGGTGCTGTTCCATTGGCACCCCGAAGCCGCCGAAATCGGCGCCCCACCGGGTACCACGCATTTCTGCCTGCTGGCGGAGATCGACCATCCCAGCGATCCGCTCGTCTACCCGGCGCCGACCACGGCGGGCGGCAGCGCGTGGGAGACGAACATCAAGGGCACCAACAACGTCGCGCTGCGCAACGTCTTCATCGCGTAGGAGGACCCGAGCGCCATGAACGCCGCTGCACCGATCGCCTGGAACGGCAAGCAGGAATTCCGCCTGAGCGGTACCGAGCGGTTCGAGGACACGCTCCGGGTCGACGCGTCGGCGAACGCGCAACAGCAGGTGCGGCCGCTCCGGCTCGTGTTGCCGACGCTCTGCATCACCTACGCCGATATGGCGTTCACCAACGCGATCGGCGGCGAGCAGGCGAAGTTCCCCGCCTCGGCCGCCTACGGGCCCCGCTTCTTCGACCCGCCGGTGGAGCTCCTCGACGCCGAGATCGAAAAGCGTACCTGGATCCGGGGTGCGCACCGCGTCGTGATCGGTCCCAAGACGACGGTGGTGGAGTGGTACCCGTGGCGGACCCTGGTGATCCCACGGCTGCGCATCGAACGCGGCAAGGAAGCCGTCGCGTCGCTCCAGGCAACCGACGTGCGCATCGCTGCCGGCGAGGAATTCGCCATCGATGTTCATCAGCGCGCCGACGGACGGCAGATCGGGGGCCTCAGCATCGTCAAGCGGCACCCGGACTGGACGCCGCCGCAGGACCCCGACGACTACGATCTGTGGCTCCGGGTGATCGACGCGCAAAGCCAGGAGCCGCTGCCGCAGGCCGAAATCAACCTCCTGAGCTGGTCGGCGCGATCGGCCAAACCGGGCGCCAGGCCCGGTGCGTTCCGCATCACCAGGCGATGCCAGACCGACGGGAACGGCGCGATGCACGACCCGCATCGCCCGCTCGCCGACAAGGAAACGGTGACGCTCGGGCTTTCCGGCTGGCGGGCGACGCCACGCTGCTACCATCCGCTTCCCGGCCAGCCCGTGCGCTTCCACCTCAGGGCGACGCGCCTTGTGCGCGATACCATCCGCTACACCTGGCGCTCGGGCGATATGCCTGCCAGGCTGGCCGGGCTCGCGGGCGTGACGGAGCGCGAGATACTGAGCGCGAATCGACTCGCCGATCCGGGGGCACTGCGTCCGGGGCTACGCATCGACCTGCCGTGCCACACGGCCAGCGTACATATCGAGCCGGGGGAGACGATACAGGAGATAGCGACGCGCTTCGCCTACGACCTGGCGGAACTGGCCGCGGCGAACGGCGTCGTCGATCCAGCCGATCTCGATGGCGGGATGGCGATCAAGCTGCCGGGCTGGCATGTTTTCTACGCCTCCGGCAACGAGACCCTGGATTCTTTTGACGTCCGCTTCGGCCGTCCGCGAGGGGCGGCACGCGTAATGGGTCGCGTGCATCATCCCGATCCGCAACTCCCCTACTATTTCGAACCGGTGGCGGTGCCAACAGAGGCGTTCGCGGCGCATCACAAGCTCTAGACCGCGACGGTCAGCCCGCATCTTCGGCGGTCGGCCGCCACCTGACGAATCGCTTCGGCATGGGCTATGGTCGCGCCCATGCAGCCGGTCATCTCCGTCTCCAACCTGTCGAAGACATACGCCTCGGGGTTCCAGGCGCTCAAGTCGGTCAGTCTCGAGATCCGGCGCGGCGAGATCTTCGCCCTCTTGGGCCCCAACGGCGCGGGCAAGACGACGCTGATCAGCATCATCTGCGGCATCGTCAACCCGAGCGCGGGCACGGTGCAGGCGGACGGGCACGACATCAGGCGCGAGTACCGACGGGCGCGGTCCAAAATCGGCCTGGTGCCGCAGGAGCTGACTACAGACGCGTTCGAATCGGTCTGGACCACGGTCAGCTTCAGCCGCGGCCTGTTCGGCAAGCCGCCCGACCCCGCCCATATCGAGAAGGTGCTGAAGGACCTCTCGCTGTGGGAGAAGAAGGACAACAGAATCATGACGCTCAGCGGCGGCATGAAGCGCCGCGTGCTGATCGCCAAGGCGCTGTCGCACGAGCCGCAGATCCTGTTCCTGGACGAGCCGACCGCCGGCGTCGACGTCGAGCTCCGGCGGGACATGTGGGACGTGGTGCGGTCCCTGCGCGCCGAGGGCGTGACGATCATCCTGACCACGCACTACATCGACGAGGCCGAGGAAATGGCCGACCGCATCGGCGTGATCGACAAGGGCGAGCTGATCCTGGTCGAGGAGAAGGCCGAGCTCATGCGCAAGCTCGGCCGCAAGCGGCTGACCCTGCATCTTCAGGCCAGGCTCGACCGCGTTCCCGAGGTGCTCGCCGCCTACAGGCTGGAGCTGGCCGCGGACGGACACGAGCTGGTCTACAGCTACGACACGCAGGGCGAGCGTACCGGCATCACCGCCCTGCTGCGCGACCTGGCCGCTGCGGGCATCCGCTTCAGGGACCTGCACACCGAGCAGAGCTCGCTCGAGGAGATCTTCGTCGGACTGGTGAGCGGGCGCGCATGAATCTCCCGGCATTGAATTTCTGGGCGATCCGCGCGATCTACCGGTTCGAGATGGCGCGCACCGGGCGCACGCTGCTGCAGAGCATCGTCTCGCCCGTGATCTCGACCTCGCTCTACTTCGTCGTGTTCGGGGCGGCGATCGGCTCGCGCATCACCGAGATCGAGGGCATCGGCTACGGCAGCTTCATCGTGCCGGGACTGATCATGCTGTCGCTGCTGACCCACAGCATCGCCAACGCCTCGTTCGGCATCTATTTTCCGCGCTTCACCGGCACGATCTACGAGCTGCTTTCGGCGCCGGTCTCCTATGTCGAGATCGTGGTGAGCTATGTCGGCGCGGCGGCGACCAAGTCGATCATCCTCGGGCTCGTCATCCTGGCCACGGCGGCGCTGTTCGTGCCGCTCAGGATCGAGCATCCGGGCTGGATGCTGCTGTTCCTGGTGCTGACCTCGGTCACGTTCAGCCTGTTCGGCTTCATCATCGGCATCTGGGCGGACGGGTTCGAGCGGCTGCAGCTGGTGCCGATGCTGGTCGTGACGCCGCTGACGTTCCTCGGCGGCAGCTTCTACTCGATCGACATGCTGCCGCCGTTCTGGCGCACGGTGAGCCTGTTCAATCCGGTGGTCTACCTGGTCAGCGGCTTCCGCTGGAGCTTCTTCGGCGTCGCCGATGTCGGCGTGGGCGTGAGCCTGGGCCTCACGCTCGCCTTCCTCGGCCTTTGCGTGGCTGTCGTCGGGTGGATCTTCAAGACGGGGTACCGGTTGAAGTCCTAGCCGGCCTCACCACATAAGGGCCCCAGGAACCGCTACTCAAGCGGTGGCCGACCCGCTATGTTCCCGGCCGCCGGCTCGAGGCCCGTCGCCTGGTCGATGCGGCGCCGGCCACCCGAAAGGCGTGGAGCCACGGCGCCCGAGGATCGCTCGGCGCGGGGCAGGAGTTGTTCGTGTTGATGACCGAGGAAGTCCGGGAGGCGGGACGGCGCGGCAACGCGCTCGAGCGGCGGACCTTCGCCATCATCTCGCACCCCGACGCCGGCAAGACGACGCTGACCGAGAAGCTGCTGCTGTTCGGCGGCGCCATCCATCTGGCCGGCCATGTCAAGGCGCGCGGCGAGCGGCGACGCACGCAGTCGGACTGGATGGCGATCGAGCGCGCGCGCGGCATCTCGGTGTCGAGCTCGGTGATGACCTTCGAGCACGCCGGCATCCAGTTCAACCTGCTCGACACGCCCGGCCACCAGGACTTCAGCGAGGACACCTACCGCACGCTGACAGCGGTCGATTCGGCGGTCATGGTGATCGACGCCGCCAAGGGCATCGAGAGCCAGACGCGCAAGCTGTTCGAGGTCTGCCGGCTGCGCGACGTGCCGATCCTGACCTTCGTCAACAAGGTCGACCGCGAGGGGCGCGACGCCTTCGCGCTGCTGGACGAGATCGCCGACGTGCTGGCGCTCGACGTGGCGCCGGTGACCTGGCCGATCGGCATGGGCGGCCAGTTCCGCGGCTGCTACCAGCTGCGGCAGAACCGGCTGCTGCTGCCCGGCGACGGCGACTCCGGCGCGTTCGGCAGGGCGCTGCCGGCATCGGGGCTGGACGACGCGCTGCTGGCCGAGCATGTGCCGGCGGCGCAGCTCGGCGAGTTCCGGGACAACGCCGAGCTGGCGCTCACCGCCTATGCGCCGCTCGACGTCGAAGCCTACCGCGGCGGGCATCTGACCCCGGTGGTGTTCGGCAGCGCGCTCAAGGATTTCTGCGTCGACGAACTGCTGCAATGCCTGGCCGCCTGGGCGCCGCCGCCGCGCCCGCAGCCGGCC
The DNA here is from genome assembly GCA_964557415.1 of uncultured Rhodospirillaceae bacterium. GTDB lineage: Bacteria > Pseudomonadota > Alphaproteobacteria > JAEULC01 > JAEULC01 > JAEULC01. The sequence goes on from CAZLBB010000090.1 coordinate 10,685, forward strand.
GAGCCGCGCACGGTCGATCCCGGCGAAAGCGCCGTCACGGGGTTCGTGTTCAAGGTCCAGGCCAACATGGACCCGAACCACCGCGACCGCGTCGCCTTCATGCGGGTCTGCTCGGGCCGGTTCCGCCGCGGCATGAAGCTGAAGCAGGCCCGCAGCGACAAGACGATCTCGGTCACCAGCCCGATCTTCTTCTTCGCGCAGGACCGCGAGATCGTCGACGAGGCCCGGCCCGGCGACATCATCGGCATCCCCAATCACGGCCTCCTGCGCGTCGGCGACACGCTGACCGAGGGCGAGAAGCTGCGCTTCACCGGCCTGCCCAGCTTCGCGCCCGAGCTGCTGCGGCGCGTGCGGCTGGAAGATCCGATCCGCGCCAAGCAGATGCGCAAGGCGCTCGAGGACTTGGCGGAGGAGGGCGTGGCGCAGCTGTTCCGGCCCGCGACCGGCCTCGACTGGATCATCGGCGTGGTCGGCGCGCTGCAGCTCGACGTGCTCGCCTCGCGGCTGGAGTCCGAATACAAGGTTGCCGTCGGCTTCGAGCCGGCGCCGTTCGAGACCGCGCGCTGGGTCTATGCCGACGACCCCGCGGTGCTCGCGGCCTTCCTCGATGCGCAGCGCCTGGCCGTGGCCGAGGACCGCGACGGCGCGCCGGTGTACCTGGCGCGCAATGCCTGGGAGCTGCGCTACACCATGGACAACTGGAAGGCGGTCCGCTTCAGCGCCACGCGCGAGCGCTAGGGCGGGAGATAGGACCGCCGACAGCGGATTTGTCCAGGCGGTTTCGCTGTCCTGGTGCAGTCGGTCGCGACGCGAGCGGGAGAGGCGCGGTCTCCTGCGCTAGGCGCGCCGGGTGTTTCCAGCTAGGCGTGCGTCGCGCATCCGAGTGCGAATACCTGTGCGAACGATTCGATCGGGCGAACCGCGCTCACGCGCAGCGCCGGGTCGAGCCTATGCAATCGTTCCTGCGCCGACCGGACGCCGGGTTCGTCCAGGCCCTCGATCAGCAGCAGGCTGTCAAACGAGCGGTCGCCCTTGCGCATGACCTTCTCGCGCGTGGCGATCGACGTGCCGGCCGGGTCGGTCTCGAACAGCCGCGCGGCCGAGACACGGTCGCCCTGCACCAGATCCGACAGCAGCGCATCCGCATGGCCCGCCGGCGTCGCGTCCAGCGGCAGCGGCATCACGATGCCGCCCCGGCCCGAGCCGGCGTTCGCGACCGCGGTTCCCCCGCCGCGCACGAAGTTCCGGATCAGCGGCATGATCCGCTGCGTCCAGGCCGTGGGGCTGTTCAGGCGCTCGAGATACGGCGCGCCGGCGAGGACGGCGGGCGACTCCAGCTTGTACAGGATGAAGTAGCGGCAGATGTCCGCGCGCTGCGCCCGGAACACGCGGACCCCCAGGAAGCCGGGAACGCCGAGCCTTTCCTGCGTGTGCTCGCGCGTGAGCCAGTGCAGGTAGTCCGTCTCGGACTCCGCGGCGATGTCGCTCCATATGCCCAGAAATCCGGTGCCTTGCATGGTCGTCTCCTCGTTTCACCGGCCGGCGGCATGGCGCGCCGCGATGTAGCCGAACGCCATTGCCGGCCCGATGGTGACGCCGGGGCCCGGATAGGCCCCCGCCATGATCGAGTTCATGTCGTTGCCGCAGGCATAGAGCCCGTCGACCGGCGTGCCGTCGGCGCGCAGCACCCGCGCGCAGGCGTCGGCCACGAGGCCGGCGCTGGCGCCGATGTCGCCGGGATAGACCTTGATCGCATAGAAGGGCGGCGACGCCAGGGGGCCGATGCAGGGATTGGGGCCATGCGCCGGGTCGCCCAGATTGCGCTGGTAGGCGTCGCTCCCCTTGGCGAAGTCCAGGTCCACGCCGGTCCTGGCGAATTCGTTGTGCCGCGCGACGGTCGCGGCAAGGGCTTCCGGCGGCACGCCCAGGCTGCGCGCCAGCGCGTGTAGGCTGCCGGCCATCGTGACGTATCCATCGGCGATCGCGCGGCGCAGCCCGAGCGCGCGCGGCCGCACCATGCCGAGTCCATACCGGCGGACGAACGCGTGGTCGCAAACGAAGTGGCAGGGAATCGTCGGCGCAGCGCCATGGGCCGCATAGATCGCCTCGGCGAAGCGATGATAGGTCGTCGCTTCGTTCACGAAGCGACGCCCGGCGCCGTCGATCGCGATCAGCCCCGGCTTGCCGCGGTCGAGGACGAAATGGGGGAACACGGCCGTTGTGCCGTCGCGCCGCCGTCGTACCGAAATCGGCGCCCAGAAACTGTCGTTGGCATGGTTGCGCCCCAGGTATCCGCCGACCTGTTCGCCCAGCGCGATGCCATCGCCGGACACGCTGTCGACGAGGGGCGTAAAGGGCGGCAAGGGCCGCGGCAACAGGCGGGCGCGCATTGCGGGGTGCAGCGAGAAGCCGCCCGTGGCAAGGACCACGCCGCGGCGGCTGCGGACGTCCATCTCGCCGTCGCGCGCGACCAGGCGGACGCCCGCGATCCGGCCGTCGCGCTCGACGAGCGATCGGCAGGACGTCTCGTAGCGGATCGTGACGCCGCGACGCAGCAGCGAATGGAACAGGCGCCCGGCCAACGCATTGCCCGCGACGAGCCGCGTGCCGCGCGGATAGCCGAGGCGGTCCCGCGCCTGGCGCAGCAGCAGGCGCGCGACATGGCGCAGGGACGCCGCCGACCCGAAAACGTTCAGCAGGTGATTGAAGTCGGTCCGGTCGACCATCATGCCGCCCAGCAGCGTCAGCTCGGGCAAAGGCGGCCGCAGCCGACCGAAGCTGCGCCCGAGCGCCCTGCCGTCGAACGGCAGCGCCTCGAGCACGCGTCCCGACAGCGTGGCGCCTTCGGCGGTGGCGATGTAGTCGGGATGGTAGGGATAGGCACGGAAGGCGACGTCGGTATGGGTTTCCAGGAACTCGACCATGGCCGGCGCCGCCGCCAGGAAGGCGCGCGCCTGCGGCTCCGACAGCCGGTTGCCGACGGTGGCGCGCAAGTAGGCGAGGGCCTGTTCGAAGCTGTCCGTTCCTGGCGGGCTGTGCCGCGAATTGGGAACCCAGAGCGATCCGGCCGAGCGCGCCGTGTTGCCGCCGATCAGCGAGGTCTTTTCGACCAGCAGGACGTCGAGGCCGAGCACGGACGCCGCCAGCGCGGCCGTCATGCCGCCCGCGCCGGCTCCGAGGACGACAAGGTCGACCTCGGCTCTGGTGACTTCCCCCGCTGCCAACGTGAACCCGCCGCCCGTGACCGGTGTCGCGATCGATCGTATCGCCGTCCCATGGCTTCCTGGCAAGCGGAAAGCAGGCCAGCGCGCCCGCTTCCAACCAGCCGCGCGGCCGGTCGAGGATGCCATCGCTTGCGACCCGCCATCGCGCTAATACTTCCGCACCGCCGCTTCGGGAGCCCCGCATGTCCGTCCGAATCGTCGATCTGCGCGAAGTCACCAAGCCGATCGCCTCGCCGATCCGCAACGCCTATATCGACTTCACCAGGATGACCACGAGCCTCGTCGCCGTCGTGACCGACGTGGTGCGCGACGGCAGGCGCGTGGTCGGCTACGGCTTCAACTCGAACGGCCGCTACGGCCAGGGCGGGCTGATCCGCGAGCGGTTCGCCGCGCGGCTGCTCGATGCCGATCCGAAGTCGCTGCTCGACGACACGGGCGACAATCTCGATCCCGACCGCGCCTGGGCCGCCATGATGGCGAACGAGAAGCCGGGCGGCCATGGCGAGCGCTCGGTCGCCGTCGGCACGATCGACATGGCCGTGTGGGACGCCGTCGCCAAGATCGCGGGAAAGCCGCTGTTCCGCCTGCTGGCGGAGCGCCACGGGCGCGATGCAGACCCGCGCGTGTTCGTCTATGCCGCGGGCGGCTACTACTACCCGGGCAAGGACCTCGCCATGCTGCGCGCCGAGATGCGTTCCTACCTCGACCGCGGCTACACCGTGGTCAAGATGAAGATCGGCGGCGCGCCGATCGACGAGGATCGCCGGCGGATCGAGGCCGTGCTGGGCGAGATCGGGCGCGACGCGCGGCTGGCCGTCGACGCCAATGGGCGCTTCGACCTCGAGACGGCGATCGCCTACGCAAGGATGCTGCGCGCGTATCCGCTGTTCTGGTACGAGGAGCCGGGCGATCCGCTCGACTACCGGCTGCAGTCTGTCCTGGCCGACTTCTATCCGGGACCGATGGCCACCGGCGAGAACCTGTTCAGCCATCAGGACGCGCGCAACCTGGTCCGCTACGGCGGCATGCGGCCCGACCGCGACTGGCTGCAATTCGACTGTGCGCTGTCCTACGGCCTGTGCGAGTACCTGCGCACGCTCGCGGTCCTCGACGCCCATGGCTGGTCCCGGCGGCGCTGCATTCCGCATGGCGGACATCAGATGTCGCTCAACATCGCCGCCGGCCTCGGACTCGGCGGCAACGAGAGCTATCCCGACCTGTTCCAGCCCTATGGCGGCTTCCCCGACGGCGTCAGGGTCGAGAACGGCACGATCACCATGCCCGACCTGCCGGGCGTCGGCTTCGAGGGCAAGTCGGACCTGTATGCGGAGATGAAGGCGCTGGCGGCGTAGGACCGGCTCCGCGCGCCGATGTCGCAAGCGGGGTAAAGGCGATGTTAATGAATTGCCCGCATCGTTCGACCATGCCTGCGCGCGACCCTGGCGCGGCTTTTGCGTGCTGGTCGAGACGACGATGAAACCCAGGTTCCGCAGCTTCTTCATACTCGTGCTGGGCATGCTGGTCGGCCATGGTGCCGAGGCGGCCAACGCGACGGTGCGGCTGAGCTTCGCCAGCACGTTTCCCGGCAGCATGGTCCTGATCGGCGAGGCGGCCACCAAGCTGCCGCAGAAGATCGCCCGCGCCTCCGGCGGCGAGATCGAGCTGCAGTTCCACGAGCCGGGCGTCCTGGTTCCGGCGGCGAGGACGCTCTACGCCGTCTCCGAAGGCGCGGTTGACGCGGGTTGGGGCGGCGCGGGCTGGTTCACCGACGTCGACACGGCATTCAACATGTTCTCCTCCGTGCCGTTCGGGCCGGGCATCGGCGAGTACATGGCCTGGATGTACCAGGGCGGCGGGCTCGAGATGGCGCGCGAGATGTTCGCCGAGCACAGCCTCTACAACGTTCCCTGCGCCGTGATTCCGCCCGAGGCCTCGGGGTGGTTCCGCAAGGAGATCCGCTCGGCCGCCGATCTGCGCGGCCTCAGGATGCGCTTCTTCGGCCTGGGTGCGAAGGTCATGCAGAAGCTCGGGGTCGTCACCACGCTGATGGCGCCGGGCGACGTGCTCAAGGCGCTCGAGTCGGGCAGCCTCGACGCTACCGAGTTCTCCCTTCCGGCCATGGACCAGAGGCTCGGGTTCCACAAGGTGGCCAAGTACTACTACTTCCCCGGGTGGCACCAGCAGGCGACCTTCTTCGACCTCTACATCAACCGGAGGACATGGGACTCCCTTGCGGACCGCCACAAGGCGATCATCGAGCTGGCCTGCGGCGACACGGTGCGCGCCGCGATCGCCGAGGGTGAAGCGGCGCAGTGGAAGGCCATGACGGAGATGCAGGCCGAAGGCGTGCACATCCGGCGCTGGCCGCCCGAGGTGATCGCCGCGATGGAAAGCGCGTGGAACGAGGTGGTAGTCGAGGAATCTGCGCGCAATGCGCGTTTCCGGCGGATCTACGACTCTTACGAGGCATTCCGCCGCAACTATGGCATCTGGCGCGAGCACGCCTACCTGAAATAGCCACCTGCCGAGGCCGTTACGCGCAGTGCAGGCCATGTTCCGCAGGCAAGCACGGGGGCGTTGGACGGCAAGCCCGCACGAACTTGGCTTAAAGCCTGCTTAAGGCTTGGGCAGTACGGTAAACCGCGCGGGTCGGTCGGGACCAGTGCCACGCGCCGTGGGCGGGTGCCCGAGCGATCCAAGCCGGAGCGTCCCAGTCGAGTGCATGTGATGAGATCGGTCATTCAGCGACCGCTCCTTAGGCGCTTCTTCGAATCGCCCAGCCAGCAGCTGGTTCTGGGCGCGGGCGTCATTGCGCTTGCCGTCGTCGCACTGTTCTTTCACGGCGAGCAGAACCGCTACCGCGAAAGCGTCGAGCGTGCCGGACGCGATACCCGGAACGCGGCGAACCTGCTGGCCGAGCATGCCGGGCGCACCTTCGACAGCATCGACGAGACGCTGCGCGCGGTCGGGCGGCTGCGCGACGACGCGGCGCGCGGCATCTACCGCAGCCGGGATTCCATCTATGTCCACCTGAAGACGCTGCGTGGCGGCTCGCAGGTGCTGGGCGAACTCGGCTGGTTCGACGCCTATGGCGAGCAGGTGGCGACGTCGGACCGGCTGGATCCGCCTCGCATCAACGCGACCGAGCAGGAGTTCTTCCGCGTGCAGCAGGAAGGCAGCGCGGATCGCGGCCTCCACGTAGCTGCGCCCCGGAAGCCGGCGGGCGTGCCGGGATGGCGGATCGCCGTGTCGCGGCGGCTCGAGAATCTCGACGGTAGCTTCGGCGGCGTCGCGGCAGGAGCGATCGATCCGGAAGCGTTCACGGCGGTGTACAGCACGCTGGACCTTGGGCCAGGCTATCGGGCCGTGCTGTTGCGCCGGGACGGCGCGGTCCTGGCGCATGTGCCCGCCACGGAGGCATTGCTCGGCAAGTCGCTGACCGGGAGCCGCATGACCCACGACCAGCTGGCTGCGGCATCGGCGGGGACCTACGAGCGCGATGCCGGGCCGGACGGCCCGGCCCGCATCGGCAGCTACGCCATCGTGCCGCGCACGCGCGACCGGCTGATCGTCGACGTGAGCGTCCCGCGCGACGTCGCCCTCGCGGAGTTCCGGCGGGATTTCGTGGCCGATGGGATGCTGGCCGCCTTCGCCCTGACCGTGCTGCTCGCGGGCACCAGCGCCATCGTCGCCGGGCTGCGCCGGCGCGAGCGCCTGCAGGCCGAGCTGGCGACGGCAACCGATGCCGCGGTGCACGCGCAAACCGCCGCGCAACGGGCGCAGGCGGCGGCCGAGAAGGCCAATCGCGCCAAGTCCGAGTTCCTGGCGCGCATGAGCCACGAGCTGCGCACCCCGCTCAACGCCGTGATCGGTTTCGCCCAGATGCTCGAGCTGGATCCATCGCGCACGCTGACCCAGCGACAATACGAGTACAGCCGGCATATCCGCGAGGCTGGCGAGCACGTGCTGTCACTGGTGAATGAAATCCTCGATCTCGCCGGCGTGGAGTCCGGGCGGCTGTCGCTGTCGATCGAACGGGTCATCGTGGCCGATGTGCTGCGCGGCGTGGGCGACATCCTGGCGCCGGTCGCGGCGAAGGCCGGAGTCAACCTCGAGGTCGAGCCGACCGACGACGTCCCCGACGTCAGTGCCGACGTGCAGCGGCTGCGCCAGGTCCTGATCAACCTGGCCGCCAACGCGATCAAGTACAACCGCACCGGCGGATGCGTGACGTTGTCCGCAGCGCTTCTGCCCCAAGGGCGCGTGCGCATCGCGGTGACCGACACCGGCATCGGCATTCCCGCCGAACGCCGCAAGGACCTGTTCGAGCCATTCCATCGTCTCGGAGCCGAATACACCGACATCGAAGGCACGGGGCTCGGCCTTGCGGTGACGAAACGGCTGGTGCATGCCATGGGCGGCGCGATCGACTGCGAGAGCGTGCCCGGCGTCGGCAGCACCTTCTGGGTCGATTTCGCCCTTGCAGACCAGGAGCCGGTGCAGCCGGCCTTGCAGGCGATCGTGCCGCCGGCCAGCATGGGCAAGGCGTTCAAGCTGCTCTACATCGAGGACAATGCCGTCAACCGGCGGCTGATGGAGCATGTGGCGGCAAGCCTGCTGCCGCGGGCGACCATCGTGTCGGCGCCGACGCCGCAGCTCGGCCTCGAGCTCGCCCAGGCGCATCGGCCGGATGTGATCGTCCTGGACATCAATCTTCCCGGCATGGACGGATACACGGTACTCGACAGGTTGAAGTCGATGCCGAAAACCTGCGCGATCCCGGTGCTGGCGCTGTCGGCGGCGGCGTTGCCGCGCGACGTCGAGCGCGGGATGGCACTCGGATTTTTCCGTTACCTGACGAAGCCGCTCGATATCGGCAAGCTGCTGGCTGCGCTCGACGAGGCGCTGGAGTCGCGCGAAGGCAGCGACGTACCGGTCGCCGCGGCAAGCTAGATGCGAGCCTCCGCTCGCTTCAGGGCGCCGCACTTGGAGCCGTCGCGTCCTGCCACGGCATGAGGTGGATGGAATCGGCCAGCAGCGACACCGTCACGCGCATGCCGGCCGCGATGCCGTTGCGGCGCGCGACATGGGACGGTATCGACATCGCGATCAGCTGGTCCGGCGCCGCGTCGGGCGCGATGCGGACGCTGGCGTTCTCGCCCAGGGCGACGAATTCCGACACGATTCCGGCGACCGGGTTCTCGTGCTCGCCCCGAGACGGCCGGTCGCGCCGGTGCAGGATCACGCTTCCTTCCGGAACGACCCAGTTGACCCGCGCGCCCGGCGCGAAGCCGGGCTGCGGCCGCGCCTCAAGGGTCGTGCCGAGTGCGCGCAGCATGGTGAATCCGGCATGCGGGCGATGCTCGAGCACCATGCCCTCGTAGATGTTCTTGAGATCGACCAGGCGCGCGACGAGCACATCGGCGGGGCGGGCCAGCAACTCGGACGGGGGTGCCGTCTGCAGGGTGCGGCCGTGATGGAGGATGCACATGCGGTCGGCCAGCAGCGCCGCCTCTTCCAGATCGTGGGTCACCAGCACGACCGGCATCCTCAGCTCGCGCCGGAGCTCGGCGAGTTCGCGATAGAGCTTGCGCCGCGTGACCTGGTCGACCGCGGAGAAGGGTTCGTCGAGCAGCAGGACGTCCGGCTCGCGCGCCAATGCCCGGGCCACGGCGACGCGCTGCTGCTGCCCGCCAGAGAGCTCCGCCGGGCGCCGCGTCTCGAGCCCGGCCAGATGGACCGACTCCAGGAGCTGCCGCGCGCGCGCGGCGCGACCGCGCGCCGGCAAATGTCCCAGCGCCGCGGCGACATTGTCGAGCGCCGGCATGTGCGGGAACAGAGCGTAGGTCTGGAAGACGAAGCCTGCGCGCCGGCGGTGCGCCGGCAGATCGACGCCCGAGTCCGCGTCGAACCAGGTCGATCCGTCGACCGCAATGCGCCCGGAGGCCGTGCGCCTGAGGCCGGCGATGCAGCGCAGAATGGTCGACTTGCCGCTGCCGGAGGGGCCGACCAGCGCCAGGATCTCGCCCGGCGCGCAGTGCAGGTTCGCATCGAGCGGGATCGGGCTGCGCTGCCGCAGCCAGACGGCAAGGCCGTCAGCCATGGCGGCGGCCGACGCGCCGCGACAGGGCGTAGGTGAGCCCGAGCGCCGCGACCGACAGCAGCAGCAGCGCTGCCGACATGACGGCGGCGCTGCGCTCGTCGAACGCCTGCACGCGGTCGTAGATCGCGATCGCGACGGTCCTGGTTTCGCCCGGGATGCTGCCGCCGACCATCAGCACGACGCCGAACTCGCCGAGCGTATGCGCGAAGGACAGAACCAGCCCGGTGACGATGCCGGGCCAGGCAAGCGGCAGCTCGACGCGTCGCAGGACTTGCAGCGGCGCCATGCCGCAGCATGCTGCGGCCTCGCGGATCTCGGCCGGGATCGCTTCGAAGGCCCGTTGCATGGGCTGGACGGCGAACGGCAGATTGACGATCACCGAGGCGACCAAGAGGCCGTCGAAGCTGAACACCAGCGCATGGCCGAACAGGCGCTGCCAGAGCTCGCCCAGCGGCGAGGCGGCCCCGAACGCGACCAGAAGGTAGTAGCCGATCACGGTCGGCGGCAGGACCAGCGGCAGCATCAGCAGCGCCTCGACGAAGCCGCGCCCCGTGAAGCGCCGATAGGCGAGCAGCCGGCCGACGACGACGCCGATGGGCAGCAGGACGAGCACCGTGCCCAGCCCCAGCTGCAGCGACAGGAACAGGGCCGGCCAGTCCATGGCGGATCAGGAGGTCTCGCCGGGGAGCAGGAATCCGTAGCGGCGAAAGATGGCGCGCGCCGGCTTCTCCTGCAAGTAGGCGTAGAACCTGCGCGCCGTGTCACCCGCGTCCTTCAGCAGGACCATGCGCTGCCGCAGCGGCGCGTGCGAGTCCGACGGCAGCAGGACGAAGCTGCCGCGCCCGCCGACGGACGGCGTCAGCGCGAGCGAATACGCGAAGATGCCGCCCTGGGCCGATCCCGACGTGGCGAACTGCGCCGCCTGGGACACGTTCTCGCCCAGGACGAGCAGCGGCCTGATCGCGTCCCAAAGCCCCCGGGCGCGCAGCGCCTGCTCGGCCGCCCGGCCATAGGGCGCATGCTCGGGATTGGCGATGGCGAAGCGCCTGACGCGGCCATCGGCGAGCGCGGCCTTGAGATCGACCAGGGCCGGATCGACCTTGAGCGGCGAGCCCTTCGGGGCGAACAGCACGATGCGCCCGATGGCATAGGTTGTGCCGCGATCGACCGTGCGTCCCTGGTCGGCGAGCGCCTCGACATAAGATTCATCGGCCGAGAGGAAGAGCTGAAACGGAGCGGCCTGCGAAATCTGGCGGGCGAAATTGCCCGACGACCCGAAGGCGAGCTTGAGCTCGCGGCCCGTCTCGCGCTGGAACGAGGCGGAAATGTCCTCGAGCGCGAACTTGAGATCCGAGGCGGCGGCGACCACCGGAACATCCGGCTGCGCGCACAGGGATTCGGCGGTACCGGCCGATAGGCCAAGCGCAAGGGCGAGTGCGGGCAGCCAATAGCGCCGGGGCGCGGACAAGGTCATGGCAGGCTTCCCGACAGGGCCGATATATTCATACGAACATATCGAGGCGCGTTCCGCAAGGCGCGCCGCCCGGCCAATGCCGGCGGTCGGCCATGACCGTGAAGGGCATGCGGACGTGGTAGGCTACGCACGGCAACCTTCCGGGGCGGGTCTTCGTGTCGCGACCGCTTCTCGTCATCGACGGCGACTCGTTCGCGCACCGCGCCTACCACGCCTTGCCCAAGTCGATCCGAAGGCGCGGCAACAAGGGCGGTGGCGCGATCATCGGGTTCGCCAATTTCCTGCTGCGACTCTACGAGAGCGAACGGCCGCGCGCGGTGCTGGTCGGCTGGGACACGCTCGATGCGCCGACCTTCCGGCACGAGGCGTTTCCCGCCTACCAGGGCGGACGGGAATTCGACGCCGAGCTGGTGGAGCAGTTGGACGTGCTGCCGCAATTCGTCGAGGCCTGCGGCTTCGCCTGCGCCAAGGCGCCGGGCTACGAGGCGGACGACTTCCTCGCCGCCGCCGCCGCCGCCGAAGAGGGGCGCAAGGGCACGGTCCTGGTCGCCAGCGGCGACCGGGACGCGTTCCAGCTCGCCTCCGACAGAACCACCATCCTGCATCCGCTGCGCGCCGGCGAGATTGCGCGCATCGGCCCGGCCGCGGTGCGCGAGCGCTATGGCGTCGAGCCGCGCCAGGTGCCTGATTTCATCGCCTTGCGCGGCGATCCGTCCGACAAGCTGCCCGGCGCCAAGGGCGTCGGGCCGAAGACGGCCGCCAACCTTCTGCGCCAATGCGCGACGCTGGAAGAGACGCTGAAAGACGGCAGGTTCGCGGCCGAGGCCGAGGCGCTGCGCCTCTACCGGCGCATCGCCACGATGGACCGGTCGGCCCCGATCCCGCAGCTCGGCGACCAGACGCCGACCTGGGCGAAGGCCGCCGCGCTTGCGCGCGATTGGGAATTGAAACGCCTGGCCGACCGGCTCGAAGCCCTGGCCAAGGACGCGGCCGCCCGCGAAACGTCACAGTCCTAGTTCGACGCGGCCTTCTGCGGCTGCGGCGTCGCCTCGAGCTTGCGTGTGCGATCGTGCACGAAAGCGATGAAGCTGTCGAAATTCCCGGCCTTCTGCTGCAGCACCGAGGTGAACTCGGAACGCTGCGAAACCACCAGGCTGAGGCCGTCGACCTTGAGGTCGATGATCTTGGGCGCCGCGCCGGCATTGTAGATGCGCCAGCCGAGGCCGATCGGCTTGTTGCGCTTGTGCGGCACGTGGATCAGGGTCTCGATCGAGACGTCGTTCTCGTTCAGCGGCGAGCTCGACACCACTTCGATGTACACGCCGGTCACCTCCCACGGCTTGGCGGCGTAGTTGGCGACGACGTAATCCTCGAACGCCTTCAGGAACACGGCCTGCTGCTGCGGCGTGAACCGTGGCCAGTAGTTGCCCAGGACGAAGCGCGCGATCGCCGGCACGTCGAAGGAGCGGTTGAGCAGCTCGCGGAATTGCGCGTAGCGCCGTTCCTTGTCCGGCGTGCCGAAGGTCTGGATCGCCTCCGCGCCGATCACGTCGACGAACTTGCGCGCCGCCGCCTCGAAGGCGCCCGCGGCACGCGCGGGGCCAATGGCGGGCATCGCTCCGGCGACAGCAATGCCGCCAAGCATCCGGGCGATGCCGCCGATCAGGGCGCGTCTGTGCATCGTCATCGACCTACTCCTTCATGGTTCCAGCGAACGAAATCGGTGCTGCTCCGGCCAGACGGGCGGGACGGGACCCTGCGCCAGCCGGCTTTGCGGCCCCAGACGCTCGAGCGCCTGGCGGAACTGGCGCAGCACGCCGGCGTCGACCAGCGAAGGGACGATCCCGTGCAGCGCGGCGAACAGCCGCTCCGGCCAGCGCGGGTAGACATGGCGCGCCTCGCGCTCGACGGCGCGCATCACCCTGGCCGCGACTTCCTCCGGCGCATCGAGCTCGAGCGCGAAGGCGTTGGTCAGGTGCGGCACGCGCGCCGTCAGCGCGGTGGCGGTCGCGCGCGGCGCCGCATAGGTCACGCCGACGCCGAGCGGCGCGAGCTCGCGCCGGAGCGCGTCGGCGTAGACGCGCAGGCCGGCCTTGCTGGCGGAATAGCCGGCGAACAGGGGAAAGCCGATATCCCCGAACATGGAGCCGATGAAGACCACGCGCGCCGGCGACGCGGCACGCAGCATGCCGAGCAGCTCGCGCGTCAGCGCCATGGGTGCGATCAGGTTGGTGTCGATCATCTCGTGCAGCGCCTCGTC
>CAZLBB010000091.1:0-23678 GCA_964557415.1 uncultured Rhodospirillaceae bacterium
TGCCTGACGGCCGTCTGCCCGCACGCGGGCTCGACGAAGGACACGTCGCCGCCTCTCGGCGCGACGGGTTCGCGGTCGTGCGCGGCGTGTTCGCGCCGCCGGAGGTCGCGGAGCTCGCCCAGGCGTTCGACCGCCGGCGCGCCGAAGGCTTGCGGCTGGGGCGCAGCTGGCGCCACGGCAACCTATGCTACCGCGTGGCCGAGGATCCCGCGGTCGGACGCGTGGTCACGATGCTGCAATGGGGATCGTACGCCGACCCGGTGCTCGCCCGGTACCGCAACCACCCGCGCATGCTGCCGATCATCGCGCCGCTGGTCGGGCAGGACGTCAAGCAGATCATCAACCAGTGCCACTGGAAGCCGCCCGGCGCGGTGGCGGTGGACTTCAATTTCCACCAGGACATCCGGTTCCGCCGGCCGCGCAGCGCGTTCCGCGACATCGCCCGGTCCTATGTGCAGACCGGCATCGCGGTCGACCGGCACGGCGCGGCGAACGGGGCGATGCGCATGCTCCCCGGCAGCCACCGCCGGGGCGAGATCGCCGCGCTCGGCGACGGCGTGGTGCTGGGACGCGGCCGCGGCGACGCGGTGCTGCACGCCGCCGGCATCGATCCGGCCGGCCTCGTGGCGCTGGAGCTCGAGCCCGGCGACGTGGCGCTGTGGCATCCGTTCACGGTGCACGGGTCGGGCCCGAACAGCGACGCGGGCGGCCAGGGGGGCGAGCGCCGCTTCTATCTCAATTCGTATGTCCGCGCGGCCGATTGCGACCGCGGCGAATGGGCCTTCCGTGCCGGCCGGCCGGCCGCGCTGGGCGAGCCGGTGCTCGTGCATTACGAAGAGCTATATACTCGGCCCGAACCGCATTACGTCGAAGGCGGGAACCCGCCGCCGGATTGAGCGCCGCGGAGCGCGCTCGGCAAGGGGCGCGGCGGGGAGAGGGAGGGAACCGGCGATGAGCTTCGTGTCATGAGAGACGCGCCATGAGCGACATAGGGGCCGTGCTTTCGGCCAACCGCGCCTTCTATCGCGCCTTCGCCGCGCGCGACCTGGAAGCGATGAACCAGCTCTGGGCGCGCGAGTCGCCGGTCACCTGCATCCATCCCGGCTGGGACGCGATCCGCGACCGCGCGGCGATCCTCAAGAGCTGGCGCAACATCCTCGGCAATCCCGGCTCGCCGCCGGTGCTCTGCCACAACGAGACCGCGCATGTGCTGGGCGAGGTGGCCTACGTGCTGTGCCACGAGGTGATCGAGGGCGCCTATCTCGTCGCCACCAACCTGTTCGTGCGCGAGCACGGCAAATGGAAGCTGGCGCATCACCAGGCCGGCCCGCTCGCCAACCCGCCCGAGCGTCCCGACGAGCCGCCGCCGCGATTGCAGTAGCCGCCAGCTATCAGCTCGCAGCAGCCAGCCAGAGACGTGTTCTCCGGGCTGATCGCCGACGGCTGAAACCCGGCAGCTACTTTGCCGGCGCGATGGTGCGGCGCTCGCGGGCCGAGCGCAGCAGGGCGTCGATCAGGTGATGCACGCGCAGCGCCTCGCGGCCGGGGATGGCGGGATCGCGGCCCGCGGTCACCGCGTCGAGGAAATCCTCGATCAGGTCGCGGTGCCAGTCGTGCGGGAAGTCCATCGGATTGGCGCCGCCGCCGCCGCCCGCGAGCGCGCCCGCCGTCTCGCGCCGCCCGTCGGCGTATTCGATCGCGGCCTCGGTCGCGACGATGCGCGCCGAGCCCTGGTCGCCGCCGAGCGTGATCGTCTCGGGGTAGCCCGGATAGAGCGCGGTCGTGCAGTCGAGCGCGCCGATGGCGCCGTTCTCGAAGCGCAGCGCGGCGGCGACCTGGTCCTCCGTCTCCATGCGATGCACGTGGCTGGTGCCGGCGAAGGCGGAGACGGCGGCGACCGGCCCGGCCAGGTGCATCAGCAGGTCGAGCGTGTGGATCGCCTGCGTGATCAGCACGCCGCCGCCGTCGCGCGCCAGCGTGCCGCGGCCGGGCTGGTCGTAGTAGCTCTGCGGCCGCCACCACGGCACGTAGACCGAGGCCTGCGCCAGCCGTCCGAGCCCGCCCGCCGCGAGCACCTGCTTCACCCGCCGCGCCGCCGGGCGGAAACGGTGCTGCAGCACGGCGCCGAGCCGAACGCCGGCCTTCTCGCACGCCTCCACGACGGCGAGCGCGCGCTCGGTCGAGACCTCGAGCGGCTTCTCCAGCAGCACGTGCTTGCCCGCGGCGGCGGCGCGCCCTGCCAGGTCGAGATGCGTGTTCGGCGGCGTCAGCAGCATGACCGCGTCGACGCTGCGGTCGGCGAACGCCGCGTCGAGGTCGCCGGAGGTCGGGAAGGGGAAGCTCCTGGCGAAGGCCTCGCGCCGCGCCGCCGTCGGGCTGATCGCATAGGCGACCTCGGCCTTGTCCTCGAGGTCGAGCAGGCTCTTGGCATGGGGCGCCACGGCCATGCCGAGCCCGACCAGGGCGACACGCAGACGGGGCATCGGGGGGTCCTCGTTGGGTCCGGCGGGATGCTAGGATGATGCCCGAGCGTCCGTGCCGGCGCCACTGCCGCCGGGCGCGGAGAGCCGCAACAGCGGGGATGGGATGGCGCGACGCACAGCCTCGGCCGGGCGGGGACCCGTCACCGGCGACAAGCTGGCGCCCGGCCGCGTCGCCGACGCGGCGCTGGCGCTCGCCGCGACGACGGGCTGGTACGATCTTCCGATGCGCGATCTCGCGCGCCGGCTCGGCGTCGGGCTCGACGCGCTGGCCGCGCGCTATCGCGACCCCGACGCGATCGCCGACGTCGTCTTCGCCCGCGCGCGCGACGCCATGCTGGCCGCGCCGCCGCCCGGCGCCCTCGGTCCGCGCGCGCGCGTGGAGCGCGCGATGCTGCGCTGGTTCGATGCGCTGGCGCCGCATCGCCGGATCGCCGTGCAGATGCTGCAGGCGAAGCTGCATCCCTCGCACGCGCATCACTGGGCGCCGCTGCCCTTCCATCTCTCGCGACTGATCTGGTGGCTCAGGGAGGCGGCGGCGCTCGACGCCGCGGGACCGCGGCGCCAGGCCGAGGAAATCGCCCTCAGCGGGATCTTCCTCGCGGCGCTGGCAGCGTGGGGCTGCGATGCGAGCGAAGGCCAGAGGCTGAGCCGCGCGCTGCTGCAGCGGCTGCTGGATCGGGCGGAGCGGGCCTTCGGCTGGTGGCGAAGAGAAGAGCGATCGCGGGAGTCCTAAGGCCGCGACTTCATGATTCGCTGCGCGTTCGCGACCGCGCGCTTGCAGGCCGATTCGCTGTTGCGCTTGAGGGCGGTGTCGGCGGCGCTGATCTCGCGCTTCATGAGGTCGCGCTTGCGGACGTCGCGCACGTTGCGGAACTGCTCCTTGATCACCTTTACATCGTCGACGCAGGCGGCAAGGGCGGGCGCGGACGGCAAGGCGAGGACGGCACAGGCGGCGAGGACCAGCGGTCGGACAGGGCGCATCGGCAGCTCCGGACGAAAACCGATCTCAATCTACCATAAGGCGGCGGGCGGCGATGATTCGGCCGCCCGACGGCGCGTCCGCGGTCAGGGGGCGCCGCCGGGCGCCAGGCCCGGCACGCGCCCGCTGGTCGTGCCGCTGCCCGTGGCGGTGGGAACACTGCCGTCGCTGACATTGAGCGTATGCTTCAGGCTCTGCGCCACGACGCCGGACTGGTTCACGGTCTGCGCCGTCAACTGCGCCTGGCAGCCGGAGTCGCAGCCGAACGACAGCGAGGAGAAGTTCGACGTGAACACGAAGCTGGCGGGGCCGCCGCCGGCGGCAAAGGAAATCGGCGTCGGGAAGGTGGCGGTGCCGGTGACGCCGAGATCGGACAGATTGATGAATGCACGCGAGTTGCCGCCGCCGATGGTGCGCGCACCGAAGTCGATGTTGAGGAACAGGTCGTAGGTGCCGATGAACATGCCCTGGGCGACGTCATTCAGCGCCACGTTCGACTGCGTGTAGTGGAACTGGCCCGAAGTCAGGGTGCGCAGCTGCTCGTAGCTGCTGATGCCGTCGGTGTAGGGCACCGGGTCGACGGTGAAGCCGGGCGAGAGCCCGGCGAGGCCCGTGCCGCCGAGCACGGTGGCGCCGCCGTCGCTCAAGGTCGTCAGCGCGTGCAGCAGCTGCGTGCCGACGCCGTTCTGGTTGATGACGGAGGCGGTCAGGTTGGTGGTGCAGGTCTGCGTCGCGCCGCAGCCGGTGCCGATCACGCCCGGCATGTTGCTGTAGCTGAAGATCGCCGGGCTGTTGCCGAACGGCAGGGTGCCGAGGTAGCTGGTGCCGCCGGCGATCGGCGTGTCGAGCGTGAGCCGCGAATCGCCGCCGCCGACCGTGCGCGCGCCGAAGTCGATGTTGAGGAACAGGCTGTAGCTGCCGACCGCCGCGCCGCCCGGGGTCAGCGCCGTGACGCCGGTCTGGTTGTAGTTGAACTGGCCCGACGGCACCGTGCGGAGCTGGTCGAAATCGGCGATGCCCGACGCGAATCCGCCCAGCTCCGTGCGGTCGGGCAGGGCGCATTGCTGCGCGAGCCAGTCCCACCAGGCCAGGTTCTGCTGCGTGCCGTTCACCCACGACACCACGCGGCGGCCGTCGTACAGGCTGTCGCCGGCGTTCTGGATGTTGTCCGCGTTCGGCGTGCCGAGCGGCTCGCCGCGCGCCTGCAGCAGCCGCAGCACCTCCTGGATCAGCGCCGGCGGGAACTGCTCGATCGGGCCCCACTGCCCGTCGCCCAGAAGCGTGCTGCCCCAGCCCGGACGCCAGATCGTGATGCGCTGCCCGTCGAAGAACAGGTCGATGCCGCCGCGCCGGTTGCCGTCGGTGTCGTAGCCCGGACCCACCAGGATCACCTGCTGGCGGTTGACCTGCTGCCCGTTCTGCCCGACCTGGTCGACCCGCCCGATCGCGATCGTGCCGCGGATGCCGATCGTGCCGCTCGGCAGCTTGATCCGCATCGCCTCCGGGTTCTCGCGCGCCACCTTGCCGGTGACGAAGCGGAACACGCCCTTGGCGATCGACGCGCCCACCTTGCCCGCGCTGCTGCGCGGGTCGTAGACGAACTCGTCGATCACCAGCTCGCTGTTCGGCCCGATGGTGAAGGTGGTCTCGTCCAGCAGCACGATCTGCATGCCCGAATCGGGCCCGCTGGAGACCGCGTTGCCGAGATAGACCGGCTCGCCCGAGCGCACCTGCCGCCCGATCGCCCCCGGTCGCAGCGCCACCTCGACACGCCCGCGCACCGCCGCCGTCACACCGGCCTGCTCCTGCGCCCCGGCGGGCGCTGCCGCCGCCGCCGACAGGACGGCCAGGACCAGCGCGATGAATCGTATTGGCGTCTGCATGCGTGCTCCGAGCGGCGCCGATCGGCCCGAAGGTCGAAGTATTACCCGAAGGCGGCTGTGGGCAACAATGTCGGCGATCGCTTCGCAGGCGACGACGCGCCGGGCACGCGAGCAATCCGGCGAGGACGATCGTCCCGGCGCGATCCGGCGGGAAGCGCGCGCGCCGCTCAAGGCACCGGCGTCGCCAGTCCCGGGATGCGGCCGCTGGTCACGCCGTTGCCGCGCAAGACCAGCACCGTGGGATCGCGCACGGCCAGCATATGCGCCAGGCTGCGCGCCAGGATCCCGGCCTGGTTCTGCGGGGTCGCGGTTAGCTGGGTGGCGCATGTCGGCGAGCAGGACGAACCGGCGGTGAAGGTGTTGTTGAAAACGAAGGCCGCGGTGCCGGTGCCGGACGCATAGGACTGCTGCGCGAGGAACAGCGTCGGGTCGCCATAGGTGGTTCCGACCAGCTCGACCCGCGAATTTCCGCCGCCGACCGACCGGGCGCCGAAGTCGATGTTGAGGAACAGGGTATAGGTGCCGGCCGGCTGGTTCGTGCCGTCGACCAGCGCCACGTTCGACTGGGTGTAGTGGAACTGGCCCGAAGTCAGGGTGCGCAGCTGCTCGTAGCTGCTGATGCCGTCGGTGTAGGGCACCGGGTCGACGGTGAAGCCGGGCGAGAGCCCGGCGAGGCCCGTGCCGCCGAGCACGGTGGCGCCGCCGTCGCTCAAGGTCGTCAGCGCGTGCAGCAGCTGCGTGCCGACGCCGTTCTGGTTGATGACGGAGGCGGTCAGGTTGGTGGTGCAGGTCTGCGTCGCGCCGCAGCCGGTGCCGATCACGCCCGGCATGTTGCTGTAGCTGAAGATCGCCGGGCTGTTGCCGAACGGCAGGGTGCCGAGGTAGCTGGTGCCGCCGGCGATCGGCGTGTCGAGCGTGAGCCGCGAATCGCCGCCGCCGACCGTGCGCGCGCCGAAGTCGATGTTGAGGAACAGGCTGTAGCTGCCGACCGCCGCGCCGCCCGGGGTCAGCGCCGTGACGCCGGTCTGGTTGTAGTTGAACTGGCCCGACGGCACCGTGCGGAGCTGGTCGAAATCGGCGATGCCCGACGCGAATCCGCCCAGCTCCGTGCGGTCGGGCAGGGCGCATTGCTGCGCGAGCCAGTCCCACCAGGCCAGGTTCTGCTGCGTGCCGTTCACCCACGACACCACGCGGCGGCCGTCGTACAGGCTGTCGCCGGCGTTCTGGATGTTGTCCGCGTTCGGCGTGCCGAGCGGCTCGCCGCGCGCCTGCAGCAGCCGCAGCACCTCCTGGATCAGCGCCGGCGGGAACTGCTCGATCGGGCCCCACTGCCCGTCGCCCAGAAGCGTGCTGCCCCAGCCCGGACGCCAGATCGTGATGCGCTGCCCGTCGAAGAACAGGTCGATGCCGCCGCGCCGGTTGCCGTCGGTGTCGTAGCCCGGACCCACCAGGATCACCTGCTGGCGGTTGACCTGCTGCCCGTTCTGCCCGACCTGGTCGACCCGCCCGATCGCGATCGTGCCGCGGATGCCGATCGTGCCGCTCGGCAGCTTGATCCGCATCGCCTCCGGGTTCTCGCGCGCCACCTTGCCGGTGACGAAGCGGAACACGCCCTTGGCGATCGACGCGCCCACCTTGCCCGCGCTGCTGCGCGGGTCGTAGACGAACTCGTCGATCACCAGCTCGCTGTTCGGCCCGATGGTGAAGGTGGTCTCGTCCAGCAGCACGATCTGCATGCCCGAATCGGGCCCGCTGGAGACCGCGTTGCCGAGATAGACCGGCTCGCCCGAGCGCACCTGCCGCCCGATCGCCCCCGGTCGCAGCGCCACCTCGACACGCCCGCGCACCGCCGCCGTCACACCGGCCTGCTCCTGCGCCCCGGCGGGCGCGTTGCCCGCGAGCATCGCCGCAAGGGCGCACGCTGCAGCAGCGAATCGGATCATCGTCTGTGGCATCTTGCCGCCCCGCCTCGTTCGCGCAGCCTACACGCAGGACGGCGCTTCCCCAACCCGGGCGACGATCAATTCCCTGTCACCGTGGCGCGGCGGCCACGCTCACTTTGTCTTGCCCTGGGAATAGCCGCGATTGCGCATGCAGCGGGCAGCCATCTCGCGCTCGCGCGCCGCGCTCTTGTCGCGCATCTGCGAGACGTTCGACGAATAGGAGCCGGTCGTCTGCCAGTCGCTGCCGCGGCTGGCGATGATGTCCTGGTCGATCTTCGACTCCTCGCGCGTGACCAGCCGGGCCTCGCGCTGGCAATAGCTCAGGTCGCGCGCGGTGGCGCCGCCGTCGGCGCCCTGCTTGAACCATTCGCCGGAGCTGGGGGCGGACCAGAAGCAGCCGGCCAGCACCAGGCATGCCGCGGCCCAAGCCGTTGTACGAAAAAGAGAATCGATCCGCATCGGACCTCCTGTCGGCGCGACTATGCGCGCCGGGCCGCTCTGCCGCAACCCTCGTTGACACCGCCTCGGCCGGCTTCCACAGTGCGCGCCCTTCGCCTGCCGCGGGAGTCCGCACCCTTGAGCGACCGATTGATTCGCCTTCTGGCCGAGCGACCCTATCTGGTCGCCGACGGCGCCATGGGCACGAACCTGTTCCTGCGCGGCCTGGAGACCGGCGACGCGCCGGAGTTGTGGAACGTCGAGCATCCCGACCGCGTCGCCGACGTGCATCGCGGCTTCGTCCAAGCCGGCTGCGACATCATCCTGACCAACAGCTTCGGCGCCAACCGGCATCGGCTCAAGCTGCACAAGCTGGAAGGCCGCGTGCGCGAGCTGAACCGCGCCGCGGCGCGCCTGGCGCGCGACGTCGCCGATTCGGCCGGCCGCGTCGTGGTGGTGGCCGGCTCGATCGGACCGACCGGCGAACTGCTGCAGCCGCTGGGCGCGCTGACCTTCGACGAGGCGCGCGACGCCTTCGCCGAGCAGGCCGAGGGCCTCGCCGAGGGCGGGGCCGACGTGCTGTGGGTCGAGACCATGTCGGCGGCGAACGAGGTCGAGGCCGCCGTGGCTGGCGCCTCGGCCGCCGGCCTGCCCGTGGTGGCAACCCTGACCTTCGACACCAACGGCCGCACCATGATGGGCACGACGCCGGCCGAGGCCGCGGCGCTGGCGCATCGCCTGCTGCCGCGCCCGGTGGCGTTCGGCTCGAACTGCGGCACCGGCCCGGCCGAGCTCGTGGCCTCGATCCTCGGCCTCGCCAAGGCGAGCGTGGCCGGCAGCGACGTGCTGGTCGCCAAAGGCAATTGCGGCATCCCGCAATACGAGGACGGCCGGATCAGGTTCTCCGGCACGCCCGAGCTGATGGCGGAGTACGCGCGGCTGGCGCGCGACGCCGGCGCGCGCATCATCGGCGCCTGCTGCGGCTCCGAGCCCCGGCACCTCGCCGCCATCGTCGCCGCGCTCAAGGACCATGCGCCGGGACCGCCGCCCGATCTCGCCACGGTCGAGGCGCGCCTCGGCGCGTTGACCGCTTCGACGAGGGCCGGCGATGCGCCGGCCGGCGGGTCGGAAGAGGGCCGGCGGCGGCGGCGTGGATAGGGAGCGGCAGGTGGCGGGAAGGGCGTACTGAAGCACCCGCGCAACACCCCGCGGAATTTCTACCGCGGGTGCTTTGCCTGGACGAAGCCGTGCTGGCGCATCGGTTGCCAGCCTCATAGTCTCTCATCGCGTGATTGGATCGTGGGGGGCACGTCCAATGCAGAGGGGAGCACTCGCTGCCGCCGCCGCCGCGGCGCTGCTGGCGGCCCAGGCGGCGCATGGCGAGGAAGCGGAATTCGACTGGACCGGCGGCTACGTCGGCGGCCATGCCGGGCTGAGCTGGGGCCAGAACCGGTTCTACGACGCGATCGGCGGCCAGGACACCGGCGAGTTCTCGTCCAGCGGCTACCTGGGCGGCATCCAGGGCGGATACAACTGGCAGATCGACCAGTGGGTGTTCGGCGGCGAGGCGGAGGGCAGCGCGTCGCATCTGCGCAACGGCCAGTTCGGCAACGCCTGCGGTTTCAACCAGTTCGGCGGCTTCGGCTTTGGTTCTACCGGTAGCTGCTGCTTCAGCCAGTTTGGGACCAACGTGTTCTGCGGCGCTCCTTCTGGTTTCGGCTTTGGCGGCTTTGGCGGAGGATTCGGCGCGCGTGTCGAGGCGCTCGGCCTCTTTTCCGGCCGTGTCGGCTACTCCGTGGACCGCACGCTGCTGTTCGGGAAGGGCGGCGCCGCTCTTGCCCACGTGAAGTACGTCGTCAACGTCCCGGGCGTGGTGTCGGAGACGCCGACCGCGCAGCGGCTCGGCTGGATCATCGGCGCCGGCGTGGAGCATGCCCTGACCGAGCACTGGTCGATCAAGGCCGAATACAACTACATCGACCTCGGCACCGACCGCGTCGACGTGACCTCCGCGAGCGGCGTGACGTTCTCCCAGGACCAGTCGCTGCAGATCCAGGTCGCGAAGATCGGCTTCAACTACCGCTTCTGAGGAGGCCGCGGGTCCAGGCCGCGACGCCGCCGGCGCGGGTGACGCGGCGAGGCGGCGTCAGATGCGGCCGTCATAGGCCTTGCGCTCGATCACGGCGCCGATCAGCGTGAATTCGTCCTTGCGCGCGAGGCCGGCCGCGAGCGCGCGCTCGAGCCCCGCCAGGTCGCTCACGGTCTCGCCCGCGCCGCCCATGGCGCGCCCGATCGCGCCGAAGTCGCAGCGCGCGAAGTCGACGCCGTGGTTCGGTAGCTGGCGCGAGCGCTGCTTCATCTCGATCAGCGCCAGGCTCGCGTCGACGAAGACGACGATCGTCAGTGGCAGGCGCAGCTCGGCCAGCGTCGCCAGCTCGCCCAGCACCATCAGCAGACCGCCGTCGCCGGTCAGCACCACCGCCGGCCGGTCCGGCGCGGCCAGGCGCGCGCCCATGGCGAGCGGCAGGGCGCAGCCCATGGTGCAAAGGCCGGTCGACTGCAGGACCGTGCGCGGCTCGTACGCCTCCCAGAGCTGGCTGGCGAGGATGCGGTGCGCGCCGGTGTCGATGGCGACGAGCGTCTCGGGCGGGAAGACGCGGCGGACCGCCTCGACCACCGCGGCGGGTCCCCAGGCGCCGTTCGAGGCGAAGGCTTGCTTGAGCTGCCGGCGCGCCTCGGCGATCGGGCCGTTGCTCCAGGTCGCGGCGCGCGGCTTGGTTCCGCGCGCGAGCGCCTTGAGGCCCTCGCCGACGTCGCACACGAAGCCGATGCCGGCATGGTGCATGTAGTGGCGGTTCGCCTCGGCGGCGAATTCCACCACGCGCTGGCGCGACGGATCCCACGCGTCGCGCCAGCCCACGCGCATCTCGATCGGGTCGTAGCCGGCGGCGATGACCAGGTCGGCGTCGCGGAACAGCGGCAGCAGGATGTTGTCCGCGACCGGGGACAGGCCGGCGGCGCCGAGCGCGAGCTGGCTGTTCTCGGGAATCACGCCCTTGGCCTTGTAGGTCGTGACGACGGGAACGGCGTACCGCTCGGCGAAGGAGCGCAGCTCGGCCGCGGCGCCGTGGTTCGGCACGTCGAGCCCCGCGATGGCGATCGGCCGCGCGGCCTCTTCCAGCCATGTCCGGGCGGTTGCGAGCGCCTCGCCCTCGGCCGGGGCGGCGGCCGCAGCCGGGCGGTGGCGCGAGCGCAGCGGGTTTTCCACCATGGTGTCGGCGACGGAGATCGGCACGTCGATATGCACCGGGCCCGGGCGGTCGGACATCGCGATGGCGATCGCCTTGTCGGCGACGATGTCGGCGCCGGCCGCGCTCAGCGTGAACGATCCCTTCACGAGCGGGCCGAGCAGCACGCGCTGGTCGAGGACCTGGTGCGTGTAGGTGAGGGTCTCGTCCGGGTCGATGCAGCCGGTCAGCACGATCAGCGGCACGCGGTCCTGCTGCGCGTTGGCGACGACGTTGACGCCGTTGACCGCGCCCGGTCCGACGGTGGCGACCAGCACGCCGGGGGCGCCGGTGCGGTGATACGTGCCCTCGGCCATGAAGCCGGCGGCGTTCTCGTGCTTGCACAGCACGAAGCGGATGCCGGCGGCTTCCAGCGCGTCGACCAGCGTCAGCACCTCGCCGCCGGGCATGCCGAAGGCGTAGCGGCAGCCGGCTTCGAAAAGCCGCCGCGCCAGGAGATCGGCGGCCCGGTTCAAGGCGCTACTCCGCCGCGGCGCGCGGCGTCGATCCGGGCTTGAGGTAGCCGTCGCGCGTCTGCGGCAGCTTCCAGCCGAGCACCTTGGAGGCGACCAGCGTGCGCAGCACCTGCGCCGTGCCGCCGCCGATGGTGAACATGCGCACGTCGCGCGCCATGCGCTCGAGCGGCAGCTCGCGCGAGTAGCCGCGCGCGCCGTAGAGCTGCAGCGCGTCGTTGACGATCCGGATCGCCGCCTCCGAGGCGAAGATCTTCGCCTGCGCCGCCAGGTCCGGGTCGGGGAAGCGGCTGCCGCCGGGGCCGCGCGAGCGCGCCGCCGCATGGAGCATCAGGCGCGCGGCCGTGAGCTGCGTCTGCATGTCCGCCAGCATCCACTGCAGTCCCTGGAACTCGCCGATCGGGCGGCCGAACTGCTCGCGCTGCTTGACCCAGCCGACCGCGTGCTCGAAGGCGCCGGCGGCGATCCCCATCGCCACCGTCCCCGCGCCGACGCGCTGGCTGTTGTAGGCGTTCATCAGGTCGGCGAAGCCGCGCCTGTAGCCGGACGGCGGGGCCAGCGCCATGTCGGCCTTGACCGTCAGGTTCTCGAACACGAGCTCGCCCTCGGGCATGCCGCGCAGCCCCATGGTGGGCTCGCGCCTGGCGAGCCTGAGCCCGGGTGCTCCTTCGCCGACGGCGATGAACCCGCCGAGACCCAAGGGCGATCCCGACTCGTCGAACACGCGGGCGAAGATCAGGTGGAGCTTCGACACGCCCGCGCCGGTGATCCAGTGCTTCCTGCCGTTGATGACGAACACGTCGCCCTTGCGGTCGGCGCGGGTCGTCATCGCGGTGGCGTCGCTGCCCGCCTCGGGCTCGGTGATGCAGATGGCCGGCTTGTCGCCCGACAGGACCATCCCGGCGGCGAGCCGCTTCTGCGCCTCGGTCCCGTATTCCATCACCGTCGAGATCGCGCCCATGTTGGTCTCGACCACGATGCGCGCGGTGACGGTGCAGGCCTTGGCCATCTCCTCGACGACCAGCACGGTGTCGAGGAACGACATGCCCTTGCCGCCGTAGGCCCGCGGGATCGTCATGCCGACGAAGCCGGCGTCGCTGAGCGCGGCGACGATGTCCCACGGGTACTGCTCGGTGCGGTCGATCTCGGCCGCGCGCGGCGCGACGACGCGCCGGGCAAACTCCCGGGCGCGCGCCTGGAGGGCCAGTTCCTCGCTGCTCAGACCTGCCTGCATGTCGGTATCCTCCCGGAAGAAAGGCGAGACGAGACTCCCGCGCGGCCAGGACCCGCGCGGGAGTCTCCTCTCTTTCCCTGTGTCGCTGCCGTGCCGCGTGCGCGGCTACTCGTCGTAGCGCTCCTGCTCCAGCGGCTTGCGTTCGCTCACGTTGAAGCGGCCGTCATAGATCGGGCCCTTGCCGGTGGTCGGGCCGGTGTACTGCACGAACAGCATCAGCCCGCCGGTCTCGGTCGAGAGCGGCTTTTCGAAATGCGGGTCGGGATGGAACACCATCGTGCCGGGACCGCACTTGTCCTCGCCGATCTGGAACTCGCCTTCGAGGATGTACCAGACCTGCGCGAAGTTGTGGCTGTGCAGCGGGTGATGCGCGCCCGGCTCGTAGCGGATCAGGCCGGCGTTGGGCTCGGTCGGCCGCTCCGGCCGCGGATGGAACAGCATCTTGCTCCACTGCCCGGGGTAGCGGAGCATTTCCCATTCCATGTCCTGGGCGCGCCGCAGCTCGTGCGGCTTGTGGTCCTCGGTCAGCGGCTCGACCTTGGGGTCGCGCTTCGGCTTGGCGGCGGCGGTCATGGTCGTTTCCTCCCGGTCGTTCGCCGCCAGGATTCGGCCGGCGCGCCGCCGAGTCAATCGGGTACTGGCGCGCGTTGATCCGCGCGCCCTCTATTCGAGTCTGGCGGCCGGATCAGCGGCCGCCTATCCGATGCGCGTCCTCTCCAGCGCGTCCTCGTCCAGGATCGCGCCGAGCCCCGGCCGGTCGGGCAGCACGATGTTGCCGTCGCGGTCGCATTCGAGCTTCTCCGCCAGCATGAAGTCGCGCCGGTCCAGCCCCCATTCCGGCGGGTCGCAGGGGAACTCGACATAGGGGCTCTGGCCGCAGCCCGCGGCGAGATGGACGTTGGCGAGCACGCCCATGCCGTTCGACCAGGTATGCGGCGTGAAAACCAGGTTGTGGTCCAGCGCCTGGCGCGCGATGCCGCGCATGCCGGTGATGCCGCCGGTCAGGACGGCGTCGGGCTGCAGCACGTCGAGGCACTGGCGGTCGATCAAGGTGCGCAGCTCGTGCAGCTCGCGCGTCATCTCGCCGCCGGCGATCCTGAGGCGCGTCGCGCGGCGCAGCGCCGCCATGCCGTCGTAGTCGCCGCGGTGCAGCGGCTCCTCCATCCAGTAGACGTCGAGGTCCTCGAGCCGCCGCGCGACCTCGAGCGCGTCCTTCAGGGTCCAGGGCTCGTCCGCGTCCCACGGCATGCGCCAGCCCTGGTTGCAGTCGACCATCAGCACCAGCTTGTCGCCGATGCGCTGGCGCACCGCCGCGACCGAAGCCACGTCGTCGCGCCAGTCCGGCCGGTGGAAGCGGATCTTCATCGCCTTGAAGCCCTGGGCGGCGACGCGCTCGGCGAGCGCCGCCATGGCGCCGGCGTCGCGCAGCGTGCCCGACGACAGGTAGGCCGGGATGCGGCCGGACGATCCGCCGAGCAGCTTCCATATCGGCATGCCGGCGGCCTTGCCGGCGATGTCCCACAGCGCGATGTCGACCGGCCAGCAGCGGCCGTAATGGAACTGGATGTTGGCGAGGATGCGGTTGTGCCGCTCCAGCGCCAGCGGGTCGCGGCCGACGAACAGGTCCTCGTGCCCGGCGAAGCCGGCAAGCTCGGTGTCGGTGGCGGCGACGCCGGTGATGCCCGCGTCGGTCTCGACGCGCACCACGAAGGCGTCGAACTTGACGCGCGGCCGGCTGTCCCAGCTCGCGTGGAAGGGCGGGTCGAGCTTCAGCCGGTGCTTGCTGATGCGGATGGCGGTGATTTTCAACGTTGCGGCTCCGGCGGCGGTGGGATAGGGCCGGTCAGGACGATCGCGCCGTCGACCACGGCAACGGGCACCACGGCGAGCGACCTGCCGAGGCAGGGGCCGAAGACACAGCGCCCGTCCTCGATGCGGAAGCGGGCGCCGTGCGTCGAGCACAGGAGATGCCGCTTGCCGAGATCGAGGAAGCGGTCGGGAAAGGTCTCGAGCGGCGTGCCGAGATGCGGGCACACATCGACATAGGCGAAGACGCGGTCGCCGCGGCGGACGACGATCAGGTCGCGCTGACCGGCACCGTTCGCGACGGCGACGCCGCGCGCCTCGCCGTCGGGCAGTGCCGCGAGCGCCATCAGCGTCACGGCGCCAGTCCGGTCTTCTCGCAAAGGAGCTCCCAGGCCTTCCGGTCGATCGGCATGACCGACAGGCGCGAATGGCGCACCAGCATCAGGTGCTGCAGGCGCTTGTCGGCCTTGATCTCCTTGAGCGTGAGCGGCGTCTCGACCGGTCCGACCGTCGCGACTTCGACCATGACGAACCTGCCGGTCGCGTCCTTCGGGTCCGGCATCGCCTCCTTGCTGACCTTGACCAGCCCGACGATCCGCTTCTCGTCGCCGGAATGGTAGAACAGCACCAGGTCGCCCTTCTTCATCGCCTTCAGGTTGTTGGCGGCCTGGTGGTTGCGCACGCCGTCCCAGTTGGTGCGCCCGTCCCTGACCTGCATGTCCCAGGACCAGGTCTCGGGCTCGGTCTTGACCAGCCAGTAGTTCATCCGTCACTCCCGCGGCTTCAGCCCGAATAGAATCAAGCCGAGGTCCTGGCAAGCAGGGCGTCGGTCTCCTCGCGGAACGGGCGCGCGAGCAGCGCATTGAGCTCGGTCTCGACGTCGGCGCCGCGGTTGAGCACGGAGTCGACCGCGGCGACGATCGGCATGTCGACGCCCTCGCGGCGCGCGCGGGCGATCACGGCGGCGGCGCTGGCGACGCCCTCGGCGACCGAGCGGCGCTCGGCCACGACCTCGGCCAGCGTGCGGCCCTGGCCCAGCGCGATGCCGAGCGAGAGGTTGCGCGACTGCGGCCCGTTGCAGGTGAGCGTCAGGTCGCCCAGGCCGGACAGGCCCATGCAGGTCTCGCGCCGGCCGCCGAGGGCCGTCGCCAGGCGCACGATCTCGGCCAGGCCGCGCGTGATCAGCGCGGCGCGGGCGTTGTCGCCCAGCTTGCGGCCGATGACGATGCCGCAGGCGATCGCCAGCACGTTCTTGACCGCGCCGCCGACCTCGGCGCCGACCGGGTCGGGCGAGAGATAGGTGCGGAAGGTCGGCGCGCCGATGGCGCCGAGCAGCGCGTCGCCGAGCGCCATGTCCGTCGTCGCCAGCGTCACCGCCGTGGGCAGGCCGCGCGCGACTTCCATGGCGAAGGTCGGGCCGCTCAGCACCGCCTGCGCGCATCCCGGCATGGTCGCGGCGACGACTTCGGTCATCAGGGCGCCGCGGTCCTCGATGCCCTTGGCGCAGAGCACGACGGGCGGCCGATGCGCGCCCAGCGCCGCGGCCAGCGCCAGCGTGGTGGCGCGCATGAACTGCGCCGGCACGACCAGCAGGATCGCGTCGGCGGCGGCGAGGTCGGCCAGCGCCGTCGTGGCGCGGATGCCCGGTTCCAGCGCGATCCCGGGCAGGAACACCGGGTTCTCGCGCCTTGCGTTGATCGCCTCGGCGACCTCGGCCTCGCGCGCCCACAGGATCGCGTCGCGCCCGGCGCGGCGCGCGACCAGCGCCAGCGCCGTGCCCCAGGCGCCGGCGCCGAGGATGCCGATGCTGCCGATCGTCTTCATGGCGCGCGACCATAGCACCGATCGCCGCCGGCGTTGCCACGGACGGGCGTTCAGGCCGGAACGACGGTGACGCCGTGGTCCGCCAGCGTGATGTAGGTGCCCGCGCCCGGCGCGAGCGGGCGGTCGACCGCGCGGTCGACCACGAACAGGTCGCCCAGCGCCGTGGTCACCGTGTACTCGATATGGGTGCCGAGATAGGCCGCCTTGGCGATGCGGCCCTCCAGCGCCGGCGTGTTGGGCTTCACCGGCGAGAGCGACAGCGACTCCGGCCGGATCGCGACCTTGATCGCGCCCGGCCTGACGCCGCGATGCTTGAGGCTCTTCTCCAGCGTGCCGATCCTGACCCGCGCGGTGCCGTCGTGCCCGTTCGGCGGGCCGAGCTCGGCCGGCACGATGTTGGCGTCGCCGATGAAGTCGGCGACGAACAGGCTCGCCGGCTCCTCGTACAGCTCGCGCGGCGCGCCGGACTGGGCGACGACGGCGTTGGCCATGACGATCACGCGGTCCGAGACGGCCAGCGCCTCCTGCTGGTCGTGCGTCACGTAGGCGACGGTGAGGTTGAGCTGGCGCTGCAGGTCGCGGATGTCCTCGCGCACGCGCCGCCTGAGCTTGGCGTCGAGGTTCGACAAGGGCTCGTCGAACAGCAGCACCTGCGGCTCCAGCACGAGCGCGCGCGCGACCGCCACGCGCTGCTGCTGCCCGCCCGAAAGCTCCGACGGCAAACGGTCGTCGAAGCCCTTGAGGCCCACGACCTCGAGCTTCTCGTGCGCCATCGCGTGCGCCTTGGCCTTTGGCTCGCCGCTGACGATCGGCCCGTAGGCGACGTTGTCGAGCACGCTCATGTGCGGGAACAGCGCGTAGGACTGGAACACCATCGACACGTCGCGCTCGGCCGCCGACAGCCGCGTCACGTCGCGCCCGCCGATCAGGATCTGCCCCTCGCTCGCCATCTCGAGCCCGGCGATGAGGCGCAAGGTGGTGGTCTTGCCGCAGCCCGACGGGCCGAGGAGCGTCACCAGCGTGCCCGGCTCGATCGCGAACGAGACGTTGTCTACCGCCGTCACGCCACCGTAGCGCTTGGTGACGTTGCGGAACTCGACCGATGCGGCCGACTTGGCCATTCTCCCTCCCCGCGGAGCCCGCTCTACTTCGGCAGGCTGCCGACCTCCTTCTCCCAGCGCGCGATGATGCGCTTGCGCTCGACGCCCGAGCCGTACTTGGCGAAGTCGTAGTCGATCAGCTTGATCTGGTCGAGCCTCGGCATCTGCGCCGGCGCGCTCGCCTTCATGTTGGACGGCACCTGGAACGACTTCACCGTCTTCGCCTTGTCCTGGATCTCGGCTGTCAGCGCCCAGTCGTACCAGGCCCTGGCGTTCTCCGGGTTCTTGCCGCCCTTGACGATCGACATCGACCCGATCTCGTAGCCGGTGCCCTCGCACGGGCCCGCGACCTTCAGGGGGAAGCCGGCGGCGGCCTCGGCGACGCCATCGTGCAGGAAGTTGATCCCGATCGTGGTCTCGCCGCGCGCGGCGTTGCGCACCGGCGCGGGGCCCGAGCGCGTGTACTGGTTGATGTTGGCGTGCAGCCTCTTCAGATACGCGAAGGCCGGCTCCTCGCCCATGATCTGGATGATCGTGGCGAGCGTCACATAGGCCGTGCCGGAAGAGGACGGGTTCGACATCTGGATCTCGTCCTTGTATTCCGGCTTCAGCAGATCGGCCCAGCATTTCGGCTCGTTGAGCTTCTTCTTCGCCAGCAGCTCGCTGTTCCACACGAAGCCGAGCGCGCCGGCATAGATGCCGACCGACTTATGGCCCGACTGCTCGGCCTGCTTGCGCGCCCAGGGATGCAGCTCGGCCAGCATGGGCGAGCGGTATTCCACCGTCAGCCCCGCCTCGGCGGCCTCCATGTGCTGGTCGCCGACGCCGCCGTAGAAGATGTCGGCGCGCGGGTTGGCGGCCTCGGCGCGCAGCTGCGTCACGGTCTCGCCCGAGCCCTTCTGCGTCATCGTGACCTTGACGCCGGTCTTCTTCTCGAACTCCTGCACCATCAGCGTGCACCACTCGTTCAGCACGCTGCAATAGACCACCAGGTCCTTGCTGCCCTGGGCCTTGGCCGGCGCCGCCAGGGCGACGACCCCCATCGCGACGAGCAGGACGATGTTGCGCATGGTTCCTCTCCCTTCATCCCCCGGCCTGCACTGCCAGCGCCGGCTGCGGCTGGCGCCGGCCCAATCGGCGCTCGCCGACCGCCAGCTGGATCAGGAGGATCGCGCCCAGCATCACGGCGATCAAGACGTTGGAATATGCGATGGCGAGCCCGTACTCGCCGGCCTCGACGCGGCCGACGATGTAGGCGGTCGCCATGTTGTATTGCGCGGTGACCAGGAAGATCACCGCGCTGACCGCGGTCATCGCGCGCACGAAGCTGTAGACCAGGGCCGAGACCAGGGCCGGCCGCAGCAGCGGCAGCACGACGCGGCGCACGGTGGTGAAGGTGCGGGCACCCAGCGTCAGCGACGCCTCGTCCAGGCTCTTGTCGATCTGGCTGAGCGCCGCGATGCCCGAGCGCACGCCGACGGGCATGTTGCGGAACACGAAGCAGATCACCAGGATCACGCCGGTGCCGGTCAGCTCGATCGGCGGCACGTTGAACGCCAGGATGTAGCTGACGCCGATCACCGTGCCGGGGATGGCGAAGCTCAGCATGGTGCCGAACTCGAAGGCGCGCTGGCCGGCGAACTTCTGGCGCGTCAGCAGGTAGGCGGTGATGAGGCCGATCGCCGCCGTGAGCGGCGCCGAGACCGCGGCGATCTCGATCGTGGTCCAGAACGAGTCCCAGGCCGAGCCGGTGAAATGCAGCCCGCGCGCGCCCCATTCGACCGAGAAGCCCGTGACGTAGTGTTGCAAGGTCAGCGAGTAGTCGCGCCCGACCGTGTTCCAGAAGCTGGCGAGCAGGATGGTGGCGTAGGTCGCCGCCGTCAGCAGCACGAACGGCGCGGCGACGGCATAGCAGAGCCACTTGAGCCCGCGCGGCAGCGGCACCGCGAGGCCGGCGTCGCCCTTGCCGGTCACCGTCGTGTAGGACTTGCGGCCGAGCCAGGCATGCTGCGCGTAGAAGGCGCCGAGCGTGAAGGCGAGCAGGATGATCGCCAGCACCGCGGCGCGGCCCTGGTCGTGGGAGGCGCCGACCACGGCGAAGAAAATCTTGGTCGCCAGCACCTCGTAGTTGCCGGCCAGCACCAGCGGGTTGCCGAAATCCGCCATGCTCTCGACGAAGCCGAGCAGGAAGGCGTTGGCGAGGCCGGGGCGGATCAAGGGCAGGGTGACGGTGTTGAAGGTGGTCCAGCCCTTGGCGCGCAGCGTCTGCGACGCCTCCTCGAGCGAGGGGCTGACGCCCTGCACGACGCCGATCAGCACCAGGAAGGCGATCGGCGAGAAGGCGAGCAGCTGCGCGATCGCCACGCCCTGCAGCCCGTAGATCCAGCGCGAGCGCGGCACGTCGAACCATTCGTAGAGCAGGCCGGTCACCACGCCCGAGCGCCCGAACAGGAGGATCATCGCCAGCCCGATGACGAAGGGCGGGGTGATGATCGGCAGGACGCTCATCACCTTGAGCAGGCCCTTGAAGGGGAAGTCGGTGCGGGTGGCGATCAGCGCGAAGGCGAGGCCGATCAGGGTCGAGCCGGCGCCGACCACCACGGCGAGGAACAGCGTGTTCCACGCCACGCCGCAGCGCAGCGAGGAATAGAGGCAGTCGAGGCCCCAGACGCTGCGGTCGAAGAACTTCTGCACGAACTCGGCCGGCGCGAACCTTCCGTCGTTGTCCTTGACCGCGCTGAACAGGACGTCGAGCACGGGGAAGAAGACGAACACCCCGACCAGCGCCACCACCAGCGCGACGGCGCCGACGGTGAAGGCGTCGCCGCGGCACCAGCCGCGTGCCGCCAGGCCCTGGCACGCGAGCATGAGGAAGGCGAGCCCAAGGACCAGCGCGCCGTAGCCCATCCCCGCCTGCTTGGGCCCGCTGGTGCCGGCGAGCGCCTGCAGCCAGGCCCAGCTCCAGCCGCGATGGTCGATCGCCGCGCCCTCGGCCAGCATCAGCAGGAGGCCCGCGACGCCGGTCCAGACCAGCAGCAGCGCCCGGCGCGGATCGTCGCGGCCGAGCGCGAGCGCGGCGGTGGCGGCGAGAAGCGCCAGCGGTACCGGCAGCAGCCACCAGCGCCCATGGGCGGTGACCTGCAGCAGGACCGGCGCGGCCGCCTCGCCGGGGTACTTCGCCAGCCAGGCGAAGTCCCAGAAGCTGCCGTCGACCGCGTACCAGGGCAGGACCAGCGCTCCGGCCCAGCCGACCGCGAGCCACAGGCGGACGGCGCGGGTCACTGTTGCCGTACTCGGCCCGAGAGTGCCGCAGCGTCACCCCCACCCCGACCCTCCCCCATCAAGGGGGAGGCGGACGAGTTTCCGTTCCCTCCCCCTTGATGGGGGAGGGTTAGGGTGGGGAGCATGGGCGATGCCGGAGTGATGCTCACTTCGGCAGGTTCTTCACCTCCGCGTCCCACTTGGCGAGCAGGCGCTTGCGCTCGGCCGACGAGCCGTACTTGGCGAAGTCGTAGTCGATGAACTTGATCTTGGAGAAGTCCGGCGCCTGCGGCGGGGCCTTGGCGTTCTTGTTCGACGGCACCTGGTAGGCTTTGGCCTGGCCGCCGATCGCCTGCGCCTCGGCGGTCAGCGCCCAGTCGTACCAGGCCTTCGCCTCCTTCACGTTCTTGGCGCCCTTGATCAGGCTCATCGAGCCGATCTCGTAGCCGGTGCCCTCGCACGGCGCCACCACCTTGATCGGCGCGCCCTGCACGACGAACGTCACCAGGTCGTGCTGGAAGGTGATGCCGACCGTGGTCTCGCCCAGGCTGGTCGCCTTGGCCGGCGCGGCGCCCGACTTGGTGTACTGGTTGATGTTCTTGTGCAGCTTCTTCAGGTAGTCGAAGCCCTTCTCCTCGCCCATCAGCTGCACCATCGTCGCCAGCATGGTGTAGGACGTGCCCGAGGAGTTCGGGTCGGCGACCTGCACCTCGTCCTTGAGCTTGGGGTCGAGCAGGTCGGACCAGCATTTCAGCTCGTTGAGCTTCTTGTCGGCGAGCTGCTTGGTGTTGAAGCCGTAGCCGAGCGCGCCGGCATAGACGCCGACCGTGCGCTTCTTCGACTGCTCCCACTGCTTGATCGCCCAGGGATGAAGCTCCTTGTTCATGGGCGAGGTATATTCCTCGGTCAGGCCCTCCTCGGCCGCCTGCAGGTGCGGGTCGCCGGTGCCGCCCCACCAGATGTCGCCCTTGGGATTGGCCGATTCCGCCTTGACCTGGGCGTAGAGCTCGCCCGAGCTCTTGCGCGTCATCGCCACCTTGATGCCGGTCTTCTTCTCGAAGGCGGTCACCATGGCGCGGCACCATTCCTCCTGCACCGTGCAGTAGAGCGTCAGGTTGCCTTGCGCCTGCGCGATCCCCGGCGCCGCGAGCGCGGCCGCGCCGAGGGCGAGCCCGGCCAGACGAAGTCCAATCGAATGTTTCATTGTCGGTTCCTCCCGATGTGGTGCCGCCGCCTTGTGGTGGTCGGCGCGGTTTCCAGTGGCGGATTATGCCATGACCTTGGCCCCGATTCCGGTTGCCGCGGTCAGTGCCTCGAAAATGCCGGGCGCAGCGACCAGCACCGCGTTGCCCTGGCGCAGGCCGTCGCCGGCGAGGAAATCGTTGGCCCGGGCGCCGGCCTCCTTGGCCATGACGATGCCGGCCAGGCAGTCCCATGAATTGATGTGCAGCTCGGCATAGCCGTCGCTGCGGCCGTCGGCGACATAGGCGATGCCGAGCGCGCCGGAGCCGGCGCGCCGGAAGCTGGCGCCGGCGCTGAGCACGCGCCGCACCATGTCGGTATAGTCGCCCGGGCTGCGGCGCGACGACCATCCCAGCTCGACCATGGCGCGGCTGAACGCCGTCGTCTTGGCGGCGCGCATGGCCTTGCCGTTGAGCCTGGCCCCATCGCCGGTCCGCGCCTCGAACAGCTCGTCGGTGATCGGGTTGTAGATCACGCCGATCGCCGGCTCACCGTCGCGCATGTAGGCGATCGAGACGCAGAAATGCGCCACGCCGAGCGCGAAATTGGCCGTGCCGTCGATCGGGTCGACGACCCAGCAGGAGCGGCTGAACTCCCCGCCGTGCTCCTCGCCGAAGAACGTGTCGGCGGGAAACGCCTGGTGCAGGCTCCCGCGGACCAGCTTCTCCACCGCCGCGTCGGCCTGGGTCAGGTAGTCCTGCGGCCCCTTGAACGACATCTCGATGCCGTCGCGGTCGAGAAACAGGCGGCGCATCAGATCGCCGGCCTGTCGCGCGGTCGCGATGGCGGCCAGATGGCGCTGTGCCAGGCCGGTCGGATCGGTCATGCGGCGTACGGCCTCCTCAGTGTTACAATTCTATGACAGTCGTCTCGGCCGGGCGTCAATGCATTTCCCCGCCCCGGCCGGCGGCAGGCAATACGCGCAACGCATTGCAACATTGCGCAAGCCCCCGCTGGTCGGCGGCACGCTCCCCCGCTATTAGCAAACTAGGATGACAGTCGTTCGACGGTGATGGGAGAGGCGGGTCGGATGAGCAGCAAATTGTTTTCGCCCTTTGCCCTTGGCCCGGTCGAGCTGGCCAACCGGATCGTCGTCGCGCCCATGTGCCAGTACAGCGCCGACGACGGCTGCGCCAACGACTGGCATCTGCAGCACTGGATGCAGTACGCCTTTAGCGGCGCGGGCCTGTTCATGGTCGAGGCGACGGCGGTCGAGCGCCACGGCCGCATCACGCATGGCTGCCTCGGCCTCTACTCCGACGCCAACGAGGCGGCGGCCAGGCGCGCGCTCGACGCGGCGCGGCGCGTGGCGGTGAAGACTCGCTTCGGCATCCAGATCGGCCATGCCGGGCGCAAGGCCTCGGCGCAGCGGCCGTGGGAGGGCGGCAAGGCGCTGACGGGAGACGCCGATCCCTGGATCACCATGGCGCCCTCTTCCATCCCGTTCGACCAGGGCTGGCCCGCGCCGCGGCCGCTCGCGCGCGCCGACCTCAAGCGCATCCGCGACAACTTCGTCGCGACCGCGCTCCGCGCCGTGCGCCTGGGCTTCGAGGCGATCGAGCTGCACGGCGCGCACGGCTACCTGATGCACAGCTTCCTGTCGCCGATCGCGAACAAGCGCGACGACGAGCACGGCGGGTCGCTCGAGAACCGCATGCGCTTCCCGCTCGAGGTCGCGGCCGCCGTGCGCGCGGTCGTGCCGAAGCACGTGGCGCTCGGCATGCG
>CAZLBB010000092.1:0-15457 GCA_964557415.1 uncultured Rhodospirillaceae bacterium
CGCCATGGGCGTGAAGGTCGTCTACCACACGCGCACGCCCAAGCCCGGCGTCGCCTATCGCCACTATCCGAAGCTCGTCGACATGGCGCGCGACGCCGACGTGCTGATGATCATCGTGCCCGGCGGCGCCGGCACGCGGCACATGATCAACGCCGAGGTGCTGGACGCGCTGGGTCCGCGCGGCATCGTGGTCAACGTGGCGCGCGGCTCGGTGGTCGACGAGCAGGCGCTGATCAAGGCGCTGAAGGAGAAGCGCATCTTGAGCGCCGGGCTCGACGTGTTCGAGAACGAGCCGCAGGTGCCGGCCGAGCTGATCGCGATGGACCACGTGGTGCTGCTGCCGCATGTCGGCTCCGCCTCGGTGCACACGCGCCGGGCGATGGGGCAGCTCGTGGTCGACAACCTGCTCGCCTGGAAGGAAGGCAAGCCGCCGCTCACCCCGGTGCCGGAGACGCCCTGGCCGGCGCGCAAGCAGGCCTGATCCGCCAGGAGAGGGCGCGGTCGAAACCGTCCGCCCGAGGACCCGTTCGGACGGCGATCGCGCGACCGCTCCAGCCGGCGTCCATTGACCCAGGTCAATGCGGCGCACGGCCGCCCTGCTACGCTGCCCGCGAGCAGATCGTGGGAACGCTCGCCTTGGGCGCACAATTCTGGCAGCGGATAGGTTTGAAGATCGGCGCGCTGGCCTTCGCCGCCGCCGCTTCGGCCTTGGCGATCGGCCCCGACTTCTGGATCGAATGGATCCTGTGGGGCTCGACCGTGATCTCCGTCGCCGGCGCGCGCACCTTGCTGCTCGCGCTGGCCGCCGCCATCGTCATCGCCATCGCTTGGCCGGCCCTCTGGCGGCCGAAGCACGGTCCCAGGGGCTGACGCTCGCCCGTGCACCCGCAGGCGCGGCCGCCACGCCGGTCGCGCCAGCC
Source organism: uncultured Rhodospirillaceae bacterium (assembly GCA_964557415.1). Lineage (GTDB taxonomy): Bacteria > Pseudomonadota > Alphaproteobacteria > JAEULC01 > JAEULC01 > JAEULC01. Next base: position 921 of record CAZLBB010000092.1, read on the forward strand.
ATGCCCCACGGCCGAAGGGGCACGCGCAAGCTCAATCCTTGGCACACTCGGCCAACGCATCAACGCAGCGCCACGGCCTCGAACCGGCGATGGTGCCGACAGGCAGGCGATGCGGCGACGACATGTTTCCGGGAGACGACGAGAATTCCCAGCAGAGGCCGGCGTCGCTGCGTCGGCCCAATTGCCCGCTGCTCCTCCCGCGCACGACCCGTTACCGGCGCTTCTGTGTCGGGCAAGGAGGCACGGTGCGCGCTACCACTTGGCCGCGCGGCTCTGACAAAATCCACCAAGACGGATTTCTGTATTGGATATCGATATATCGCAGCATATATTGTTCCAGATGTGAATCCTGGGCAATCATGGACACAACGATCATCAAGGGCTTGCGCGTGCTCGAGACGCTGGCGCTCAGCGACAACGCTCGCGGCATCTCGGAACTCGCGCGCGAGATGAACCTGAACAAGAGCAACGTGCAGCGGATTCTCGGCACGCTATCGGTGCTTGGTTACGTGCAGAAGGACCCGGCGACGAGCCGCTATGCGCCGACGCTGCGCATGTGGGAATTCGGCATGCGCGTGGTGCATCGCAACGTCGTCCGTCGCGCGGCGCAGGGATACCTGCGCGCCCTGTTCGAGAAGCTGCACGAGTCTGTTTTCCTGTGCGTACCGGACAACAACGACATTCTCTATCTCGACAAGATGGAAAGCCCTGCTCCCGTGCGGATATCCTCGCAGATCGGCTGGCGCGCCCCCGCCGTCAAGACGGCATCGGGCAAAGCGATCCTGGCGTTCCAATCCGAGGAGCAGCTGGAGCAGGTGATCGCGGCCGGACGCGACCATTTCCACTTGGTCGATATCGACGCCGCGCGCCTGCGCCGCGAACTGGCCGCAGTCCGCGCCGACGGTTTCGCGATCTCCGAAAGCGGCTACCGGCAGGGCGTCAACAGCATCGCCGCGCCGATCTGGGCGCGTGACGGATCGGTCGTGGCGTCCATTGCGGTGACCGGGCCCGTGGAGCGACTGGACACGGCAACCCTCCGGTCCTATGCGCCGGAAATCATCAACACGGCCACGCGAATCGCGGAAGCGCTTTGAAACCATTCATCGCACGGCGCGGCTGAACCCTCCATCGACCAGGACGTTCTGGGCGGTAATGCCGCCCGCCTCGGGCGACAGCAGGAAGGCCACCGTCGCTGCGACTTCCGTAGTCTTGATCGCCCGCTTTATGGGAATCAGCGGGATCGCCTCCGGCGCGACCTGCAAGTTGTCGACGAAACCTGGCAGCACGCTGTTGATGCGGATGCCGGCGCGGCCGTAACGATCAGCGTAGAGCTTGGCAAATCCGTGCATCGCCATGCGCATGATGCTCATCGGATGCCGCGGGCGTGGCTCGAGCGCGTTGATCGAGGAGATCGCGACGATGGCGCCGCCGCCCTGGCGCTCCATGACGGGCGTCACCAGTCGAAGCAGGCGCACGAGGTAGAGCAGATACATATCGAGGCCTGCGTGCCAATCCGCATCCTCGATGTCGAGCAGCCGGCCCTGCGCGTCCGGCCCCATGAGCGGACCGGTGACCGTCTTGAGGGACCCCGGGCCATGCCCGGTGTTGGCGACCAGGCCGTCGATGCGGCCCGTCTTGTCGAGGGCCAGGCGAACGAGCGCCTCCAGATCGGCCGGGTCGGTGACGGAGCCTCGCCGCGCAAACCCGTCGAACTCGCGTGCCAACGCTTCGCAGGAGGCGGACGGCGACATGAGCACCGGTGTCCAGCCCTTCCCGGCCAGGGTGCGCGCGCAGGCGGCACCGATGCCGCGGCCAGCCGCCGTGATGATGACCGTCTTCGCCTGTGCCATGCTTCATTTCTCCCTATTGCCGCTTGCCGGCCGCGGTCCGGCGCCGTCTGCGCGTCCTGCCCACCGCCTTGGTCTTCGTACTTGCCGTCGCCTTCGGGGGTTTGCCGTATCCGCCGCCGCCGCCGCTCTGAACGAGAACGACGTCGCCTTCGGAGAGCATGTGCTGGACCGAGGACTCGACGGAACGGCCGTTGATCTTGAAGACGGCCGGAGCGCCTGGTGCGCCGCCTCTGAGGCCCGGCGCCGGGCTGCGGACCCGGTTGACCATGAACGCGGCGCGCAGCGGATGCTCGCTGAGGCTGGCGAACGCGAAGCTGATGCCGTCGCCGCCGCGGCGCGCCCCGGCGCCGCCGGAGCCGCGCCGCAGTTCGCGATGGCGGACCTCGATCGGGATCAGCGATTCCAGAACCTCGATCGGCGTGTTCGACAGGTTGCTGGGAAAGCTGATCGCCGATCTTCCGTCGCGTGCTGCGCTGGCGCCCTGCCCCGCACCGATGAAGCCGTTGACCACGGCGCCCTGGCCAGGCCGCACGCTGGACAGCTGGAAGGAATTGGACGGCGAGCCGGGCGCCGCCTGGACGCGGTCGGGAATCGCCTGCGCAAGCGCGGCAAAGATCGCCGGCGGCAGCAGATGCCCGATCATGCCGCGCGCGCCGCAGGGCGCGGGCCGGACGGGATTGAGGATGCTGCGCTCAGGCGCCGTGATCGTTATCGGCATGAAGCTGCCCTCGGCGTTGGGAATCCAGGGCGCGAAGATCGCCTTCAGCGCGTAGGCGCTGTAGGCAAAGGTGTAGTTGTAGACGGTGTTGATCGCGCGGTTCACCTGTGGCGTGCAGCCGGCATAGTCGACCAGAACATGGTCGCCCTTGATCGTCACCGTACAGGGAATCCGCACGACGCCGCCGGGAACCTCCTTCGCGCCGTCGTTCTCGATGAGCGAGCGATAGGCACCGTCCGGCGCTTCGGCGATCGCCTGGCGCATCGCCGTATCGGTGCGCTGGACCACCTCGTCGGCGAACAGGTCGATGTCGATGTCGATTTCGTCCAGCAAGGTGTTGAGCCGATCACCCAATGCACGGCAGCAGGCGATCTGTGCCCACAGGTCGCCCATGGTCTCGTCGGGCACGCGGACATTGGCGCGGATCAGCGACACGAGCGTCCGATCGGGTTCGCCTGCGATCAGCAGCCGGCTCGGCGGAATCTGGATGCCTTCCTCGTAGAGCTCGGTGTTCGACGGGCTGCGCAACCGCCCGCCGACATCGGGCAGGTGGCTGACGACGCCCGCGAAGGCGATCAGCTTGCCGCGTCGGAAGATCGGCATGGCCAGGCTGGCATCGTTGAGGTGGCCGCTGCCGATCCACGGGTCGTTGGTCACGTAGGCGTCACCCGGTCGCATCGAGTCGGCACCGAAGACCGAGAGGAAATGCCGCACGGTGGACGGCATCGTGCAGATGAAGGACGGGATGCTCTGCGACGACTGCGCGATGCTCCGCCCGCGCCGGTCGGTCAGCACGACCGCGTAGTCGTTGGCTTCGCGCACCAGCGTCGAGAACGAGGTCCGCACGAAAGTGGCGGCTGCCTCGTCCACCACGCTGGTCATGCGCGTCCACAGGATCTCCAGCGTAACCGGGTCGAGCGGCGCGACACGATCATCCATGGCCGTCCTCCAGCTTGATCCGCACGGTGCCCGACTCCAGCACCGTCACGGTCGCCGGATAGGCGACCACCAGCGTCGACTCCGGCTCGGTCAGGACCAGCGGCCCGGCGAGCACCGTGCCGCCGGGCACCGCATAGCGGTCGTAGGCCGGAACGCTTCGGTATGCCTTCTGCGACGGCAAGTAGATGCGCCGGTCGCGCGGCCGCGGCAGGCTGCCGGTGTCGCCCTGCCGCGCCAGCCCGTAGCGGCGCGTGGTGCGCGCCGATTCGCCGACCAGGCGCCAGGTGATCGCCTCGGGAATGCCCCCGGGCACCGGCCGGCCATAGAGCCGCACATACTCGTCCTCGAAGCCGCGGCTGGCGGTGTTCGCGTCGAGGCCGTCGAGATTGGCACCGAGTCCGACCTTCAGGCTGCTGCCTTGGCCGACGTAGCGCATCTCCGCCGACCACGACCAGTCGATGTCGCGCTCGCTCAGACCGCAGAGCCGGAGCTCCGCCGCGATCGCGTCGCGTGCCGCCGCCGCCCGCGTCCGCAGGTCGCTGAAGTCAAGCGCCTCCAGCCGCTCGACCTTGGACCAGGACCGGTCGGCGCGCGCCGGCGCCGCCAGGAAGCCAAGACACGAGCCGACGCCCGAGGCGATCGGGCACAGGATCTCGCCGACGCGCAGCCGGCGGGCGACATCGACCGCGTGTACCGGCCCGGCGCCGCCCGTCGTCACCATGACGAAGCGGCGCGCGTCGAGGCCCTTCTCCGCGATATGCGTCCGCGCGGCGGCAGCCATCTTCTCGTTGACGATGTCGTGGATGCCCCAGGCGGTCTGCTCGGCATCCAGCTGCAGCTTGCCGCCGATCGCCTCGAGCGCCGCACGTGCCTTCGCGACGTCGAGCTTCATGCGGCCGCCGAGGAAAGCATCGGGATCGAGGTAGCCAAGCACCAGATCGGCGTCGGTCACGGTGGGCTGCGTTCCGCCCAGGCTGTAGCACGCCGGCCCCGGTTCCGCGCCCGCGCTTTGCGGACCGACCTGCATCAGGCCAAGGGCGTTGACGGTCGCCAGACTGCCGCCGCCGGCGCCGATCTCGATCAAGTCGATGCTCGGTACGACCGCCGGCAGGCCGCTGCCGCGCTTGAAACGCTGCACGCGGCCGAACTCGAAGTTGTGCGTGATCGACGGCTTGGCATCGACAGCGACACAGGCCTTGGCCGTGGTGCCGCCCATGTCGAAGGCAAGCACGCGGGAAACGCCTTCGACCTGGGCGCAGTTGATGCCGCTCATCACGCCGCCAGCCGGGCCGGACTCGAGCAGACGGATCGGCGTGCGGCTGGCCAGCGCACCCGACGTAAATCCGCCGTTCGACACCATGACGTCGAGCGTCACGTCGAGGTCAAGCCGGTTCAGCCGGTCGACCAGCGTCGCCAGGTAGCGCGCGACCATCGGCTGGACATAGGCGTTGGCGGCAACCGTCGACATGCGTTCGTACTCGCCGATCTCGCGGGCGACCTCTGCCGAGGTCGAGATCGGAATGTCGCCGAGCTTGGCCGCCAGCGCCTTGGCGACGGCGCGCTCGTGCGCGTCGTTGGCACTCGCATGCAGCAGGCAGATTGCCGTGGCGTCGTATCTTCCCGTGGCAATGCGACGCGCGAGCGCGGCGACATCGGCCTTCGCGAGCCGCCGCCATACCTGGCCCGCCGGGCCGAGGCGCTCGGCGAGCTCGTAGCGGTCTTCGACCGGCACGAGCGGCACCGGGTACTCGATGGTAAGGTCGTAGGTGTCGTACCGAAGCTCACGCGCGATATCGAGAACGTCGCGTGTGCCCTGGGTGACGACCAGCGCGACGCGGCCCCCGCGCCGCTCGATCAGCGTGTTGGTGATGAGCGTGGTGCCGTGGACGACGCGCCGGACGGACCGCGCCGGGTCCGCGCCGAATTGCACGCGCGCCTGGCGCAGCAGGTCCTCCACCACGCTGACGATCGCGTCGCCGGGGTCCGACGGCGTGGTGAGCGCCTTCGCCACCAGAATCCGGTCCGTGGCAGTATCCAGGAGCACGCCGTCGGTGAACGTGCCGCCGACATCGATGGCGATTTCCAGCCGGCTGAGCGGCTCCCGCTGCGCAACCGCGCCGCTCATTGCGATGCCTCCCTTGCCTGCCCGTCCAACAGATCGACTGCGGCGGTGAGCGCCGCCAACAGGCCCGGCGTGAGGGGAATGCCATCCTGGAGCGCCTGGCGCCGCGCGGCATGACCGCGCTCGCCCGGCAGTCGCGGCGCGGTCCGGCCGTCAACGCCGGTTGTCTGCCTGATGCGCGCGGCGAGGGCTTGCGCACGCGCGGCCTGCTGCGCACGTCCGCAGAATCCGTCCGGATCGATCAGGACGAAGAAGTGGCTGACACCGGCCGGCCGCCCTGCCGGCTCGTGCGGGTTGGCCACGGCGAACCCCGGCGTGCCGTCCGACAGGGAGCTGCTCAGCAGCTCGGCCAGCAGCGCGAGGCCGTAGCCCTTGGCGCCGCCCATCGGCTGGATCGTACCCTCGAGCGCGGCATTGGCATCGGTCGTCGGCCGGCCCGACGCGTCGAGCGACCAGTCGGGGGGAATCGGCCTGCCGTCGCGCGCCGCCTGCCGGATTCGCGCGCGCGCCACGATGCTCGTCGACATGTCCAGCACGATCGGTGCGTCGTCGCGTAGCGGAAACGCGGCGGCGATCGGATTGGTCCCGAGCACAGCCTGCCGACCCCCGAAGGGAGCCATGGTCGGCGCGGCATTCGAGAAGGCGAGGCCGATGAGGCCTTGCCGCACCGTCCGCTCGACGAAGTATCCGCCGACCCCGAAGTGGTTGCTGTTGCGGACTGCGGCCGCGGCGATGCCGAACCGCCGCGCCGGCGTGACCAGATGATCGACCGCGAAGATGCCCGCGAGCACGCCCAGGCAATTGTCGGCATCGATTACCGCAGTGCCGTCCTTGCCAGCGGCGACGGCGAGGCGCGGCACGGCGTTGATCGTGCCCTTGAGGATACCGCGCACATAGGCCGGAAGATGCATCACGCCGTGCGATTGCGAACCGCGCAGCTGCGCGTCGGCAAGCGCGTCGGCCGCCTTCCGCGCATCCGCATCCGACAGGCCGCAACGTGCCAGGATGTCCGCCGCCATCCCCGCCAACTCGTTGCCCGCGATCGTCCGGCGTCCCGTTAAGGCCCGGACGCGCGACGCCAAATCGCTCACGTTGCCTCCGCCAGCCTGAACCGGGCGAGCGCAATGTCGCCCTCACGCTGCACGGCGAGGACGACCCGCGCATCGGGATGCAACGCCGCGCCGCCGCGACCGTCAACGATGTTGGTCAGCAGCCGCGGCCCCTCGTCGAGTTCGACCAGCGTCACGTCGTACGGCAGGCGGTCCTTGAGCGCGTCGTGGTAGGCGACGTGATAGATGACCCAGCTGACGATCCGGCCATAGCCGGCTGAAGGGCGCCATTCGAGCTCGTGCGCCAGGCACGCCGGGCAGGCATCGCGCACCGGCAGCCAGTTGTTGCCGCAGGCACGGCAATGCAAGTAGAGCAGCCTGCCCTGCGCGAGCCCGTCCCAGTACGGCCGGGAACGGTCATCAACTTGCGGCGCCGGCAGCTCGCTCATCCGGCCGCTCCCAGGATCAGCGTGGCGTGCGTCTGCATCGTGCCGCCCTGGTTGCTCACGATGCAGTGCCGCGCTCCCGGCACCTGCAGGTTGGCCGTACCGCGCATCTGGCGTACGCCTTCGATCACCAGCTGCAGCCCCGGCGTGCCGGTTTCCGACAGCAGTCCACCGCTGGTGTTGATCGGCAGCCGGCCGCCCATCGCGATGCCGCCCTCGCTGCAGAAGTCGCCCGCCCGGCCCGGCTTGCAGAGGCCATAGTCCTCGAGCGTCAGCAGCACGGCGATGGTGAAGCAGTCGTAGATCTGCGCCACGTCGACGTCCGATGGGCCGATCCCCGCCATGCGGAACGCCGTTTCGGCCGATTGCCGCGCCATGGTCGACGTGAGGTCCGGGCGCAATTGGACGTCCCAGGATTCCTGGCCCTGGCCGAAGCCGAGGATCGGCACCGCGGCATCGAGGCCGAGCTCGCGCGCGAGGCGGGCGCTGGTGACGACCACCGCGGCCCCGCCGTCGGAAACCAGGCAGCAATCGTCGCGACGCAGCGGCTCCACGACCCAGGGCGACGCCATGTAGTCGTCCATGGTCAGGGCCTTGCGCAGCTGCGCGTGCGGATTTCGTGCGCCATTGGCCCGGCACGTCACCGCCACGGCGCCGAAGCCCGAATCGCGGACGCCATGCCTGTGCCGGTACGCCTGATGCACCATGGCGTAGCCCGCGGCGACCGAGTACCAGCCGTATATCGCCTCGTCGCCGCGCGGCCGGTGATATACGGCACGGCTCGCCGTGCGCGGCGTGTCGCCGTAGCACACGACGACCACCTCGCAGAGCCCGGCGTCGATCGCCATGGCCGCATACGAGATCAGCGCGATGTTCGCAGCGCCGCCCTGGTCCAGCGAGCAGCCGAGCCGGGGACGCACGCCCAGCGCTTCGGCCACGCGCTGGCCGTACAGGAAGGACGGTTCGGAATTGGCCATCTTGACCAGTACGCCGTCGACCCGCGCTTTCTCGATCCCGGCATCGGCAAGCGCGTTGCGCACGGCCTCGACGATCAGGGAAACGCGATCGCGGCCGGGATGCTTGCCGTAGGCGGTGTGCCCGACGCCGGCGATGACCGCGCGGCCGCGCATCAGATGACGCTGTCCCGGCGCAAGGCCTCGATCTCGGACGGGGACAGGCCGAGCCAGCCGCCGAGAATGCGGGCGTTGTCCGCGCCGCAGCGCGGACTGAACCGGTACTCGGGCTGCGTCAGCCCGACGTAGTTCATCGGGCTGCGGCACACGACGATGCGACCGTACTCGGGATGCTCGACCTCGAGCAGCATGCCGCGCGCGCGCAGGTGCGGGTCCGCCACGACCTCGCGCAACTCGCGCACCGGAGCGCAAGGAACGCGATGGGCGAGCAGGCGTTCGAACAGCGCCTTGCGGTCGAGGGTCCGCGTCCAGGCGCCGACCAATGCGTCGACCGCATCCATCTCGTGCACGCGGTCGCGCATGGTCGCGAACCGCGGGGAATCCAGAAGGTCGTTCCGGTCCATCGCCCGTAGCAGCGACTGCCAGTGCTTGTCGCTGTTGCAGATGACCGCAATGAACCCGTCAAAGGCCGGATATACGTTGTAGGGGCACAGCGATAGGCCGCCATGGCGGTTGCCGGTGCGCGGCGGCAGATCGTCGCGCTCGCTGTAGATGGAGCCGATGTTGGACGCCAGCGACGGGTAGACCGCCTCGAGCATGGCAACGTCGATGAAACAGCCCTCGCCGCTGCGCTCGCGGTTGAACAGCGCTGTGGCGATGGCGCCGTAGAGATGCACGCCGCCAAAGAAGTCGCACAAGGCGGCACCGGCCTTTACCGGCGGCGAGTTCGCGAACCCGGTGACGCTCATGACCCCCGACATCGCCTGCACGGTCAGGTCCATCGCAGGATACTCGCGGTACGGCCCGGTCTGCCCGTAGCCGCTGCCCGACGCATAGACGATCCGCGCATTGAGCGGCCTGACCGTGTCATAGCCGATGCCAAGACGCGCGACCACGCCGGGGGCGAAGTTCTCGACGATCACGTCGGCCTTGCGCGTGAGGCCCAGGAATATCTCGCGGCCGCGCGTGCTCTTCAGGTCGAGCGCGATCGACCGCTTGTTCGCATTGAGCATGGCGAACGGCACGCCGGCGCCGCTGCGCGCGTCGCGCCGTCGCAGAAACTCCCCTTCGCGCGGCTCCACCTTGATGACCTCTGCGCCCGCCATCGCCATGAGAAACGTCGCATAGGGCCCGTTGTAGATCTGCGTCAGGTCGAGGACCGTTACGCCCGACAGCGGCGCGGGATGCGGACTCGCGCGGTCTGCCGCCGCCATCATGTCATCGGCCCTTGAAGACCGGCGGGCGCTTCTCGGCGAATGCGGCCTTGGCCTCCTTGTTGTCCTCGGACTGCTGCAGGATGCGGTTGACCATCTGCTCCATGCGCAGACCGGTCGGCAGGTCCATGTCGCGCGAGCGGATGGCGAGCTCTTTGGCGGCCTGGATCGCGAGCGGCGCGTTGGCACCGATCCTGCGCGCATACTCCATGGCAGTGGGCAGCAGCCGTTCGCGCGGCACCACTTTGTTGACGAGGCCCCAGCGAGCAGCCGTCGCTGCATCCATCGCATCACCGGTCAGCAGCATCTCCATCGCGATACAATGCGGCAGCTGCTGCATGACGCGCTGCGTGCCGCCGTTCGCCGCGATGATGCCGCGCTTCACCTCGGCCAGGCCGAAGGTCGCCTCCTCGACCGCCACGCGGATGTCGGTCGCCAGCAGCAGAGTCACGCCGCCGCCGACGCAGACGCCGTTGACCGCGGCGATGATCGGCTTCCAGACTTCGAGGCCGCGGTTCAGCAGCTGCCCCTTCTGCGTCAGCCACAGCTCCGCCAGCTCGACGTTGCGCCCGACCCAGGACTTGATATCCGCACCGGCGCAGAACGCCTTGTCGCCCGCGCCGGTGATGATCGCCACGCGCACCGCCGGATCGTCGCGTACCCGGGTCCAGGCCTGCGACAGCCCCTCGTAATGCTCGGCGTCGAGCGCGTTGCGTCGCTCGGGCCGGTTGATCGTGACGACGGCGACGCCGTCCTCGAGCGCGAAGTCGATCGACATCCTAGTGCTCCGTGCCGTGCGTCAGCAGATGCCGCGCCACGACCATCCGGTGGACTTCCGAGGGACCCTCGCCGATGCGCTTGATGCGCAGCTCGCGATACCAGCGCTCGATTGGCATCTCCTGGGCCACGCCCATGGCGCCGAACATCTGCACGCAGCGGTCGATCACGCGGCCGGCCGTCTCCGTCGCATTCACCTTGGCGATCGACGCCTCGATCTTGATGTCGCGGCCGAGGTCGCCGCGCCATGCCGCCTGGTAGGCAAGCAGCCGCGCGGCCCGCAGCTCGATCTCGGAATCGGCGATCATCCACTGGATCGCCTGCTTGTCGGCGAGCTTGCCCTTGAACGTCTCGCGCTGGTTGACCCAGTCGATCGCGAGGCGCAGCGCTTCCTGCGCGATGCCGATCACGCCTGCGGAATAGGGAACGCGCGCATGCACCAGCCATTTCTGGCAGATGGCGAAGCCGTCTCCCTCCTCTCCCAGGCGGTTCTCGACCGGGACCTCGACGTCGACGAAGCTCAGTTCGTAGGGTGCGTAGGATCGGATCACCGGGATCGGCTTCATCGAAAGCCCGGGTGCGCCGCGATCGACGATGAAGCAGGTGATGCCGCCGCGCGACCCGGCCTCGCCGGTGCGCGCGAACACCAGGCCCCAGTCGGCGCCGCCGGCGGCGGTGATCCACATCTTGGTGCCGTTGATGACGTAGCGGTCGCCCTTTCGCACGGCGCGCGTGCGGATCGAACGCGCCGGATCGGCACCTCCGGTCGCCTCGGAAATGGCGACGTAGCACTTCGTGCCCTTGGCGATGCCGGGCTTGCCGTAGCGCGCGATCTGCCCGGGGCTGCCGAGCCAGATGACGCTTGGCGGGTCGATGCCGAAGGCGCCGCAGGCCGGAACGTAGGCACCCATCCGGCAGCGTGCCGCCTCCTCCGCGACCACCACCTGCCCCAGAAGGCTGAGCCCGCCGCCGCCATGCTCCGTCGGCGAGGCCATGCACCAAAGGCCGAGGCCGCGCGCACGGGCCTGGAGCATCGCCAGGTCGTCGGCCGGCAGCGCGAAACAATCATGTGGCTGGCGGTCCTCGACCGGCCGCACCTCCTCGCGCATGAATCGCCGGACGGTCTCTCGCAGCAAGACGAGGTCGTCGGGCAATTCCCAGGAACCTGCGGCCTTCGACGCCAGCGCCGTCATGCCCGCCATGCGCACCCCCTGATCGGCCGTCGGTAAAGATCCCTTCGGTCGGTCACCATATAGAAATATGTATCGAATCTTGATTTTGGATGTCAATATTTGGTATGGTGCTACTGACCGCGCCCGCAGCCGACTCCCCAAAGCTTGAGCAAGTCGTTCTTCTCCAACTCCATGTCCGCGGCAACCGGCTCGGCCATGGTCGCGATGACGAAGGGCGCGCGCGAACTGCGCGCCCCGGGCAAGGACGTGATCGCGCTGAACTCGGCCGAACCCGATTTCGAGACCCCGGAGAACGTCAGGGAGGCTACCCACGCCGCCATCGCCCGCGACGAGTCGAAGCACCCGCCAATGGCCGGCATCCCTGGGCTGCGCGCGGCGATCGCGTGGAAATTCAAGCGCGAGAACGGCCCGGACCATGAACCCGCCCAGACGATTGTCGCCAACGGCACCAGGCAGGTGATCGCGAGCGCCATGCCGGCAACGCTGAACCGGCGCGACCAGGTGATCTATCCCGCACCGTATTACGGCCTTTGCCTGCAGCTGACCCAGGCGACGGGCGTGAAATGCCCGGTGCCCGAAGGAGCGTTCTACGTCTTTCCTTCCTGCGCGACGCTGATCGGCAAGACCGCGCCCTCGGGCGCGCGGATCGCGAGCGACAAGGGTTTCGTCATGGAGCTGCTCGCCGCCGAGGGTATCGCCATCGTGCACGGCTCGGGCTTCGGCCTCGGACCCAATTTCCGCATCTCCTGCGCCGCATCGACCGCCAGCCTCGAGGAAACCTGCATGCGCATCCAGCGCTTCTGCGCGTCGCTGCGGTGATCGCACGCCTAACCCGCCGAGGATGGGCGCTTCACCATCGCCCAGATGTCGGGAAGCTCGCCGACCGGGATCTCGATCAGGGCCGGCGCCGACACGGACAGGAACCGGCCGAGCGTCTCTTGGAGCTGGTCGGCCGTATGGACACGGGCGGCGGACATGCCGAAGGCCTGCGCCAGCGCGACGAAATCGGGATTCCTCAGATCGACGGCGATGTGGCGCGCGCCGTAGCTCTTGGCCTGGATCTGGTGGACGTTGCCGTAGAGGCCGTTGTTGAACACGATGCCGACGACGGGGATGCGATGCTGCACGGCCGTCGCCATCTCCTGCACGTTGAACAGGAAGCCGCCGTCACCGGCGAAGGTCACGACCTTGCGGTCGGGATTGGCGATCTGCGCGCCAAGCGCCGCGGGGTAGGCCCAGCCGAGCGTCGATTCGTATCCCGGCAGCAGGTAGGTCTTCGGCCGGTACATCGGCAGGCCATAGCGCGTGAAGATGCCGAACTGGGTGATGTCGCTGACCACGATCCCGTCGCGCGGCAGGGCTTGGCGCAAGGCGCGGGCAAAGCTTGCGACCGGATCCAGCGCGTCGAGCTTTCGCCGCAGCTCTGCCCTGATCCTGTCATGGCCTTCGGGCCGCGCCTTGCACGACTTGCCTTCGAGCGCCTGTGCCAGCGCGCGCGTGCCGTCCGCCGCGTCGGCGACGATGGCGATGGCGGGGCGGCCGGGCTTGCGGATCTGGACCGGGTCGATGTCGATGCGGATAACCGGGAATTCGCCCGCCCGGCCCCAGGCCAGGGCCGGCGTCGAGAAGCGGGTGCCGACGGCGATCACCAGATCGGTCTTGTGCCACAGTTCCTGGCCACACAGCATATGATGGGCGAGCGGATGATCCTCGGGCAGCACGCCGCGCGCGTTCTGATTCATGACGACCGGTGCGCCCAGAAGCTCGGCCAGCGACTGCAGCGCCGCGCCGGCTTCCAGCGCACCGCCGCCGGCCATGATGACCGGGTAGGTCGCGCCGGCGATCATCGCCGCCGCCTCGCGGATCAGCACCGGGTCCGGCGATGGCGGATCGTCCGGATGCGCGGCGGGCAGCAAGGTGACGGGCGCTTGCGCGCCCATCTGGTCGGGCGCCATCTCGAGCATCGCGGGCTTCTTGCGACGCGAGCGCATGTGACGGAACGCGTCATTGACGAGCCCGGGCACCTCGCTCGGATGGTTCGCGCGCCTGACCCAGTCGATCACGCCTTCGGCCGAGCGCATCTGGTCCTTGATCTCGTGCGGTATGCCGAGGCCCAGGCCGATCTGGGCGGCAGGGATCTGGCCCGTGATGCCGAGCACCGGCAGGTTCGCCGATGCCGCGTCGGCCAGCGGCGTAAGGCTGTTCAGCAGGCCCGGGCCGGGCACGACCACGAACGTGCCGGTGCGGTTGCTGGATTGCGCGTAGCCCATCGCCATGTACGCGGCGCCCTGCTCGTGGCGCGTATGGATGACCCGCAGCCGGTTGCGGCGCCGATAGAACGCGTCGAACAGGTTGTCGAGCTGGACGCCGGGAATCCCGAAGATCGTATCGACGCCGTTGGCGATCAGGCTTTCGGCAATCGCGTCGCCGCCGGTCATCGTGGTCATGCGGTCGGATCCTCGCTGCTGCGAATGCGCGGGTTCAGGCGGTGTGCGCGACGGGACGGTCGGCCCAGCTGTAGTAGTCCATGAGTACGGACATCAGCAGCTCGCTGCGCGCGTAGCGCGGCGCTTTCGGGAACGGCGTGCGCGCAAAGAACGTCTCACTGTCGGGCGCGCCGAGGATGCGCCGCGCCGCCCGGATGCCCAGATAGGGTGCCATGGCGTTGCCCGAGAAGCAGTATCCGAGCGCGTAGTGCATGCCGTCATGCGTGCCGACCCGCGGATAGTAGTCCCAGGTCGCGGCGCAGCGTCCGGTCCACACGTGGCTCAGCTTCACGCCTTCGAGATCGGGGAACAGCATCGTCATGTCCAGATAGAGCCGGCGCGCGACGTCGCGCAGCGACACCGGCCAGCGTCCGGTCTGGCCGCCGAACAGCAGCCGGCGCCGGTCGGGCGAGAGCTGCATGTAATTGGCCCGGCGCCGGTTGTCCGAGTACATGCGATGGTTGGGCAGGATCGAGGTCGTGAGATTCTCCGACAGCGGCGCGGTCGCGGCCATGTAGGCGTTGATGGGGATCAGGCGCTGGACCAGCCATGGCGTCAGCGCCGTGGTGTATCCGTTGGTCGCGACCAGCACGTCGCGCGTCCGGACCGT
>CAZLBB010000092.1:15467-23357 GCA_964557415.1 uncultured Rhodospirillaceae bacterium
GCGCGACGTGCGAACCCCGAATCCGTCCCCGTCCCTCTCCAACGCCGTGACCGGCGTGCGGCCGACGACGCGCGCGCCGGCCGCCTCGGCGCGGCGGCGCAGGGCGCGGACATGGCGCGCGGGCTGGATCGATGCGTTCTCGCGCACGATCACGCCGCCGTAGTAGCGCGTGGAGCCAATCTCGACCTGGTGCGAGCGGTCGATGAAATCCACTTCCTCGCCGAGCAGCCGGGCGCGGGCCTCGTACTCGCGCGTCATGCGCTCGTGGTGCTTGGGGCTCAACGCGCCGAGGAACCGGCCGTTCTTGCGGAAGTCGCAGTCGATCTTCTCGTCGTGGATGCGCTTGACCGCCTCTTCGTAGATGCCGCGGAGCTCGCGGAAGAACCGCGTCGCGTCGTCTACGCCGACCTTCTCGATCAGGTCGATGAAGCTGTGCTTGGAGTGCCAGCCGAGCATCCCGCCGTTGCGCGAGCTGGCGGCCTCGGTCGGCTCCGCGGCGTCGAGCACCAGCGTGTCGCGCCCGCCGCACGCGAGCTCGTGCGCAGCCGAGACCCCGGTCAGGCCGCCGCCGACCACGACGACATCGACTTTCGCCGGCAGGGGCGACGGGTCGGGCGCCGCGACGACGGCCCCGCGCGCCGCGTCGATCCAGTAAGGCGTTTCCTTGAAATCGGGCGCGAAGATGGACTCGCTGGTCATCGGACGGCCATCCCGGGGGCGAAGTGGTCGTGGCGCGGCGGCGCTGCGCGACCCATTATTTACCACAGCGTATCGAAAAACAATACGACGTCTTTGTCAGAGCACGCCCTTGTCCTGCGACGCCAGCAGCGCCTGCATCAGCGCCGCGTCCTGGTAACGCGACAGGCTGAGGCTATCGGCATAGTCCGGCCGCTTGCCGCCGCAGATCCAGGCCGCGCAGAGTTCTCCCGTCGCGCAGGCGCTCATCGTGCCGAAGCCCGAAAGAGCGCCGGCGACGAACGCGCCCGCCAACGCCATCGGTCCCACCAGCGGCCAGTTCTCGCGCGTCATCGTGTAATAGCCGCCGTAATGGGTCGCCTGACGCGGCAGTCGACCGAGATAGGCCTTGAGCGCCGGGTTGAGGCGGCTGGCACCTCTCAGCACGATGTCGGGGAACTGCGGATCGAGCGGCGGCGCGGCCTGGACCGGGCCCGGCGTGCGGTTGTATGCCCAACCGAGCTTGATCCAGCGCCCGCCCTCGCCGCCGTCGGGACGGCAATGGATGCCGCCCGGCATTGGCCGGGTGAGCCAGGCCGTGGACGGATTCTCGGCGAGCACCGCACGCTCTTCCTCGGTCCAGGCGATGACCTGTCCGTCGAGATCGATCGCGAACGGCGCCTGCCGCGAGATCGCCCTCTCGCGATCCTCGAAAGCGATCTTCTGCTGCCACAGCGTCGCCACCGGCAGCGACTCGCCAAGCATGGTGCCGACATCAGCGAGGTGGGGACCGGCCGCGTTGACCAGCACCTCGGCACGCAGGCGCACCGTCTCGCTCCCGGCGCGCGCCTCCAGCGCGAAGACGGTCCCCTTGCTCACGGCCCGAAGCTCCGCGGCGATCAGGCGGCCGCCGTCCGCCCGGACCCGCTCGAGCATGAACTGTCCCAGTTGCTGGCCGCTGATGTCGCCGGCGCGGCGGATGTGAAGGACGGCCGTCACCTCCGGATCCCACCCCGGGAAGCACCCTCGGATCGTCTCCCTGTCGCGGACCACGTCGACGCCGGACGGTGCCGTGCGCCAGTCGGCGGATACGGCCGGAACATAGCGTCCCGCGACGTTCGTTTCGTGTATGCGAATCGAGGCCTGCCCCTCGGTCCCGTATCCCCGGTAAAGCTGCTCGATCAACTCATCGACGTTGACGCGGCGCGTAGCAAGCGCGTAGCCGCGCCGCGTCATGCGCAGGCGGTTGTCGCTCTCGCGCGCGATCTCTTCCATCAGGTCGATGCTGCGATCAGTGAACCGCGTCATCAAGCGATGCGGCCACCAGTTGCGGTAGTTCTCGCCCGACGCCGCCGAGGTCAGGCTCATCGGCGGTCGTGGATCCAGGATGATGATATCCCGGCGTCCATGGCGCCTGCCGAGGTAGTAGGCGACGGCGATGCCGGCGATGCCGGCTCCGACGACGACGATCTCCGCTTCACGATCGGTCATCTGCATCCATCGGGTTGTTGCGCTGCAATGCCGGGGTCGCTCGTGGGACGGCTGCGCCTTCAGTCATGGCCGACCCGCATCCTCTTCTCCAGGTGCGCGCCGTACCGGGACAGCGAGAAGACGAAGACGAAGTAGATCAGGGCGATGAAGGCGTAGACCTCGACGTAGGCCATGGTCCAGTCACCGGTGCCGTAGGCGGCGTTGCCCGATGCCAGCACCTCGAAGAACCCGATGATGATGATGATCGAGGTCTCCTTGAAGGTGATCACGAACTGGTTGATCGTGGCCGGCAGCGAATTGCGGAAGGCCTGCGGCAGCACGATGAACCACGTGCGGAACCAGTAGCCGAGGCCCAGCGCCTTGGCTGCTTCCTGCTGCCCCGACGTGATCGACTGGAGCCCGCCGCGGATGACCTCCGCCTGGGAGCAGGCGAAGAACAGGGCGAAGGCAAGGATCACGCGCCAGAGCTTGTCGCCGGTCAGCCAGCCCGGGATGGCGAACGGCAGGATCACCGCCGCGGTGAACAGCACGGTGAGCAGCGGCAGGGACCGGACCGTGTCGATCAGCAGTCCGGCCAGCCAGCGAAAGGCCGGCAGTTCGGACTGGCGCGTCAGCGCGAGCACGATCGCCATCGGCATGCCGAGGATCGCGACCGACGCGAAGGTGAAGATCGTCAGCGCCAGCCCGCCCCAGCGCTCGGTTCCGACGCTGGTCAGCCCGAACATGCCCCCGCGCATGAGGACATAGAAAGTGGCGAACCCCACCAGCCACAGCACCGAGATCCGCAGCGGGCGCCAGAACCACGGAACGCAGGACAGGACGGCGACCAGCACGATGGCGATGCAGGCCAGCCCGGAGCGCCAGTGCTCCTCGTAGGGATAGAGGCCGAAGATGATCAGGCGCCACCGTGCGGCGATGACCGCCCAGCAGGCGCCGGCGTCGTGGCCGCAGGCAGCGGCGCTGGGCGCGATCCAGACCGCGTCGAGGAGTGCCCAGCGCACCAGCACGGGAACCAGCAAGGCGAGGAAGGCGAAGCACGCGATCGAGATCGCCGCGTCGTACCAGGTGCCGAACATGCGCCGGGCGAGCGTTGCCGCCCCGGAAGCCACAGGCGGCCGCAATGCGTCCGAGGTCGCCGCGCCGATGCTCATGGTCCGGCCATCGCGCGATCAGCCCCGCTTGGTCTCATGGCCCTTGAGGGCGATCGAACGATTGACGGCGTTCATGACCGAAGCGATCACGTAGTTGATGAGGAGGAAGCCCGCCATCATGATGCCCAGGATCTCGATCGTCTGGCCGCTCTGGTTGATGGCGGTGGAGCTGACCATGAAGAGATCGCTGAAGCCGAAGACGATGCCGACCGTCGTCGCCTTCATCAGCCAGACGAACTGGTTTCCCAAAGGCGGAACGATCGTGCGCAGCGCCAGCGGGATGCGGACCAGCCGCGCGACCTGGAGGGGGCGCAACCCCAGCGAGCGCGCCGCCTCGAGCTGGCCGCGTCCCACGGACAGCAGCCCGCCGCGCACGATCTCGGCAACATATGCGCTGCCGAAGAACACGATGGCGACGAACAGCGCGGAGAATTCCGGCATCACGCGCAACCCCCCCTCGAACCGCAGCCCCTTTAGCTGCGGGACCGAGAACAGGCCCACGGCCGGATCGTAGTTAAGCGCGATCGCCGCGACGATGGCGACAGCGGCGGCCAGGACGATGCTCCATGCCACGCGCCGGCGGAGCAGCATCGACGATTGGACGGCCGGAATCTGGATCGCCGCGACGATCGCCAGTACGGCAGCGACGACGATCCCGGCGAGCGCCAGCAGCGCGCCCGAAGGCAGCGCCAGGAATGGAATGTAGATGCCGCGGCTCGAGAGGTAGAACCCGCCGAGCGAAACCGCTTGCCGCGGCGGCGGCAGGTGCGTCAGTACCGCGTACCAGAACAGACCCTGCAGGATCAGCGGCACGTTCCGGAAGACCTCGACATAGACCATACCGAGAAAACCGAGCAGGGGGTTCTGTCCGACGCGCGCCATGCCGATCAGCGTGCCGAACACGGTCGCGAAGACCAAGCTCAGCAACCCGACCAGAAGCGTGTTCAGGAACCCGACCAGGAACAGCTTCGCGTAGGAATCGTGGACGCTGTAGTCGATCACCGCGAAGGAGATGTTCCAGCCGGTCGAGCGCTCCAGGAAGTCGAATCCGGTCGCGATGCCCTGGGCGAGAAGGTTTTGGCGCGTCTCGAGGATCAGCACCAGCAGCACGACGCATGTACCGCCGACCAGCGCGACCTGATAGGCAAAGGCGCGGAATCGCGCGCTGAGCAGCAACGTCGTCATGCGCACCACTACTGCATGCGTCACTGCGGCACGAAAATGCCGACGCGTCCCACCTGGGGCGCTCGCCCGGCACCCGTGATCGGCGGGCGCCGGGACGGCAGCGGCGTCAGTCGATGATCAGCGGGTACAGCACGCCGCCATCGCGGATAAGCGCGTTGATGCCGCGCTTCATCTTGTAGGGGGAATTCTCGCCCAGCGTGCGGTCGAAGATCTGCTTGTAGTTGCCGACCTGCTTGATCACGTCGTAGGCCCAGGTTTCGCTGAGGCCAAGACGCTTGCCGATGCCGGGGGTCGCGCCGAGCAGGCGGGCGATCGTCGGGTTGCCGGGCTTGGCCTTGTGCTCGTCGACGTTCGCGCTGGTGATGCCGTACTCCTCGGCGGCCAGCAGCGCTGTCAGCAGCCAATTCGCGACGTCGACGAAGTTGTCGTCGCCCTGGCGCATGCCGAAGCTCTGGGGCTCGACGGCGAGCACGTCCGGCAGCACCGCGAACTTCGTCGGATCGGAAGCCTGAGAGATCGAGATGAAGAGGTTGGGCCCCCACAGCGCGATCCCGTCGCAACGGCCGGAGAAGAAGGCCGAGCGCATTTCCTCGGTCTTCTCGAACGTGACCATCTCGTACTTGATCTTGAGGTTGTTGAGATAGTCCGCAGCGAAACGCTCGGTGCTGGTGCCGGCCGCCGCGCACATCGATGCGCCATTCAGGTCCTTGGCGGTCTTAGCGCCCGTAGCGACGCTCACCGCGATCTGCGTGGCGCCGAGGAAATAGGGGCGGCTGAACTGCAGGCCAAGTTCGGTGTCGCGACCTAGCGTCCACCCGGTGACCTTGATGATCACGTCAATGTCGCCGGACTGCAGGGCGGGAAACCGCTGCGCGAAGCTGACCGGAACGATCTTGAGCTTGGTAGGCGCGCCGAGGATGGCCGTGGCCATGGCCTTGCACAGCTCGATGTCCATGCCCTTCCAGTTGCCGGCACTGTCGACCTCGGCGAAGCCGAGATAGGTGCCGTTGTGGCCGGTGCACAACAGGTGCCCGCGCTCCTTGATCGTCTTGACCGTGTCGCCCAGCCCGGCCTGTGCCGGACCGATGATCGCCGCCGCAATGGCCAACGATGCGCAGAACGCCCCGAAACGTCCGAAGGTCATTTTCCGTCTCCCCTTGTCATCCAAGACCTTGGCGATGCCGCCCCTGCGTTAAAGGCTTCTCGTTCGCCCGGCTTGGCAGAAGCTTGCCATGACGCCGTGCGTACCCGCCCGATGATCAGCGGCACTCGGGACGCGCCACTGCATTCATCAAGAGGCGATCTATATTTTCAGTATCCGATACAGAGATGCGAAAATCAATCCCCGATATGCCCCGATTGGATTATTAGGAGAGCATTCCCGCACAGCGCGTCCCGATGGGCGCGCGGCGGCGACGCGGAGGTGCCGAAAATGCGTTTGAAGGATCGAGTCGCCGTCGTCACCGGCGCAGCCAGCGGTATCGGTCGGGGCTGCGTCGAGCGCTTCCTTGCCGAAGGTGCGCGCGTCGCAGCGCTCGACATCGACGCGGAGGGCGGGCGTGCGCTCGCGGAGGAACTCGCCAGCCAAGGCGAAGTCTCGTTCCAGCCGTGCGACGTCGGGATCAAGCAATCGGTCGACGAGGCGGTGGCGGCTACGATCGACCGGTTCGGCGGCATCGACATCCTGGTCAACAATGCGGGCATCAATCGCGCGCACGACTTCCTGGAAATCCCGGAGGCGGATTTCGATCTCGTCATCCGCACCAACCTCAAGTCGGTGTTTCTGTGCGGACAGGCGGTGGGACGCCACATGATCGCGCGCGGCGGGGGCGGCGCCATCGTCAACATGTCGTCGACCAGCGTGATCATGACGATGCCGAATATCGCACCGTACGCGGCGTCGAAAGGCGGCATATCGTCGATGACCCGGGCCATGGCGCTGCATTTCGCGCCGCACGGCATTCGCGTGAACGCGGTCGGGCCCGGGACCATCGTGACCAAGCTCACCAGCGGCCGCATCCTGAAGGACAAGGAGCTGTCACGCCGCATTCTGTCGCGCACGCCGCTCGGCCGGTTCGGACAACCGTCCGACGTGGCCTCGGTCGTTTCCTTCCTCGCCAGCGACGATGCCGCCTACGTCACCGGCCAGACGCTCTATGTCGACGGTGGACGGTCCGGCCTCAACTACACCGTGGCGGTGGCTGACTAGGCGATGGCGTCCGATCGACCGGCGCGCGAGGCTTGCACGTCCTTCGCCACGAGCCCTCCATAGAGCTGGCTCAACCGCGTGGTGACCGGGCCGGGGCATGCGATGCCGATCGCCCGACCGTCGATCATCGCCACTGGCGTCACGCCTCCGAACGTACCGGTGACAAATGCCTCGTCCGCGCAATAGGCCTCGGCGAGGGTGAAGTCGCGCTGCTCGACGGGAATATGGTTGGCCCTGCAGAGCGCGATGACGTTCTCGCGCGTGATGCCCTTGAAATTGAACCGCCCGGTCGAGGTCGCCACGCATCCGCCGGTTACGATGAAGAAGTTGGTCGAGTTGCAGCTGGCCACGAAGCCCGCCGGATCGAGCATGAGCGCTTCGTGCGCGCCGGCCTTGATCGCTTGGAGCAGCGCCTGGATCAGATTGAGCCGGCTGTGCGAGTTCAGACGCAGGTCGAAGACGTCGGGGCCGCTGCAGCGGAAGGTGCTCGTGAACAACGTGATGCCCCGCGCCTTGATGGCCGGATCGGGCGTCTTGTACTCGGCGGCGATCACCACGGTCGGCGGCCCGATGACGTTGCGCGGATCCTGGTTGGGCGTGCTCTTCGGGCCACGCGTCACCATCAGGCGGATGTGCACGCCATCCTTCATGCCGTTGGCACGGCAGGTTTCCCCCACGGCCCGCAGAAACTGGTCGGGCGACCACTCGAGCGTCATGTCGATCGCCCGCGCGCCGGCGAAGAGCCGATCGAGATGCTGACGAGCGAATACGACGACTCCGTCGACCAGGCGAAATCCTTCCCAAACGCCGTCGCCCAGCACGAACCCGCTGTCGAACACCGAGACCATGGCCTCGCCGCGCGGCACGAGCTTTCCGTTCACGTAGACCAGGAGCGAGTCGTTGCGGGGGTCGTGAACGTGCGTCTGAGCGCCGGTTTGCTGCACGGGCTGGCTCCTCTGGCTCATGGCGTAGGGTGCGCGGCCCACCCGGCAGGAATTCTATATCAAATCCATACGCAGACTATCAGGCACGGCCAAAGCTGCGAGCAGTGCCATCGGCACGCGATGAGGCAAGAAAAGCCAGACGACGAAGAAGCGGAGGCAGGGCTGATCGGGCGAGCATTTGTGAGCGGCCCGAGACATAGGTGACAGAACGTACCGGACACATGGGTAACACCTC
>CAZLBB010000093.1:0-23124 GCA_964557415.1 uncultured Rhodospirillaceae bacterium
CCGAGGCTCTGATGCCTCGGCCTCATTGAAGCCACGCCTTGTCGTCCGGGTGCTTTTCGAGATAGCGGATCACCGAGGCTCTGATGCCTCGGCCTCATTGAAGCTGCTCGTAGGCATGATGACGGTCGCCCGCATAGGAGGATCACCGAGGCTCTGATGCCTCGGCCTCATTGAAGCGGCCACAACGCCGACGCGACGTGCCGGAAGGACACCGATCACCGAGGCTCTGATGCCTCGGCCTCATTGAAGCTGCCCGGTCGGGCTGCCGAGCCGCGCCTTGACCTGGGATCACCGAGGCTCTGATGCCTCGGCCTCATTGAAGCTCTGCCAGCGCCTTCGGCTCGCGCGGCGCCGGCGAGGATCACCGAGGCTCTGATGCCTCGGCCTCATTGAAGCACCATCTCTGCATGCGAGCAGGACCGCAATTCCGGCGATCACCGAGGCTCTGATGCCTCGGCCTCATTGAAGCTTCTCAAGAATCTTGATCGCCGCGTCGATGTCCTGGATCACCGAGGCTCTGATGCCTCGGCCTCATTGAAGCGACCATTCGCAAGAAGTAGGAGCATGACCCAGCAAGGATCACCGAGGCTCTGATGCCTCGGCCTCATTGAAGCCTTCCGTGCAGCGCGTGGCGGAAGGATCGGAACGCGGGATCACCGAGGCTCTGATGCCTCGGCCTCATTGAAGCATCTGCATGATCTCGATCACGATGTCCGCGACCGAGGATCACCGAGGCTCTGATGCCTCGGCCTCATTGAAGCTTCGGCAAGGAAAAATTCACTTTCTTCTCCGGCCCGCGGCGATGTCGCCCCCTCGCAGATCATCCGGCGGCGGGGCGCCGCCGGATGATCTGCGACGACAGCATCGAGAACACCTCCTCGCCGTCCTGGTTGCGCGTGACGTAGCGGATCTTCGCCGTGCCGCGGTCGGGCCGGGACTTCGACGCGATCAGCTCCTCGAAGGTGACGGTCACGGTCAGGCGGTCGCCGGGGCGCACCGGGCGCGGGCAGCGCACCTGGTCGAAGCCGTGCCCGCCCAGGTTGGTGCCCTCGAGCAGCCCGGTGTCCCAGACCAGGCGGAAGGTCAGGCCCATGGTCTGGAAGGCGCTGGCGACGAGGCCGCCGAAGATGGACGCCTTGGCCGCCTCGGCATCGACATGGAAGCTTTGCGGGTCGTAGTCCTTGGCGAAAGCGACGATCTGCTCGGCGCTCAACGTCCCGGGCGCGGAGGTGAAGCTGTCGCCGACCGCGAGGTCGTCGAAATGGAGCGGGTCGCGCCGGCCGGCGCCGGTCATGCGTCGGCCACGGCCTCGGCGATCAGCTTGCCGAGCTCCTTGGTTCCGGCCTTGCCGCCCATGTCGCGGGTCAGCGCCTTGCGGTCCTCGAGCGCCCGCTCGATCGCGCGCTCGACCGCGCGCGCCGCGTCGGCGTGGCCGAGATGCTCGAGCATCAGCGCGCCCGACCAGATCTGGCCGATCGGGTTGGCGATGCCCTTGCCGGCGATGTCGGGCGCGCTGCCGTGCACCGGCTCGAACATCGACGGGTAGTCGCGCTCGGGATTGAGGTTGGCCGAGGGGGCCACGGCGATCGTGCCGGCGCAGGCGGGGCCGAGGTCCGACAGGATGTCGCCGAACAGGTTGGAGCCGACCACGACGTCGAACCAGTCGGGATGCAGCACGAAATGCGCGGTCATGATGTCGATGTGGAACTGGTCGACCTTGACGTCGGGGTAGTCGGCCGCGACGGCGCGCACGCGCTCGTCCCAGAACGGCATGGTGTGGATGATGCCGTTCGACTTGGTGGCCGAGGCCAGGCGCTTGCGCGGCCGCGCGCGCGCCAGCTCGAACGCGTAGCGCAGGATGCGGTCGACGCCGCGGCGGGTGAAGATCGACTCCTGCACCGCCATCTCCATGTCGGTGCCCTTGTGCAGGCGCCCGCCGATCTCGGAATACTCGCCCTCGTTGTTCTCGCGCACGACGATGAAGTCGATGTCCTTGGCGGTGCGGTCGCGCAACGGGCTGGTGATGCCCTTCAAGAGCCGGATCGGTCGCTGGTTGACGTACTGGTGGAACTCGCGCCTGATGGGAATCAGCAGGCCCCAGAGCGAGACGTGGTCGGGCACGCCGGGGAAGCCGACAGCGCCGAGGAAGATCGACTCGCTCTCCTTCAGCCGCTCGAGCCCGTCCTCAGGCATCATGCGCCCGGTCTTCCTGTAGGTCTCGCACGACCAGCCGTACTCGTCCCACTGGAACTCGATGCCGAAGCGCCGCCCGGCGGCCTCCAGCACGCGCATGCCCTCGGGCACGACCTCCTTGCCGATGCCGTCGCCGGGAATGACCGCGATGCGGTGTTTGACGAGATTGGGTCTGACGGTGTTGCGCTTGCCGCTGCTGCGGGCCACGGACGCCCTCCCCTGCCGGAACGATCGGTGCCGGAGAGTAGCCGGTGTCGGCCGCTCAGGCCATGGCGACGGCGGCGCCTGCCCCTATAATCGCGCCATGATCCGCACGGCGATCCGCGCCGGCCTCGTCGCGATCGTCGCCGCGCTGGCGTCGGCGCCGGCGGCGTCGGCCGCCGAGCGGCGGCACGGCGCCCCGCTCGACGCGACCTTGCAGCCCTATCTCGCGCGCCACGGCCTGCCGGCGCTGGCGGCGGCGGTCGCGGTCAAGGGCCGGATCGTCGCGTCGGGGACGGTCGGCACGCGCCGCGCCGGGTCGAACGTCCCGGTCGCGATCGGCGACCGCTTCCACCTGGGCTCCAACACCAAGGCGATGACGTCGCTGCTTGCCGCCATGCTGGTCGAGGAGGGCGCGCTCGCGTGGACCTCGACCGTCGGCGAGCGCTTCCCCGAGCTCGCCACGGCCTTCGCCCCGGACGTCGCCGGCATCACGCTGGAGCAGCTGCTGTCGCACACGAGCGGCATCCCCGGCGACAGCGAGCAGCACGGGAAGCTGCTGGCGGAGAGCTTCGCGCAGGACGCGCTGAACCTGGACGAGCTGCGCTACTGGGTCGCCGGGCGCCTGGTCGCGCAGAAGCTGACGGGGAAGCCGGGCGAGCGGTTCGAGTACGCAAACATGGGCTACCTGCTGGCGAGCGCGATGCTGGAGCGCGCCGCGGGGAGGACCTGGGAGGAGATGATCGTCGAGCGCGTGTTCGCGCCGCTGGCCTTGCTGAGCGCGGGGCTCGGGCCGCAGGCGCGGCTCGGCCGCGTCGACGCGCCGCTCGGCCATGTCGCGCGGGAGGGGCAGCCGCCGAAGCCGATGCTGGCCGGGCCGAACGGCGACGTGCCCGCCGTGCTGGGGCCGGCAGGCAACGCGCACATGTCGATCCTCGACTTCGCGCGCTGGGCCGCCTGGAACGCCGGGGAGGGCAAGCGCGGCCCGAAGCTGGTGCGCCCGGAAACGCTCCGGAAGCTGCACACCAAGGTGATCGACATCCCGCCCAAGCCCGATGCCGAACCGGGCACACCAGGGCTCGGCGCCTACGGCTTCGGCTGGGGCACCGTCACCGTGCCGTTCGCGCGCGAGCCCCTGCTCTACCATGGCGGCTCGAACACGATGAATCTGGCCCACATCCATGTGCAGCCGGCGCGCGACTTCGCCATGGTCATGGCGACCAACGTGGGCGGGCGCCAGGCCGAGGAGGCCCTCAGGGGGCTGGCCAGGGACCTCTACGAGCGCTTCGCGCCGCGGCAAGGGCGTTGATCCACGTCAACGCGGCGAAAGGAGGCATGCCCTAACTTTCCCGCGCGTCGGGCTCCTGCCGGCGGGGAGGGCTCATCCATGTCGCATGCGAGGCTGATCGGCATCCTGCTCGCTTTCTGCGTCCCGGCCGCCGCCGCCGCGGAGCCGCAACCGGTGCGGGGCAGCGGGTTCATCACGCTGATGCAGAGCAATACGGTGTCGGGCACGAGCCGGTCAGGCGCCGCCTTCAACCTGTATTTCCTGCCCGACGGCATCCTGACCTACGAGGACGCGACCGGCGCGCGCGATCGCGGCACGTGGAGCATCGACCCGGACGGCGACGTCTGCGTCGCCTGGGAGAAGTCGGCGGATCACCCGAAGGGCTGCTACCGGGTCGCGGTCGACGGCAGCAGGATCACCTGGCGCGGCAAGGGCGGCAGCGGCAGCGCCACGCTGCGCGGCGGAATCGCAGACACGTTCCTGAAGGCCGGCAAGCCGTAGCCCACGCCGCGCCGCGCGGCCGATGAGCGACGATGCCGCGAACGCGCCCGGGGACGCGTCGCGGCCGGCACCGGCTTGCCGAGCCCGGGTCCGCGGGCCTAGCATGGCGGCCAAGCCGCGGCCAACGCGGCAGCAGGGCGCATCCGGCGCAAACAGGGAGAAACGACCATGAAATCCGTCGCGTACGCGGCCGCCGCAGCGGCCGCCGTCCTGGCGCTTTGCGGCGCCGCCCAAGCCCAGCAGACCCTGGAGAACGTGAAGAAGCGCGGACAGCTCGTCTGCGGCGTGAGCCAGGGCAACCCGGGCTTCTCCAATCCCGACGCCCAGGGCAACTGGACCGGGCTCGACGTGGCGCTTTGCCGCGCCGTCTCGGCCGCGATCTTCGCCGACGCCAAGCGGATCAAGTTCGTCCCGCTCTCGGCCAAGGACCGCTTCACCGCGCTGCAGTCGGGCGAGATCGACGTGCTGTCGCGCACCACGACCTGGACGATGAGCCGCGACACGCAGCTCGGCCTGGACTTTGTCGCCGTCAACTTCTACGACGGCCAGGGCTTCATGGTGCCGAAGAAATCGGGCATCAAGAGCGCGCTGGAGCTGAAGGGAGCCACCGTCTGCACGGCGACCGGGACGACCACCGAGCTCAACCTCGCCGACTATTTCCGCGCCAACAACATGGAATACAAGGTCGTCGCCTTCGAGAAGGCCGACGAGGTGAACGCCGCCTACGACTCCGGCCGCTGCGACGCCTACACGACCGACCGGTCGAGCCTCGCCTCGCAGCGCACCAAGCTCAAGGTGCCGGACGACCACGTGATCCTGCCCGAGGTGATCTCGAAGGAGCCGCTCGGGCCCTCGGTGCGGCACGGCGACGCCAACTGGGGCGACGTCGTGCGCTGGTCCTACTACGCGATGCTCAACGCCGAGGAGCTGGGCGTCACCTCGAAGAACGTCGACGAGATGAAGAAGTCCTCGAACCCCGAGATCAAGCGCATGCTGGGCATCGAGGGCGACTTCGGCAAGATGCTCGGGCTCGACAACGCCTGGGCCTACAACATCGTCAAGCAGGTCGGCAACTACGAGGAAGCCTACGAGGGGACGGTCGGACCCAAGACCCCGGTCGGGCTGCCGCGCGGCGTGAACGCGCTGTGGACCAAGGGCGGGGTGCAGTACGCGCCGCCGATCCGCTGAGGCGCCGGCGCGGTCGCCAGGCGCGAGGGCCGGGCCGCCCCGGCCCTCGGCCTTGCGTCCGGCGCGGCCGCGCCGCCTTACGCCGCCCTGCCCCGCTCGGCCTGCGCCTGCTCCCAGCCGATCAGCGCCAGCTTGCGCGCGCCGCCCCAGTGGTACTCGCCGATCGCGCCCGTCTTGCGGATGGCGCGGTGGCAGGGGATCAGGAAGGCGATCGGGTTGGCGCCGACGGCGCTGCCGACGGCGCGCGCGGCGCCAGGCTTGCCCACGGCGGCGGCCAGCATTTCGTAGGACACCAGCGCCCCCTCGGGCACCTTCAGCAGCGCCTCCCACACCTTGACCTGGAAGGGCGAGCCGTAGAGCACGAGGCCGAGCTTCCGGCGCTGCTCGACGGGGCTGAAGATCCGGGCGGCAAGGCGGCGCGCCTGGGCCGCGTCCGCGCGGAAGTCGGCGTCGCGCCAGCGCGCCTGCAGGTCGGCGAGGCACCGGGCGCGCTTACCGTCCGCCACGAAGCCGAGGCCGCAGATGCCGCGCGGCGTCCAGAGGATCAGGCACTCGCCGAACGGCGAGGGCGCGAAGCCATAGCCGATGGCGAGGCCCTGGCCGCGGCTCTTGTACTCGCCCGGCGTCACCGCCTCCTGTCCGACGAACAGGTCGTGCAGCCGCGACGGGCCGCTGAGCCCCGCCCCGTAGGCGGCGTCGAGCACGCTCTCGCCGCGCTCGAGCGCCGCCTTGGCGCTGTCGAGCGTCAGGTAGCCGAGGAACTTCTTCGGGCTGACGCCGACCCAGCGCGTGAACACGCGCTGGAAGTGGTACTCGCTCATGCCCGCGGCGCGCGCGGCCTCGGCGAGGTCGGGCTGCTGGCGCCAGTGCCGCGCCAGGTACTGCAGCGCGCGCTCGATGCTGGCGTGGTAGGGGTCGCCGTCGCCGCCGCGGCGGGCAGCGAGGCGCGGGCTTTCGGTCCGGTCGGTCGACGTCGTCATCGCATCCATGGTGGGCCTCATCGCAGGGGCATTCAAGCTTGCCCAGGCTTACGCCTCGGCCCCCGGCTCGCCCACCCGGTTCTTGCGCCGGGCGGCAAGCTCAGGCTTGGCCGCGCGCGGCGGCCAGCCGGGCGGAGATGCGCTCCGCCGCAAGGCGCACGGCGGGAAGCAGCGCGCCGGCCGGGTCGCGGGCGCCGCGGCGGTGCAGCACCGGGGCGGCGAGGCAGGCCGACACGGCGCCGTCCGCGTCGTGCAGCGGGAAGCTGATGTCGGTGACCCCGTCGAACATCGGGCTCGGCGCGCGCTCGTAGCCGCGGCGACGGATCAGCGCCAGGCGCGCGGCGAGCCCGCGCGGCAGCTCGGCGCCCGCGCGCCGGAGATCCGCCAGCGCCGCGGCGCGCGCGTCCCCGGGCATGAACGCCAGCACGACGCGGCCCGAGGCGGACAGGGCCACCGGCACGCCGAAGCCGATGCGCAGCAGGAAGCTCACCTCGCCCGGCCCCTCGACGCGCGCCACCGTCACCATGCGCTCGCCCGAGAGCACGCTGACATGGCAGGACTGGCGGATCTCGGCCGCGAGCGCGCGCATCTCGGGATAGGCGACGTCGAGCAGGCCGGCCACGGGCGGCCGCCTGAGCCCGGTCAGGAACAGCTTGTTGCTGAGCCGGTAGCGGTCGCCCTGGCGCGTGCGCTCGATGTAGCCGCGCGCCTCCAGAACGCGCAGCACGCGGAACATCTCGCTGCGGGAGCGGTCGAGCGCCGCGGCGACGGCGCTCAAGGTCATCGGCTCGCGCGCGGCCGACAGCAGCTCGACCGCATCCAGCCCCTTCTCCAGCGCCGGCGCGCTGTAGCGCCGCGCCGCCGACCGCACCATCGACACCTCGGCCTCTCGCTGTCCCTTGGGGGCCGGGCGCGGATTGACTCCGCCGCCGGCCGCCGGCTAGTTTCTTTGATAAAACGTCGTTTGATTGCTGAAATCAAGCGGCACGGGGGAAGCGCCGGGTTGATCTACCAGTTCAACTTCCGCGACGTGTTCGCGAACTTCGACATGCTGCTGCAAGGCGCGCTGCTGACGCTGCAGCTGTCGGCCGTGACCATGGCCTGGGGCCTGGCGATCGGCGTCGTGGGCGCGCTCGCGCGCAGCTGGGGGCCGCCGCCGGTCAGGCTCGCCGCCACCGCCTATGTCGAGGCGATCCGCAACACGCCGCTCCTGATCCAGCTCTTCCTGGTGTTCTTCGGCCTGCCCAGCGCCGGCATCAGGCTCGACGCCAACACGGCGGCGGTGGTGGCGCTGTCGGTCAACCTCGGCGCCTACGCCACCGAGATCGTCCGCGCCGGCGTGGAGGCGGTGCACAAGAGCCAGATCGAGGCGGGCCTGTCGCTGGGACTGTCGCGGCTCGAGGTGTTCCGCTACATCGTGCTGTTTCCGGCGCTGAAGACGATCTACCCGGCGCTGGCGAGCCAGTTCATCCTGCTGATGCTGGCGACCTCGATCGTGTCGCAGATCGCCGCGGCGGAGCTGTTCCACATGGCCAGCGTGCTGCAGTCGCGCACCTTCCGCGACTTCGAGGTCTACATCGTCGCCGCGGGCATGTACCTGGCCATGGCGCTCCTGTTCCGCGCGCTGTTCGCGCTGATCCATCGCTGGGCGTTCGGTCGATGAGGGCGGGTCGCCGATGATCCGCGAGCCCAACGCGCTCGACGTGCTCTACCTGGTCGCCGCCGGCCGGTGGACGCTGGCGCTGACCGCGCTCGCCTTCCTCGGCGGCGGGCTCATGGGCATCCTCATCATGCTGCTGCGCGTCGCGCCGGCGGCCCCGGTGCGCTGGGCGGCGATGGGCTGGATCCAGGCGATCCAGGGCACGCCGCTCCTGGCGCAGCTCTTCGTGTTCTTCTTCGGCTTCGCCATCTTCGGCTACCGCGTCTCGCCCTGGGTCGCGGCGGGGGTGGCGTTCTCGATCTACGCCTCGGCCTTCCTGGCCGAGATCTGGCGCGGCTGCATCGAGGCGGTGCCGCGCCAGCAATGGGAGGCCTCGGCCGCGCTGGGCCTGAGCTTCCCCCAGCAGCTCCGCTACATCGTCGTGCCGCAGGCCTTCCGCATCGCCATCCCGCCGACCGTGGGCTTCCTGGTGCAGCTGGTGAAGAACACGTCGCTCGCCTCGACCATCGGCTTCATCGAGCTGACGCGCGAGGGCCAGATCACGACCGGCGCGACGTTCCGGCCCTTCACCATCTATGGCATCGTGGCGGTGCTCTATTTCTGCATATGCTTCCCGCTGTCGCAGCTCAGCCAGCGCCTCGAACGGAGGCTCCATGTCGCTCGTTAGGCTGGAAGGCGTGACGAAGAGGTTCGGCGAGCTCACCGTGCTCGACCAGGTGTCGCTCGCGGTCGAGCCGGGCGACATCGTCGCGGTGATCGGCCGCTCGGGCTCGGGCAAGAGCACCATGCTCCGCTGCATCAACGCGCTCGAGCCGATCCAGGGCGGACGCATCCTGTTCGAGGACACGGTGGTCAACGACCCGGCGACGGACCTGCGCAGGCTGCGCCAGCAGGTCGGCATCGTGTTCCAGAGCTTCAACCTGTTCCCGCACCTGTCGGTTGCGCGCAACATCACGCTGGCGCCGACGGTGGTGAAGAAGATGCCGGCGGCCGCGGCGCGGCGCCTGGCCGAGGAGGTGCTGGCGCGCGTGGGGCTCAGCGAGAAGATCGACGCCTATCCCGACCAGCTCTCGGGCGGTCAGCAGCAGCGCGTGGCGATCGCGCGCTCGCTCGCCATGCAGCCGAAGCTGATGCTGTTCGACGAGATCACCTCGGCCCTCGATCCCGAGCTGATCGGCGAGGTGCTGAAGGTGCTGGAATCCCTCGCCCGCCAGGGCATGACGATGATGCTGGTGACGCACGAGATGGGCTTCGCCCGCAACGTCGCCAACCGCGTGGTCTTCATGCACCAGGGCAAGGTGTGGGAGGAGGGCCCGGCGCGCGAGACGCTGGGCCGCCCGCGCACGCCCGAGCTCGAGAGCTTCCTCGGCTCGGTGCTGCACTGAAGGAAGCGAAGGCAACACCAAGGGAGTACCGTCATGAGACGCTGGTTCGCGATACGCTGGTTCGCGTTTCTGGCCGCCGCCGCGGCCCTGATCCTCGGCGGAGCGCCGGCCAAGGCCGACAAGTTCGAGGACATCCTGAAGGCCGGCACCGTGCGCATCGGCGTGCCGCTGGACGTGCCGCCGTTCGGCTCGGTCAACGCGCAGCGCCAGGCCGAGGGCTTCGACATCGACCTCGCCAACATGGTGGGCAAGGCGCTCGGCGTGAAGGTCGAGCTGGTGCAGCTGACCGGCGCCAACCGCATCCCGTTCCTGCTGACCGACAAGGTCGACGTGGTGATCTCGGTCATGGGGCTCACGCCCGAGCGGGCGAAGCAGATCATGTTCACCGCGCCCTATGCCGACACCTCGCTCGCCGTCTACGGCGCCAAGAGCCAGAACGTGAAATCGGCCGACCAGCTTGGGAATCTCAAGGTCGTCGCGGCCAAGGGCACGACGCAGGACCTGGGCCTGAGCGAAATGAACCCCAAGGCCGTGATCATGCGCACCGAGGACGACGCGACGGCGGCGCAGGCCTACATCACCGGCCAGGCCGACATGATCGCGACCAACAGCCTGATCGTGCCCGACCTGATGAAGCGGGCTCCCGGCAAGGAGTTCGACCTGAAGTTCGTGATCCGCCGCAGCCCCGCGCACATGGGCGTGCGCATGGGCGAGCACACGCTGGTGCGCTGGCTCGACTCGTTCATCTTCTTCAACACGATGAACGGCGAGCTCGACAAGCTGCACCAGAAGTGGCTCGCGGCGAGGATGGCCCCGCTGCCGGCGCTGTAGCCGCGCCGGGCGCCTGCAACTGCGGATCGCCTCGTTCCGCGCCCCGATCCCGTCGAAAGGCCGAGGGTCGAGGCGATCCGCGCCATGCCACGAGGAGTCCCGTCCATGGAAGTCGAATGGTCGCGCCTGAAGGCGCGCGAGCTGGTGGAGCTGGCACGCAAGGACGCCATCGTCCTGGTGCCGATCGGCGCCACCGAGCAGCACGGGCCGCACCTGCCGGTGCAGGTCGACGCCAGGCTCGCCGGCGAGGTCTGCCTGCGCGCGGCGCGCATCGTCGCGAAGCACGAGCCGATCGCGACCCTGCCCTCGATCTGGTTCGGCATGTCCGAGCACCACATGAAGCTGGGCGGGACGATCACGCTGGACTTCGAGACGATGTACGCGGTGATCCGCTGCGTCGTACGGTCGCTGACCCAGCACGGGTTCCGCCGCATCTTCGTGCTGAACGGCCACGGCGGCAACACGACGGCGCTGGAGAACATCGTCGGCGAGCTGACCATCAAGCACCAGATCCCGCTGGCCTGCGGCACCTACTGGGACATCGCCGCCGACGCGATCGCCAGGCTCCTGGACAAGCAGAAGCGCCTGCTGCATGCCTGCGAGGCCGAGACCTCGATGATGCTGGCGCTCACGCCCGAGCTGATCGACCGCAACGAGCTGTCGCAGATGCACGGACCCTACGTGCCGGGCCTGAGCGCGATCGAGGGCGCCAACAAGGCGGCCTATCGCTGGCGCTACCTCTCGACGCGCTCGCCCAACGGCGTGATCGGCGACGCCGCGGCCGCGACGCCGGAGAAGGGCGAGAAGCTGCTCTCGGCGATAGCCCAGGAGTTCGCCAACGCGCTGATGGTCAAGGACTTCTGGGCGGCGCCGGTCTGAGCGGAGCAAGCGAAACATTCCTCAGGGCAGTCCCGCACTGAGAGAACAATGGAGGAGCGCAAAATGGGTTCGTTCTGCAAACATGTGCTGGCGGCGGCCGGCCTGCTGGCCGCAAGCCTGATGGCGGTGGGCGAGGCGCAGGCCGACAAGCTGGCCGACATCCTCTCCAGGGGTGTCGTGCGCGTCATCGTCTTCGCCGACGTCCCGCCCTTCGGCTCGGTCAACGTGAACCGCGAGCTCGAGGGCTTCGACATCGACTTGGCCAAGATGATGGCCCAGGCGCTGGGCGTGAAGCTCGAGCTGGTGCAGGCGACGGCGGCCAATCGCATCCCCTACCTGATGACCGACAAGGCCGACGTGAACGTCGCGGCGATGTCGGTGACGCCCGAGCGGGCGCGCCAGGTGATGTACAGCGCGCCCTATGCCGACACGTCGCTGGCCGTGTTCGGGCCGAAATCGCTGGCGATCAAGGGACCGGCCGACCTCGGCCGCAACAAGATCGCCGTGGCCAAGGGTACGACCGAGGACATCACCTTGACCGCCGCCGCCCCCGGCGCCGACATCATGCGCCTGGAGGACAATGCCGCCTCGGTCCAGGCGTATCTGTCCGGCCAGTCGCACCTGCTGGCCGCCAACAGCGTGGTGGTGGTGGAGCTGGCGAAGAAGAATCCGAACAAGGAATTCGACTTCAAGTTCGCCCTGCGCCGGGCGCCCGCCCACGTGACCGTCAGGATGGGCGAGCACAACCTGCTGCAGTGGATCAACACCTTCATCTTCCAGCAGACGCTCAACGGCGAGCTCGACAACCTCCACGTGAAGTGGCTTGGCGGCAAGATGACCGCGCCGCTGCCGCCGCTCTGACCGCTCGTTCGTCGTCGCCGCTTGGATGGGCGGGGGCTCGCGCCGGCAAGACGGCCGATGGCGGTGCCCGGGCCGGGAAGGGCGCGTCTGCCCGGCCCGGCCCGTTCGTCCAAGCGCAGAGGAGCAGCCGCAGGGCTGGTTGCTGAACCGAGGTTGCGATGTCCAAGCACGACTTCACGCCGGAGGAATTCTCCGATCGCCGGTCGCGGGTGCGCCAGGCGATCGGCACGGCCGGACTCGACTGGCTGGTCGCGTTCCATCCCGTGTCGATCCACTGGCTGACCGGCTCCGACGCGAAGGCCTATCAGGAGTTCCAGTGCCTGCTCATTTCGGCCCGGGAAGGGCCGCTGACCGTGCTGACGCGAGAAGGCGAGGTGAACGAGTATCGCGACGACGCGCTGATCGACGAGGTGATCGGCTGGGGCGGCGGTATCGTCGAGGATCCGGTCGCGGCGTTCGCGGCGGTCGCCCGGCGTCTCGGCCTGACGGGCGCGCGCGTCGGCATCGAGGTGCCGGCCTACTACCTGCATCCCTACCATTACCTCCAGCTGAAGGACCTGCTGGGCGCCGCTCTTGTGGCCGAGCCGACCAACCTGATCGCCGATCTGAAGCTGGTGAAATCCGCCGCCGAGCTGGCATACATCCGGAAGGCCGCCGACATTGCGGACATCGCGATGGATGCGTTCGCCGCCGCGCTGGCGGCGGGCCGCAGCGAGCTTTGGCTGGCCGGCAAGGCGTGCGACGCGCTGCTTTCGGCCGGCAGCGGCCTCGCCGCCAGCCCGATCAACCTGGTTTCCGGCGAGCGCTCGGGATTCAGTCACGGCGCGCCGACCGAGCGCGTGCTGCGCCCGGGCGATTCCGTGAACATCGAATACGGCGCGGCCTACCGGCGCTACACCGCCACGATCGGCCGGCAGTTCTGCCTCGGCCCGCCGACCAAACGATTGCAGGAGGTCTACGCGGTCGTGCGCGCGGCCTGCGACGCCTGCATCGCCGCCATCCGCGACGGCGTGCCTGCCGTCGTGCCGCACGAGGCCGCGTGCCGGGTCATTGCCGAGGCGGGACTGGCGCACGGCCGCGTGCACACGTCCGGCTACGGGCTGGCTCCCGGCTTCCCCCCGACCTGGGGCGAGCCGATGCACATGCTGAACGGCAGCGGCTACACGCTGCGGGCCGGCATGGTGGTGTCGGTGGAGCCGCCGGTCTTCCTCGGCGGCGAACGCGTCGGCGCCCGCATCATCGACAATGTGCTGGTGACCCGCGACGGCGCGGAGCTGCTGTCGCGCAGCGCGCGCGAACTCGTCGTCGTCGGATAGGCTGCGGGAACCGGGACCGGATCCGGCGGCCGACCGACGGCGGACGCGCGCGGACGGACAGGGAATTCCGGCTCCCGCCGTTGTAGACTGCGTTCCGCAGCAAGGGGAGGAAACGCATGTCCGCAGCGACCGCCGGTGCCCATGCCGGCGTGTTCCCGATCGCGCCGACGCCGTTCACGGAGTCGGGCGAGCTCGACCTCGACGGCATGCGCCGCGTGCTCGACTGCATGGTCGACCAGGGCGTGGACGGGATCTGCATCCTCGCCAACTACTCCGAGCAGTTCCTTTTGTCCGACGCCGAGCGCGACACGCTGCTCGAGCTTTGCCTGAAGCACGTCGCCGGCCGCGTGCCGGTGATCGTCACCTGCAGCCATTTCAGCACGCGTCTGGCGGCCGAGCGCGCGCGCAGGGCCGCGGCGGCGGGCGCCGCCATGCTGATGCTGATGCCGCCCTATCACGGCGCGACGCTCAGGGCCGACGAGAAGGGCATGATCGAGCATTTCGCCCGCATCGCCGAAGCCGCCCGCATCCCGGTCATGCTGCAGGACGCGCCCTTGAGCGGCGTGGCGCTCTCCGTGCCGTTCCTCCTGCGCCTGGCGAAGGAGGTGCCGCAGGTCCGCTACTTCAAGATCGAGGTGCCGGGCACGGCGGCGAAGCTGCGCGCGCTGGTCGAGACGGGCGGCAAGGCGATCGTCGGCCCGTTCGACGGCGAGGAGTCGATCACGCTGATGGCCGATCTCGACGCCGGCGCCACCGGCACGATGCCCAGCGCTCTCCTGCCCGACCTGATCAAGCCGGTGCTGGCGCACCACCGCGCAGGAAGGCGCGACGAGGCCGCCGCCGCCTATCAGCGCATCCTGCCGCTGATCAACTACGAGAACCGGCAATGCGGCCTGCGCGCGACCAAGACCGTGATGGCCGAGGGCGGCGTGATCAAGAGCGACGCAGTGCGCCATCCGCTCGAGCCGATGCACCCGGCCACGCGCGCGGGCCTGATGGAGCTGGCGCGGGCGGCGAGCCCGCTGGCGCTTCGCTGGGGGCGCTGACGATCCTGCGCGACCCCGACCCGCACCACATGCCCGACATCGAGCGCGTCTCCTCGCTCGCACCGTTCCGGGTCAGGAGCTTCCGCTTCCAGTGGCCGGCGGATCTGGCGACGTCGTGGGCGTTCGAGATGGAGACGCTCATCCTCGGCTGGTACGTCCTGGTCGAGACCGGCTCGGTGCTGCTGCTGACGCTGTTCGGCACGCTGCAGTTCGTCGGCACGCTGGTCGCGCCGATGTTCGGCCTGGCGGGCGACCGGCTCGGCCATCGCAGCGTGCTGTGCGGCATGCGCGCGACCTTTGCCGCGCTGGCCGCCGCGCTGACGGCGCTTGCGTTCCTCGGCGTGCTGGGCCCGGCGGCGGTCTTCGTCATCGCCGCGCTCAGCGGCCTGGTGCGGCCGTCCGACCAGGTGATGCGCAACGCCCTGGTGGGCGAGACCATGACACCCCGCCTGCTGATGGGCGCGATGGGCATCTCGCGCACGACGGCCGACTCCGCCCGCATCGCCGGCGCGCTGGCCGGCGCGGGGCTGGTCGCCTCGCTCGGCATGGCGCCGGCCTATCTGATGATCACCGCGCTTTACGTCGCGAGCCTGCTGCTGACGCTGGGCGTCGCGCGCGCGCCGGCGCGCCCGCCCGGCGCCGCGGAGGCGAGGCCGCGCCCCTCGCCCTGGCCCGACCTCAAGCACGCCGGCGCCTATGTCTGGGCGGCGCCGCATCTGCTCGCCGCCATGTACCTCGCCTTCCTCGTCAACCTGACGGCGTTTCCCATCACCAACGGGCTCCTGCCCTATGTCGCGAAGGAGATCTACGGGACGGACCAGACCGGGCTCGCCTGGCTGGTGGCGAGCTTCGCGCTCGGCGCGCTGATCGGCTCGATCGGGCTCAGCCGGCATCGCGGGGTGATGCGGCCGGCACGCATGATGATCGTCTTCGCCGTCGCCTGGTACCTTGCGCTGCTCGTGCTGCCGCACACCGAGAGCACGCTCGCCGGCATCGCGACCCTGATTGTGGCCGGCTTCATGCAGAGCCTTTGCCTGGTGCCGCTGGCGGTGATGCTGCTGCGCTGCTCCGACCCGCCTCTGCGCGGCCGCGTCATGGGGCTGCGCATGCTGGCGGTCTACGGCCTGCCGCTCGGCCTGCTCGCCGCCGGGCCGCTGATCGAGGGGTTTGGCTTCGCCTGGACGGCGACGCTGGCCAGCGCGGCGGGCCTGGGCGCGACGCTGCTGATCGCCTGGTACTGGCGCACGCATATCTGGCGCGTCGATGCGCCGGCCAATGCCGCGTGACGGCGCGCGCGAGGGACGGTGTTCTTAAAGCACCAGCTCGTAGCAGGTGGCGTCGCAGCCGGCGCCGGCATAGGACGGGATCGGCTGGAACCCGAGGCCGCGGTAGAGCACGTCGGCCGCCGGCATGGCCTTGGGCAAGGTGCTGAGCCGGACCGCCGCGTGGCCGCCGGCGGCGGCGGCGGCGAGCGTCTGCTCGACCAGGCGGCGGCCGAGCCCCTGCCCGCGCCAGGCCGGGCGTACGTAGAGGCGCTTCATCTCGGCAACGCCGGGCGCGAGCCCATGGAAGGCGACGACGCCGGCGGCCTCGCCGCTCAGCGCGCCGCGCGCCAAGAGGATGCCGCCCGTCGGCGGCGCGCAGTCGCCCGGCAGCTGGGCCAGCTCCTGCTCGAACCCGGCGAAGCAGGACGGCGCGTCGACCGATCGGGCGTATTCGCGGAACAGCGCGCGCACGGCGTCGAGGTCGTCGCGCCGCGCCGGCGCGATCGCCGCCGCGGCCGCGGTGCCGCACGCGATGGCCGGCGCGTCAGACATCGATCATCCCCTCCAGATAGGGCGCGACGCGCCCGCCGATCAGCACGCGCCCGCCCTTGAGCTCGACCATGAGCTCGCCGCCGCGCGGCGAGACCTGGCGCGCGGTCATCCGCGTCCTGCCCAGGCGCTGCGCCCAGAACGGCGTCAGGGTGCAATGCGCCGAGCCGGTGACCGGATCCTCGTCGATGCCGGCGCCGGGCGCGAAGAAGCGCGACACGAAGTCGCACGCGCCGCCCCCGGTTTCCGCAGGGGCGCTGTCCGGCCCGGGCGCGCTGACGATCACCGCCCGGTCGAGCCGGCGCAGCGCCGCAAGGTCGGGCTTGAGCGATCGGACCGTGCGCGCGTCGCGGAAGATACAGAGATAGTCGCGCGCGGCCAGCACCTGCTCGGGCCGCGCGCCGAAGGCCTGGTCGAGGATCGGCGGCGCAGCCACTGGCTTCGGCGGCCAGGCGGGAAAGTCGAGCACGTAGAGCTCGCCGTCGCGGGCGACGGTGAGATCGCCGGCCTTAAGCGTCCTGAAGCGCACGCTCGTGCGCCCGGGCTCGAGATGCTTCATCACGACATGGCCGGAGGCGAGCGTGGCGTGGCCGCAAAGGTCGATCTCGACCGTCGGCGTGAACCAGCGGATCGCGTAGTCGCCGTTGCCGCCGACGAAGAAGGCGGTCTCTGCCAGGTTGTTCTCGGCCGCGATCGCCTGCATCCGGTCGTCGGGCAGCCAGTCCTCAAGCGGGCAGACCGCGGCCGGATTGCCGGCGAAGACGCGCCGGGCGAAGGCGTCGATCTGGTAGATCGGCGATTTCACGACGCGCCCGCAAGCGCGTGGCCATGCCCGCCGGCGGCGATGCGCCGGATCAGGCGCTGCTTCACCGCCGGCCATTCCTCGACCGTGATGCTGAAATACACGCTGTGCCGGATGCGGCCCGAGGCGCAGATCATGTGGTTGCGGAAGATGCCCTCCTCGGTCGCGCCCAGCCGCGTCAGCGCCGTGCGCGACTGGATGTTGAGCGAGTCGGTCTTGAACTCGACGCGGATGCAGCCCCAGCGCTCGAAGGCATGCGCCAGCATCAGCAGCTTCGCCTGGGTATTGGCGGCGGAGCGCTGGAACGGGCGCGCCACCAGCGTCCAGCCGATCTCGACGTGCCGGTTGGCGCGGTCGATGGCGCCGAAGCGGGTCGAGCCGATCACCTTGCCGGTCGACTTGGCGATCGTGGCGAAAGGCAAGGCGCTGCCCGCCTTCTCGGCCGCCAGCGCCTCGACGATGAAGTCATGCACGTCCATGCGCGTGAGCATCGGCTTGGTGAACCACTGCGTCAGCGTCGGATCGAGCACCTCGGCCAGCGCGGCCTCGTGCTGCTCGCGCAGCGGCTCCAGCCGAACGTCGCCGCCTTCCAGCACCACCGGCTCGATCTTCATCGGCTCGGCCACGACCGACCCGGCCTGCATCGTCTCGCTCATCGTCCCCAACTTTCGCTGCCCCAACTCTCGCCGCAATGGAGCGGCCATGATCGCCGCTTCCGCCTAGCTGCGCCAGAACGGCTTGTTCAGCGCGGCCATGACGTCGTCCCGGGTCAGGCCGACGTCATGCAGCAGACGCTCGTCCATGGCGGCGAGCGCCCGACGCTCGCGCGCGCGGTCCTGCCAGGCGAGCAGGGCATCGATCAGGCCGCGCGCGCGCCGCGATACGACGGAGAAGAATCCCGTGTGTGGCGGGATGATTGTGTCGATTGTCCCTGAGCGGTTCCGCATTGTCATCCTCCTGTAGCAAGACAATTGCCTCCCCGTCTCCCCAATAATTGGGTACACTTGACAATCGAGATCGGTCAATGTGAACATTGTGACCGTGACAAGTTGGCATCCACAGTTGCAAGGACGCGCGGGGCCGCGCTACCAGGCGCTGGCCGAGGCGATCGCCGATGCGATCGGCAGCGGCGCCTTGCCGCCGGGCGCGAAGCTGCCGCCGATGCGCGACCTGGCCTGGAAGCTGGGCGTGACGGTCGGCACGGTCGGGCGCGCCTACGCACTGGCGGAGCAGCGCCGGCTGGTGTCGGGCCAGGTCGGGCGCGGCACCTACGTGCTCGATATCCAGGCCGCCGATCCGGCCATGTTCGGTCGGGGGACGGCCGACCCGCCGTCGCTCGCCGACGGCACGATCGACATGACGCGCAACATTCCGGTGATCGCGAGCCAGGCCGCAGCTCTGGCCGAAGCGCTCGGCGCGATCAGCCGCAAGCCGGGCCTCGGGTCCCTGCTCAACTACATGCCGGACGGCGGCCTGCCGGCCTATCGCGCGGCGGGCGCGGCCTGGATCGCCCGCGCCGGGCTCGACCTCGCGCCCGAGCGCGTCGTGCTCGCCGGCGGCGCGCAGCACGCGCTCGCGGTATCGGTGCTGGCGCTGTCGCGCCCGGGCGACACGGTCCTGACCGAGCATCTGAGCTTCGCCGGCGTGCGCAACGCGGTCAGGCTAATGGGCGCGCGGCCGGTGGGCGTGGCGATGGACGAGGAGGGCGCGCTGCCCGAATCGATCGATCGGATGGCGCGCGAGACCGGCGCAAAGCTGGTGTTCCTGACGCCGACCATCCACAGCCCGACCACCGCCATGATGGGCCGCGAGCGGCGGCGCGCGATCGCCGAGGTGCTGCGCGATCGCGACCTGCTGCTGATCGAGGACGACGTCTACGGCTTCTTGCCGCGCGAGCGGCCCGAGGCAATCGCGGCGCTGGCGCCCGAGCACACGATCTATCTTGCCAGCGTGTCGAAATGCCTGGCGCCGGGCCTGCGGCTCGCCTGGATGGCGCCGCCGCCGCGGCTGCGCGAGCGCATCGTCGAGACGGTGCATTCGACCGCGCTGGCGCTGCCGGCCTTCAGCGCCGAGATCGTCACGCGCTGGATCGCCGACGGCACCGCCGAGCGGCTGCTCGACGAGCTGCGGGCCGAGATCGCGGAGCGCCATGCCATCGCGCGCGGCGCGCTGGCCGGGCTCTCCTGGCGCGGCCGGCCCGATGCGATGCACGCGATGATCGACCTGCCCGCCGGCTGGCAGGCCGGCGAATTCGCCGACGCGGCCCAGCGCAGCCGCATCGCGGTCTGCCCGGCGCAGGCCTTCGCCATCGATCCGGCGTCCGCGCCCAACGCCATCCGCGTAACCCTCGGCGCCACGGCCGACCGCGCCACGCTCGAGCGCGCGCTCAGGACGATCGCGGCGCTGGCCGCCTCGCCCGCGTCCGACCCCGCCGAACAGGCGCGCCGGCGCATCATCTGACCGGCGGCTCACGCCATGCTGGAGCTCCTCGGACCGCTGTTCCTGTTCACGCTGGCGATGTCGATCACGCCGGGGCCGAACAACCTGATGGTGACGGCGTCGGCCGCGAATTTCGGCTTCCGCCGCTCATTGCCGCACATGTTCGGCGTCACCTTCGGGTTCCCGGCCATGCTCGCCGCGCTCAGCCTCGGCATGCTCGGCCTGCTGCAGGCCTATCCCGAGGTGCATCGCTGGCTAAAGTACGTCGGCGCCGCGTGGCTGCTCTATCTCGCCTGGCGCATCGCCACGGCCGGCGAGGCCAAGGATCAGGGCGCGCGCGCCCGGCCGATCACCTTCCTCGAGGCCGCGCTGTTCCAGTGGGTCAATCCCAAGGCCTGGATCATCGCCGTGGGGGCGCTGACCACCTACACCACGGTCGGCGGCCATCTCGCCGGCGAGGTCGGGCTCATCAGCGCGATGTTCGTCCTGGTGTGCTTTCCGTCGCTCGCGGTCTGGGCTCTGTTCGGCGTCGGCATCGGCCGCCTGCTGCACGACCCGCGCTGGCGCCGCGCCTTCAACTGGACGATGGGCGGGCTATTGGCAGTGTCGCTGGTGACGGTGGTGGGATAGAAGCGGTCCGTCAATCCACCACGTCGCGGTAGCGCACGGCGTGATAGCGCCGCTCGGCGGCGGCCTCGAACAGCTCGAGCGCGCCGGTGTCGAGCGCGACGGCGCGCTCCTTCAAGGTCATCAGGCCGTGCGGCGTGTTCCAGCTCCAGATCGTGTTGTTGTAGGCGAAGCCGACGCGGTCGCGCCACTCGACCACCTCGATCTGGAACGGCGCACCGTATTGCCCCTGGAGCACCTCGGCCAGCGCCTTGAACTTCGCTGTGTCGAAGGCCATGACGAAGCCGACGAATTTGTCGTTCAGGTAGCGCAGGTTGACGAACTTCACCTCGACCCCGTGATAGTCGAGGCGCGGGATGCCGTCGACGATGCGGCGCAGGCGCTGGTCCTCGCAATAGGTGAAGCCGGGGATGAAGTCGACGCCGTTGCACAGCTTCAGGCCGAACTGGTCCTTCTGGTTCTTCGGATCAGGGAAGGACTTGGTGATCGGGTCGCCGATGCGGTTGTCGAGGAACATGAACTGGCCGCGCTGCCCTTCCGGGTCGGCCGTCGTCCAGCCGCGCGGCGCCGGCGCCGCGCGTTGCGCCAGCGCGACGCCGGCGGCCGTCATGGCGACAAGCAAGGCGGCAAGGGTCAGGGTCGTTCGCGTCATGGATACGTTCCAGCGGGTCCGGGGATCGGCACCGCGATGATAGCATCGCGCCCGCGCGATGTCCGTGATCAGGCCTCGAACGGCCTGACGGTGTGCGCGTGGTTGAGCGGCCCGTGGCCGCGGCCGAGATTGGGCGCGGTCTCGATGGCGCGGCGCACATAGGCGCGCGCGCGCGCCACCGCCGGCGCCAGCGCCAGGCCCTGCGCCAGGCCGGCGGCGATCGCCGATGCGAGCGTGCAGCCGGTGCCGTGCGTGTGGCGCGTCGCGATGCGCGGCGACTGGAAGCGCGTGACGCCGGAACGTTCGACCAGCAGGTCGTGCACCTCCGGCCCCTCGAGATGGCCACCCTTGACCAGCACGGCGCGTGGGCCGAGGTCGAGGATGGCGCGGCCGGCGCGCTCCATGTCGGCGACCGAGGCGATGGCGACGCCGGTCAGCGCCGTCGCCTCGGGCGTGTTCGGCGTCATCACGGTCGCGAGCGGCGCCAGGCGCGACTTGACCGCGTCGATCGCCCGGTCCTCGAGCAGCTTGTGGCCGCCCTTCGCCACCATCACCGGGTCGACCACGAATGCCGCCTCGGGCGCCAGGCGCCCGGCCGTGTCGGCCACGGCGGCGATCACACCGGTGTCGTGCAGCATGCCGGTCTTGATCGCGTCGACGCCGATATCGGCGATCACCAGCTCCATCTGCTGGCGGATGAAGGCGGGGTCGACCGGGACCACGCCGTAGACGCCGGTCGTATCCTGCGCCGTCAGCGCCGTGATCGCCGTGGCGGCATAGGCGTCGAGCGCGGTGACGGTCTTG
This sequence comes from uncultured Rhodospirillaceae bacterium, assembly GCA_964557415.1. Classification (GTDB taxonomy): domain Bacteria; phylum Pseudomonadota; class Alphaproteobacteria; order JAEULC01; family JAEULC01; genus JAEULC01. The sequence goes on from CAZLBB010000093.1 coordinate 21,468, forward strand.
ATGTCGGCCTGGATGCCGGCGCCGCCGCCCGAATCGGACCCGGCGACGATGAGGACGCGGCCGCGCACTACGCCGCCTGGCGGCGGGCAGCGGCCTCGATGGCGGCGACGATCTGGTCGACCACGCCGGCGACGAGCTGGTCGTTCCCTCCCTCGGCCATGACGCGGATCACGGGCTCGGTGCCGGACTTGCGGATCAGCACGCGGCCGGTTTCGCCCAGCTTCCTCTCGCCGTCGGCGATCGCGCGCTTGACCTCGGCGTCGTCGAGCGGCCGCGACTGGCCGTAGCGCACGTTGCGCAGCACCTGCGGCAGGGCGGTGAACAGGCGCCCGGCCTCGCTCGCCGGCTTCTCGGCCTGGACGATCACGGCCAATACCTGCAGCGCCGCGATCAGCCCGTCGCCGGTCGTCGCGTAGTCGCTGAGAATGATATGGCCGGACTGCTCGCCGCCGACGTTGAACCGCTCTTCGCGCATCTTCTCGACCACGTAGCGGTCGCCGACCGGCGTGCGCACGAGCTTGATGCCCTTGCCCTTGAGATAGAGCTCGAGCCCGAGATTGGACATCACGGTCGCGACCACGCCGCGGCCCCTGAGCTTGCGCGCGCGGCGCCAGGAATTCGCCACCAGCGCCATCACCTGGTCGCCGTCGAGCATGCGCCCGCGCTCGTCCGAGATCATCACCCGGTCGGCGTCGCCGTCGAGCGCGAGGCCGAAATCGGCGCCATGCGCCACGACCTGCTCGCACATGAGCTGCGGGTGCACCGCGCCGCACTTGCGGTTGATGTTGAGGCCGTCGGGCTGCACCGCGAGCGGCACCACGGTGGCGCCGAGCTCCCACAGCACGGTCGGCGCGACGCGATAGGCCGCGCCGTGCGCGCAGTCGACCACGATCTTGAGCCCGTCGAGGCGCAGGCCGCGCGGGAAGGTCTGCTTGACGAACTCGATGTAGCGCCCCGGCGCGTCGTCGAGGCGCCGCGCGCGGCCCAGCTTGTCCGGCGAGCTCAGGCCGTCGCCCTGGCCGACCATAGCCTCGATCTCGGCCTCGACCTGGTCCGACAGCTTGTAGCCGTCCGGCCCGAACAGCTTGATGCCGTTGTCCTGGTAGGGATTGTGCGAGGCTGACAGCATGACGCCGAGATCGGCGCGCAAGGATCGCGTCAGCATGGCAACGGCCGGCGTCGGCATCGGTCCCAGCAGCGTCACGTCCATGCCCATCGAGATGAAGCCGGCGGTCAGCGCCGGCTCCAGCATGTAGCCCGAGAGCCTGGTGTCCTTGCCGATCACCACGAGATGGCGGTGCTCGCCGCGCCGGAAGCGCCGCGCGGCGGCCATCGCCACCTGCAGCGCGGTCTCGGCCGTCATCGGCTCGCTGTTGGCCGTGCCGCGGATTCCGTCCGTCCCGAACAACTTGCGGGCCATTGCGCCTCCTGTCGCGCGATCCTGCCGTCGCTTGAGTCCCCCACCCGCAGAGGCTCATATAGCGGATAGGCAACAAGGCGTAAAGAAACGGGAAATCAAACAAAAAGAGGCGCCGCAGGGCGCCCCTTTCCGTAGCGTGACGGGTTTCGGCGCGTCAGGCGCCCGGCTGCGGCTCCGGCTCGAGGCCGCCCGGGCCGCCCTGCTTGCCGCCGCTGGTCGGCACCGAGGCGCGCCGTC
>CAZLBB010000094.1:0-22947 GCA_964557415.1 uncultured Rhodospirillaceae bacterium
GCCGGAAGAACAGGTCCTTCGAGATGCGCAGCGCCGTCAAGGACCCTGCCGCCCGGACCGTGGCCGTGCGCGGCACGTCGCACAGGATGGCGATCTCGCCGACGAAGCTGTTCTTGCCCAGGCGCGCCACGCGATGCTCGCCGGCCGGCGTATTGATCAGCACGTCCGCCTCGCCGGCCATGATGATGTACATGGCGTCGCCGGCATCGCCCTGGGTGCAAAGATCCTGGCCGGGTTGGTAGTCCAGCTTCTCGCTGGTAAAGGCCAATAGTTTCAGCTTCGAAGGCTCGATCTTGGCGAACAGCGGAACGCGGCGCAAGGCGTCGACTTCCTCATGCAGGCTCATGGCAGGCTCTCCGAAGCGCGACTTTTCCGCCGATCATCCTTATTCTTAAATACATTAGACCAACTGATCCAGGCGGTAAACGGTTCCGGCCCGGGGACGCCGGCTACCGCAAATTCGGCTACGGCAGCCTGCGATTTTCCCGTGCCGGCGGGGCTGGAAAGCTTTTCGGCGCAAGGCCAAATATGCCATAGTGCCCGGCGTTTGGGGGGCAATCGACAACAATAGCCATTTGGCGGCGAGGCCAGCGATGTCGACCCGGCGCAACGGCGCGCGCGTGATGTTCTATTGTCACGACACGTTCGGCCTCGGCCATCTTCGCCGCGTGCGCGCGCTCGCGCATTCGCTGGTGGACGGCAACAAGGACCTGTCGGTCATGATCCTGTCGGGCTCGCCGATCATCGGCAGCTTCGACTTCCGCGCGCGCGTCGATTTCGTGCGCATCCCGGGCGTGATCAAGCTGCGCAACGGCGAGTACACGTCGCTCAATCTGCACATCGACATCGAAGAGACGCTGGCGATGCGGGCGTCGATCATCCGCCACACCGCCGACATCTTCGACCCCGACCTGTTCATCGTCGACAAGGAGCCGCTTGGCCTGCGCGGCGAGGTCAAGAACACGCTCGTCATGCTGAAGCGCCGCGGCACGCCGCTGGTGCTGGGCCTGCGCGACGTGATGGACGAGCCGGCGCAGCTGGCGCCGGAATGGGAGCGCAAGAAGGCCCTGCCGGCGCTGCAAGACCTGTACGACGCGATCTGGGTCTATGGCCTGCCGCAGCTCTGGGACCCGCTGGAAGGCCTCGACCTGCCGGCATCGGTCACCCGCAAGCTCACCTATACCGGATACCTGCAGCGCAGCATTCCGAATACGCTGATGCCGCGCAATGCGGACCTCCAGGGCCTCGACCAGCCCTACCTGCTGGTGACGCCGGGCGGCGGCGGCGACGGCGAGGCGCTGGTGGACTGGGTCTTGAGCGCCTACGAGAGCGATCCGGGCGTGCCGCATCCGGCCATGGTCGTGCTGGGCCCGTTCATGGCGCCGGAGCATCAGGCCGAATTCCTGCGCCGCGCACATCGCCTGCCGAACATTCGCATGACCACCTTCGACGCGCGCATGGAAACGCTGATGGCAGGCGCGCTGGGCGTGGTGGCAATGGGCGGCTACAACACGTTCTGCGAGATCCTGTCCTTCGACAAGCGCGCGCTGATCGTCCCGCGCACGCAGCCGCGCCAGGAACAGTACATCCGCGCCAGCCGCGCGCAGGAGATGGGGCTGGTGCGCATGCTGGAGAACGACGGCAAGCGCGATCCGCGCGTCATGGCGACCGCGCTCCGCCATTTGCCGCAGCAGGACCTGCCGTCCGCGGTCGTCGTGCCGGGGCTGCTGGACGGGCTGGAGAATGTCAACCGGCTGGTCACCCAGATGCTCGCCCGACCGACCGCCCAGCCGCGCCTCGCCGCGCGAGGCCGCTGAGCGCCACTTCCCGCACGATGGACGGCGGCGCCACGCTTGCCCCCCGCATTGCCGTATTCCTGAAGGGCTATCCGCGCCTGTCGGAGACGTTCATCGCGCAGGAGATTGCGGCCCTCGAGGCGCGCGGGCTCGATCTGGTTCTGGTGTCGCTGCGTCATCCGACCGACCGGCAGCGCCACCCCGTGCATGCTTCCATCAGGGCACCGGTGCGCTACCTGCCCGAGTACCTCTATCGCGAGCCCTGGCGCGTGCTGCGCGGCTGGCTGCGGGCGCGGCGGCTCGCGGGCTATCGCGCCGCGCGGGCACGGTTCCTCGCCGATCTCGCGCGCGACCGCACGCCCAATCGCATCCGCCGCTTCGGCCAGGCCTGCGTCGCCGCGGCCGAGCTGCCGGGCGACATCGCGCATCTGCATGCGCATTTCATCCATACGCCGGCTTCCGTCGCGCGCTACATGGCGATCCTGCGCGGATTGCCCTGGAGCTGCTCGGCGCATGCACGCGACATCTGGATCACCCCGGATTGGGAGAAGCGCGAGAAGCTCGCCGAGATGGAGTGGCTGGTCGCCTGCACGAAGCTGGGGCGCGAGCACCTCGCCGCGCTGGCGTCCGAGCCGGCCAAGGTGGCGCTGGTCTATCACGGGCTCGACGCAACGCGGTTTCCGCCGCCGCCGGCCGTGCGCGCGCCGCGCGACGGCAGCGATCCGGCCGACCCGGTGATCATCCTGTCGGTCGGCCGCGCCGTGGCGAAGAAGGGATACGACGACCTGATCGACGCGCTGGCCGCCCTGCCGCCTTCGCTCAACTGGCGCTTCGTCCATATCGGCGGCGGCGCGTTGCATCGCGAGCTCGGGCGTCGCGCCGAGGCACACGGCCTGGCGGGGCGCATGGACTGGCGCGGCGCCCAGCCGCAGGACCGCGTCATGGCCGCGTATCGCGACGCGGACCTGTTCGTGCTGGCCAGCAAGATCGACAAGGACGGCGACCGCGACGGTCTGCCGAACGTCCTGATGGAGGCGCAAAGTCAAGGCTTGGCCTGCATCGCGACGACGACCGGCGCCATCGCCGAGCTGGTCGAGCCCGAGGCGACCGGCGTTCTCGTGCCGCCTGCCGACCCGGCCATGCTGGCGCAGGCGATCGCCGCCCTCGCGCGCGATCCCGCCCGCCGCGCGCGCCTGGGCGCGGCCGGTGCGCGGCGCGTGGCCGAGCATTTCGCCTTCCAGGACAATATCGGCCGCATCGCGGCGCGCTTCGGGTCGACCGCGGCGCGAGCACCGGCCGAACTGACATGCGCGTCGCATTCTACGCGCCCCTGAAGGCGCCCACGCATCCGCACCCCTCGGGCGATCGCCGCATGGCGCGGCTGCTGATGCGCGCGCTCGTCGGCGCCGGGCACGAGGTGGCGCTCGCCAGCACGTTTCGCAGCCATGATCGCGAGGGCGACAGGGCGGCCCAGGCGCGGCTCGCGGCCGAGGGCGCGCGCGTTGCCGGCCGTCTGATCCGGCGCTGGACGGCGCAGCCGAAGCGGCAGCGCCCGCAGGCCTGGCTGACCTATCACCTCTACCACAAGGCGCCCGACCATCTCGGCCCGGCGGTCAGCACCGCCTTGCGCATCCCCTATGTCGTGGTCGAGCCGTCGGTGGCGCCGAAGCGCCGAAGCGGCGCCTGGGCGCTTGGCTACGAGGCCGCGCTGGCGGCGCTCAAACGGGCCGACGCCGCGTTGTGCCTGAACACGGTCGACCTTGAGTTCGTGCGGCCCGCGCTCAGGCGCGGGGCGCGCCTGGACATGTTGCCGCCCTTTCTCGACGCCGCGCCCTATGGGCGTGCAGCCGCCCGCCGGGCGCATCACCGCGCCGCCCTGGTCGGCCGGATCGGGGCGGACCGGCTGGCGAAAGACGAGCCATGGCTGCTGGCCGTGGGTATGATGCGCCCGGGCGACAAGCTGGATTCCTACCGCGTGCTGGGCAGGGCCCTGGCGCACCTCCAAGACCGCCCCTGGCGACTCGTGGTGGTCGGCGACGGCATCGCCCGGGGCGAAACCGAGGACGCCCTGGCGCCGCTTGGCCGGCGGGTGATCTATACCGGCGCGATGGCCGCCCTACGCCTGCGGGCGGTGTATGCCGCCTGCGACGTATACGTCTGGCCGGCCGTGCGCGAGGCCTACGGCATGGCGATCTTGGAGGCGCAGGCGGCCGGCCTGCCGGTAGTCGCTGGATACGGCGTAGGCGTCGCTGACGTGGTGAGGCAGGGTGAGACGGGACTCCTGGTCGAAAGCGACGACGACGCGGCTCTGGCGCGCGCCGTTGCCGCGCTGCTCGACGATCCGGCGCGCCGGCGCGCCATGAGCGAGGCGGCCCTGGACAATGTGGCGGCCCGCCACGACATCGCCGCGGCCGCGCGGCAGCTCGACGCCGTGCTGCGGCGAGCCGCCAAGGCAAGGCGCGCATGACCGCGCTGGTGCTGGTGCGTCACGGACCAACGACATGGAACGAGGTCGGGCGGGTCCAGGGGCGCGGCGACGTGCCGCTGTCCGAGGCCGGACGCGCCGAGGTGCGGCGTTGGCGCCTGCCGGATGAATTCGCCGGATACGGCGGCGTCACAAGCCCGCTGTGCCGCGCGACCGAGACGGCGGCGCTGCTCGGCCTCAACGACGCGCGCCGCGATCCGCGGCTGGTGGAGATGCATTGGGGCACGTGGGAAGGCCGGCATCTCGATGAGCTGCGTCGCGAGCTCGGCGACCTGATGAAGGCGTGGGAAGCCAAGGGCGTCGACTTTAAGGCGCCGGGCGGCGAAAGCCCGCGCGAGGTGCAGGTGCGATTGCGGCCGTTTCTCGCCGAGTGCGCGGCGGCCGGCACGGCCACGCTCGCCGTCGCGCACAAGGGCGTCATTCGCGCCGTCTATGCGCTGGCGGTGGGATGGGACATGACCAGCCCGCCGCCGCACAAGCTGCGCGACGGCTGCGCGCACCACTTCGTGCTGGCGACGGACGGGACGCCCTCGCTCGCGCGCCTGAACATCGCCTTGCGCCAGGATGCCGCTCCATGAGCGGCCGCCCGCGCGCGTTGATCCACGTGCATCACCTGCTCGGCATCGGGCATCTGCGCCGCGCCATGGCGCTCGCGCGCGGCTTGGCCGCGGCCGGCGCCGAGGTGACGGTGGCGAGCGGCGGAATGCCGGTACCGAACCTGCCGGCTTCGGGGCTGGACTTCGTGCAGCTGCCGCCGGCGCGTGCCAGGGATGCCACGTTCAAGGAGCTGCTCGACGAGACGGGCGCCGAGGTCGACGAGGCCTGGCGCGCGCGGCGCGCGCGGGCGCTGCTCGACCTGTTCGCCGCACGCCGGCCGCACCTGGTGGTCACGGAGCTCTATCCCTTCGGCCGCAGGCTGCTGCGGTTCGAGCTGGAGCCGCTGCTGCGCGAGGCCGCGGCGCAGGCTCGCCGGCCGCTCCTGGCGTGCTCGCTGCGCGACATCATCCATCCGCCGGCCCCGACGCGTATCCAGGGAATCGTCGATCGGGTGCGCGGGAGCTTCGACCTGGTGCTGGTGCACGCCGATCCGGCGTTGATCGGCCTCGATCTGAGCTTTCCCGCCGTACCGCGCATCGCGGATCGGCTGCACTACACCGGGTACCTGCTGGAGCAGCCGTTCGCGCCGGCGCATGCGCCTGTCAGCGAGCCGGAGGTCCTCGTATCGAGCGGCGGCGGCGCCGTCGGCGAGCCGCTGCTGCGGGCGGCCTTGGACGCCCGTCCGCTGTCGCGCTTTCGCGACCGCCCCTGGCGGCTGCTGGCTGGTCACAGCCTGCCCGAGGAGAAGTTCCAGGCCTTGCGTCGCCGGGCTGGACCCGGTGTCATCGTCGAGCGGGCGCGCGAGGACTTCGTCACGCTGCTGCCGCGCGCGCTGCGCTCGGTCTCGCAAGCGGGATACAACACCGCGATCGAAGTGCTGAGCGCGCGCGTTCCCGCCGTGTTCGTGCCGTTCGCGGACGCTGGCGAGCTCGAGCAGACGCTGCGCTGCCATGCCCTGGCCGAGCGCGGCTTGTGCCGCTGGCTGCCGCCGCAGGGCCTGGACCCGGCCGCCCTGGCCGCCGCGATCGACGCCGCAAAACCGCCGCCGGAAGGGTTCTTCGTCGATATTTCCGGCGCCGAGAGATCCGCCACGCTGTTGTTGCGCGCAGTCCGGGAACAGGCGACATTTCCCCCGCGTTTGAACCAAGTACGCGAGCCATGACCGCAGCCACACCCCTTGCCCGAAGCGCAGCCCCGGCCGTCCCCGCCGGGCTTGCCTGGGAAGCGCTCGCGCGCGAGCTCGACGCCTGGGGCGCCGCCAGCAAGACCGCGACGTTCTGGTGGCGCGACGACGACGCCACGACCGACACCGCGGCGCTGCGCCGGCTGCTCGACATCGCTGCGGCGCGGCGCGTACCGCTGGCCCTGGCCGTCATCCCCGCCAAGGCCGAGCCGGCGCTGTTCGCGGCGCTGGAGGGGCGCGCCGGCATCGAGTTGCTGCAGCACGGCTACGCCCATGCCAACCATGCGCGGCCGGACGCGAAGAAATCCGAGCTCGGCAGCGACCGTCCGGCCACCGTCGTGCTGGACGAACTGGCCCGCGCACGCGACCGCCTGGCGGCGCTTTCCGGCGGGCGCGCCCTTCCCGTCATGGTGCCGCCCTGGAACCGCATCGACGCCGCGATCGCCGCGGCGCTGCCCTCGCTGGGCGTGCGCGGCCTTTCGGTCGCCAATCCACGTCCGGCGAAACGCGACGGCGCCGGGCTGGTGCGCGCCAATGCGCATATCGATGTGATCGACTGGACCGGCGGACGCGACTTTGTCGGCACCGCCAGCGCGTTGGCCGCGGCGACCGGGCATCTGCGCGCACGGCGCGCCGGCACCGTCGACCCGGACGAGCCGACCTGCATGCTGACCCACCATTTGGCGCACGACGAGGCGACCTGGCGGTTCATCGACGCGTTCCTGCAGGCCACCGTCGGCCATGCGTCGGCGCGCTGGCTGCCGGCGAGCCAGGTGTTCGATGTGGCGCCATGAGCGAGCACCGCTATCCGCCGAAAGAGCTGGTCGGCGACTACGTGCGCGCCGCGCTGGGCGTCGCCGCGACCGGCGGACCGCTGTTGTTCGTGCCGGCCAGTCCTGTCATGATGTGGGTGCTAGGAGGCCTAGCCGCGCTTTTTCTGGCGTTCGGCGCGCGCACGGCGCTGCGGCAGACGACCGTGGTGCGGGTGGACGACGCGGGGATAACCGCGATCGGACCGTTGGGCGTGTCGATCGCCTGGAGCGAATTGGGGAGGCTGGGGCTTGCCTACTATTCGACCCGACGTGACCGGTCGCGCGGCTGGATGCAGCTGAGCGTCAGAGGCAGCGGGCGCAGCTTGCGGGTCGATTCCACGATCAATGGATTTCGCGAGATCGTCGCTATCGCCGCGGGCCATGCCGAACAGCGCCGGCTGAACCTGAGTCCGGCCACCATCGGCAATCTCGCGGCCCTGGGCATCCAATCGGCTCCGGCAGAGGCGGCCGACGACGAGGGTGACCGGCCGAGGCACGCGGGACAGGCATGAGCGAGCAAACCGACCTGATCCGGGTGCGCGACCTGGTCGTCGATTTCGAGGCGCATGAAGGCGTGGTGAACGCCGTGCGCGGCGTTTCCTTTCGCGTGCCGCAGGCCACCACCGTCGCGATCGTCGGCGAGTCGGGCTCGGGCAAATCGGTCATCAGCCAGGCGATCATGGGCATCCTGCCGCGCAACGGGCGCATCGCGCGCGGCGAGATCCTGTTCGCCGACCCGCGCAAGCCGGGCACGGTCCAGGACCTGGCCAAGATCCCACAGGACAGCGCCGCCTATCGCCAGATCCGCGGCGGCCGCATCTCGATCATCTTCCAGGAGCCGATGACGTCGCTGTCGCCGCTGCACACGGTGGGCGACCAGGTCAGCGAAGCCTTGCTGCTGCACCGCCAGGTCTCGAAGCCCGAGGCATTGGAGCTGACCCGCGACATGCTGCGCATGGTCGGGTTTCCCGACCCGGTGAAGGCGCTCAGGACCTATCCGTTCGAATTGTCGGGCGGTTTGCGCCAGCGTGTGATGATCGCCATGGCGTTGGTCTGCCGGCCCGCCCTCTTGATCGCCGACGAGCCGACCACGGCGCTGGACGTCACGATCCAGGCCATGATCCTGAAGCTGATGGGCGACCTGCAGAAGGAGCTGGGCATGGCCCTTCTGCTGATCACGCACGATCTCGGCGTGGTCGCCAACATGGCCGAGGAGATCGTGGTCATGTACCACGGCGAGGTGATGGAAAGCGGCACGCTCGACGACATCTTCGCCGACGCCCGGCACCCCTATCTGCGCGCGCTGCTGCGCGCCGTGCCCCGGTTCAACATGAAGCCGAACGAGCGCCTGGTGCCGATCCGCGAGATCAACACGGGCAAGAGCGAGATCCTGGCGAAGAAGGAGGCCTGGCCCCAGGGTGCGGACGCCGCCGGGCCGCTTCTTTCGGTGCGCGACGTTTCGAAGCGCTTCACCATCCGCAAGGCCGGTCTGTTCGCCGGCGCCAAGGGCGCCGGGCAGGTGACGGCCGTGGAGGGCGTCAGCTTCGACATCCGCCGCGGCGAATGCCTGGGCCTGGTCGGCGAGAGCGGCTGCGGCAAGACGACGCTCAGCAAGATGATCATGCGCGCGCTGACGCCGGACGAGGGCAGCATCACCTTCAACGACCGCGGCACACCGGTCGATTGGCTGAAGCTCAGCCCGCGCGCGCTGGTGCCCTATCGGCGCCGCATCCAGTTCATCTTCCAGGATCCGTTCGGAAGCCTGAACCCGCGCATGCCCGTGTTCGACATCATCAGCGAGCCGCTGGTGATCCACAACATCGGCGACGCCGAGTCGCGCGCCGAGACGGTGAAGGAGCTGATGCGCCTCGTGGGCCTCGACGTGCGGCACCTGAAGCGCTATCCGCACAGCTTCTCCGGCGGCCAGCGCCAGCGCATCGGCATCGCGCGCGCGCTGGCGCTAAGGCCCGACCTCTTGATCTGCGACGAGCCGGTCTCGGCGCTGGACGTCTCGATCCAGGCGCAGATCCTCAATCTGCTGAAGGATCTGCAGCAGCAGCTGGGCCTTACCTACCTGTTCATCTCGCACAACCTCGCGGTCGTGAACTACATCGCCGACCGCATCGCCGTCATGTGCCGCGGGCGTCTGGTCGAGCTGGCGCCGCGCGACGAGCTGTTCCGGCATCCGGCGCATCCGTACACCCGGGCGCTGCTGCACGCCGTGCCGGACCCCGATCCCAGCCGGAAGCTGGACCTGACCGCGCTGATGGAAGGCAAAGCGTCGGAGCCGGCGCTGTGGCCAGAGCCGTTCACCGACGACGGCGCGACCCGTCGGCCGAACCTGATCGACATGGGCAACGGCCATTTCGTGCGCGCGCACGAACTGCCCGCCAAGCTGAAGGTAGCCGTGGCATGAGCATGAGCAAACGTATGTTGCTGGCGGGCCTTGCCGGCCTGGCCTTTATCCTGGCGGCGGCGCCCGCCGATGCCTATCTCGAGACGCCGATGTTCGCGGCCCAGGTGAAGGACGGCGTGCTGCCGCCGGTCGCCAAGCGCCTGCCCGAGGCGCCGCTCGTCGAGCGCATGAGCGATACCGGCCGCACGCCGGGCCGCCATGGCGGCGAGCTGCGCATCCTCATGGCGGGCTCGCGCGACGTACGCCTGATGGTCGTCTACGGCTACGCGCGGCTGGTCGGCTACAACGAGAAATACGAGATCGTCCCGGACATCGTCGAGAAGGTCGACGTCGAGCAGGACCGCGTCTTCACGCTGCGTCTGCGCAAGGGGCATCGCTGGTCCGACGGCCATCCCTTCACGGCCGAGGACTTCCGGTATTTCTGGGAGGACGTGGCGAACAATGCGAAGCTGTCGCCGACGGGCGTGCCGGCGCAGCTGCTGGTCGGCGGCGAGAAACCCAGGTTCGAGGTCATCGACGACCATACAGTCCGATACGCCTGGTCGCAGCCAAACCCGACCTTCCTGCCCTATCTCGCCGGCGCCAGCCCGCTCTACATCTATCGGCCGGCGCACTACCTGAAAAAGTTCCACGAGCGCTACGCGGACGCGGCGGAACTCAACAAGCTCGCGCGGTCGTTCGGCCAGCGCAACTGGGCGCCGATGCACAACCTGCTCGACAACCAGTTCAAGAACGACAATCCGGACCTGCCGACGCTCGATCCCTGGATCAACACGACCCGCGCGCCATCGGACCGGTTCGTGTTCGTGCGCAATCCCTATTATCACCGCGTCGACACGGACGGCCGGCAGCTTCCCTACATCGACAAGGTCATCATGAACATCGCCGACAGCAAGATCATCCCGGCAAAGACCGGCGCCGGCGAGACCGACCTGCAGGCGCGCTACCTGCGTTTCGACAACTACACCTTCCTGCGCGGCGCGCAGAAGAACCATGATTTCGAGACGCGGCTGTGGCGCACCGGCTATGGCTCGCAGGTCGCGCTGTATCCCAATCTCAACGCCCGCGACCCGGTGTGGAAGGCGCTGAACCGCGACATCCGCTTCCGCCGCGCCTTGTCGCTCGCCATCGACCGGCACGAGATCAACCAGGTGATCTATTACGGATTGGCGCTCGAGGCGCAGAACACCGTGCTGCCGCAAAGTCCTCTCTACCGCAAGGAATACGCCGAAGCCTGGACCAAGTTTGACCTGAAGCAAGCCAACCACTTGCTCGACGAGATCGGGTTGACCAAGCGCGACGACCGCGGCTTCCGCCTGCTGCCGGACGGACGGGTTCTCGAGGTCATCGTCGAGACCGCCGGCGAGTCGACCGAGCAGGTCGACGTGCTCGAGCTGATTCGCGATTCCTGGGCCCAGGCCGGGATCAAGCTTTTCACCAAGCCGTCGCAGCGCGAGGTCTTCCGCAATCGCGTGTACTCGGGCGAGACGGTGATGGCGGTCTGGTCGGGACTCGACAACGGCATCCCGACGCCGGACATGACGCCGGACGAGCTGGTGCCGGTGAAGCAGGACCGGCTCAACTGGCCGAAATGGGGCCAGTTCTACGAGACGAAGGGCAAGGCCGGCGAGGCGCCCGACCTCGAGCCGGGCAAGGAGTTGATGGCGCTCTACGATGCCTGGCGCAAGGCGCCCGGCCGCGACGAACGCGCGCGGGTCTGGCACCGCATCCTCAAGATCAACGCCGAGGAGGCGTTCACCATCGGCATCGTCGCCGGCGTGCTGCAGCCCGTCGTCGTCAACCGCCATCTCAGGAACCTGCCGGAGAAGGGCATGTTCAACTGGGAGCCGGGCGCTCATTTCGGCATCTACCGGATCGACGGCGCCTGGTTCGACGGCAAGGCCCCGGCGCGCACTGCCGCCGCCGGCGGGCTGAAGGGCAATACTCCGTGACCGAGCGCGCGCGCGGGACGTTCTGCCGATGCTAGGCTATGTGGTCCACCGCCTGCTGATCATGATTCCGACGCTGCTGGCGATCAGCGCGCTTACCTTCATCATCATCCAGCTGCCGCCGGGCGACTACCTCGAGACCTACATCGCCGAGCTGGAAAGCCAGGGCGAGAACGTCGACCCCGAGAAGATCGAGTTCCTGCGCCAGCAGTACGGTCTCGATAAGCCGATGATCGTGCAGTACCTCTATTGGCTCGGCGGGCTGATGCAGGGCGACATGGGCTATTCGTTCGAGTACAGCCTGCCCGTGTCGCAGATCGTCGGCGACCGGCTGTTCCTGACCTTCGTCGTGACGCTGGCGACGGTGCTGTTCACCTACATCGTCGCCTTCCCGATCGGCGTCTACTCGGCCACGCACCAGTACAGCTGGAGCGACTATGGGCTGACCTTCCTCGGCTTCCTCGGCCTCGCGACGCCCAACTTCCTGCTGGCGCTCGTGCTGCTTTATCTGGCCAACCGCTATTTCGGCATCTCCATCGGCGGCCTGATGGAGCCGGAGTACGTCGATCAGCCCTGGTCCATCGGCAAGTTCATGTCGGTCGTCCAGCACCTGATCGTGCCGACGGTCGTCATCGGGACCGCCGGCACCGCCGGCATGATCCGGCGCCTGCGCGCGAATCTGCTGGACGAGCTGCAGAAGCAATACGTCGTGACCGGCCGTGCCAAGGGCCTGCCGCCGGTCAAGCTGCTGCTGAAATACCCGCTGCGGATGTCGCTGAACCCGTTCATCTCGGACATCGGCGATTTGCTTCCCGAGCTGGTGTCGGGCTCGGTGATCGTCTCGGTCGTCATGTCCCTGCCGACCACCGGCCCGATGCTGCTGGCGGCGCTGCGCTCGCAGGACATGTATCTGGCCGGGTCGTTCCTGATGTTCCTGGCGCTGCTGACGGTCGTCGGCATGTTCATCTCGGACCTGGCGCTCGCCGCGCTCGATCCGCGCATTCGGCTGCACGGGGGTGCCACGAAATGACGGCGCCGGCCGCACCGGGCGAAAAGCTCCCGCACTTCGTCTCCGATGCGCCGTTCGACCCGTACTCGGTCGAACGGATGACGCCGGAGCAGGAACGCTACTTCCTCGCTTCGCAATGGAAGATGATGTGGTGGAAGCTCAAGCGCCACCGCCTTGCCGTCATCTCCGGCGCGATTCTGCTGGTCATGTACGCATCGATCCTCATCAGCGAGTTGATCGCACCCTACAACCTGCATTCGCGCTTCACCGACTACATTTACGCGCCGCCGCAGCGCGTGCACCTGCTCCATGACGGCAGCTTGGTCGGCCCGTTCGTCTACGGCTTCCACTACTCGCTCAACATGGACAACCTGCAGCGCGTCTACACGCCGAAGGACGGCCGCACCGTGCCGCCGGGCGCGGCCGCGGCGCCCGCGGCCGAGATCCACAAGCTGCGGTTCTTCTGCCTGGGTGACCGCTACCAGTATTTCGGCCTGATCCCAGGCAGGTTCCACCTGGTCTGCCCAGCCGAGAGCGGGACGCTGTTCCTGATGGGCACCGACCGGCTGGGGCGCGACATGCTGTCGCGCATCATCTACGGAACGCGCGTGTCGCTGACGGTCGGGCTGATCGGCGTTTCGATCAGCTTCCTGCTCGGCATCACGATCGGGGGGTTCGCGGGGTACTACGGCGGCTGGGTCGACATCATCGTCCAGCGCGTGATCGAGGTACTGCGCTCCCTGCCCGAACTGCCGCTGTGGCTGGCGCTCTCCGCGGCGCTGCCGGTGAACTGGAGCCCCCTGCTGGTCTATTTCGGCATCACCATCATTCTCGGCCTGCTCGACTGGACCGGCCTCGCGCGCGCGGTGCGATCGAAGCTCTTGAGCCTGCGCGAGGAAGACTTCTGCACGGCAGCCCAGCTGATGGGCGCGTCGCCCGGACGCATCATCGGCCGCCACCTGCTGCCCAGCTTCATGAGCCACCTGATCGCCTCGGCCACGCTGCGCATTCCCAGCATGATCCTGGGCGAGACCGCGCTGTCGTTCCTGGGCCTGGGCTTGAGGCCGCCGATCACCAGTTGGGGCGTCCTCTTGAACGAGGCGCAGAACATCAACGTGGTCGTCCTTTATCCCTGGCTGATGCTGCCGGTGCTGCCGGTGGTGATCATGGTGCTGGCCTTCAATTTCTTCGGCGACGGGCTGCGCGACGCCGCCGATCCGTACAAATAGCTCAGCACTTTTCCAGCCACAGGCTGGATTCGTAGGCGCCGGCGACAAGGGGAAGCCGGGCGACGGCGCTTCGCTGCACGCGGTGCCGCAGGCGCGTGACCACGTATCGGCTGGCGAACACCGGCTCGTAGCCGCCGGCGATCAGCAGCAAGGCCGCCTGCTGCTCGTTGTAGCCCCGCCAGGCCCATTCCGCCGGGTAGGGATCGGGCAGGAAGATGTCGTGTATGTGCACCGCCACGCCGGTCGCGAGCGCGGGAAGCAGGCGGTTGAACAGGTGATCCACGTCGCTGCCCGGCATCAGCACGTGGCTGGAATCGATGAACAGCGCGTCGCCGGCCGTGAGCGACTGGAACAGCGACGGCGGCGTCTGCTGCACGATCTCGCGCCGCCATTCCACCGGAAGATCCGCCAGGCTGGCGCGCGGTTCGGGATCGATCGCGATCAGGCGCGTTCCGGCGCCGGCCGCGCTCGCCGCGCGCGCCAGGAAGCGCGTGGAATGGCCCGAGCCGATTTCGACGACATGGCGCGGCCGTCGCTCCCGGATCAGGGCATACGCGATGGCGGCATCCAGGCGGCAGAACCAGTCCTGGTCCCAGCGCGGCGCTCCCTGCGTTCCGTCGGCGAGCGCCAGCAGCTCGCCGGCCAGGGGTTCGATCCGGTCGAGCAGAGCGACGAAGGCGTCGTGTCGCGCCGCAAAGGCCGCTTCGGCAGTTTGATAGGGCGCGAGCTCGGCCGGCAGGCGGTCGGCATGGCGATGCGGGATGAAGTAGCCCTGGGCCTTGAGATCGAGAACCGTGGCCAAGCCCATGCGCCGGCGGCGTTCGGTCTCCCTCACGGGCTGAGGGCCATGCCTTCGCGCGCGACGAGCGTGCCGGGACGCGCGGCCTCGGCGTCGGCCTGGATCTTGTCCATGAACGCGTCGTCGTGGCTCGGATCGTGATGGAAGATCACGTAGGTCTTCACGCCGCCTGCATTTGCCACGGCGATTCCCTGCTGCCAGGTGGAATGCCCCCATCCCTTGAATCGGGGATATTCCTGGTCTGTGTAGGTGCCGTCATAGATCATCACGTCGGCGCCGCTCACCAGCTCGACAACGCGCTCGTCGATCCGGTCGACGTAATGCTCCGTGTCGGTGACGTAGCAGATGGACTTGCCGCCGTACTCGACGCGGTAGCCCGTCGCGTTGTTGGGATGGTTCAGCACCGCCGTCCGCAGTGTCACGCCGCTTTTCGGATGCAGCGTCTCGCCGGCATGGAAGTCGTGGTAGCTGATGTCGGCCTGAAACACTTCGACCGGCGCCGGGAACAGCGGCGCGATCATCATCTCCGACAGGACGTATTTCAGCGTGTATTGCGGGATCAGGTGTCCGGCCCAGAGCCGGAAGCGGTTGCCCTTGATGAACATCGGCACGAAGAAGGGCAAGCCGTTGACGTGGTCGAAATGCGTATGCGTAAGGAACAGATCCGCATCGATCGCGCCGTTCGGCACCAGCGAGTTGCCGAGCGGCCTCAGCCCCGTCCCGGCGTCGAAGATCAGCAATTGGCCGCCGCAGCGGATCTCCAGGCACGAGGTATTGCCGCCGTAGCGCGCGGTGCCGGGGCCAGGAACCGCGATGCTGCCGCGCACGCCCCAGAAGCGGACGAAGAACGAATCACTGCCCGCCATCGGCCCGCCCGCGCACGTTGCTGGGTCCGCGCTCGTTATTGAAACGGCTTCGCATCCGTTCCTAGGTAAGGTCGCCATGGCGGCGAGTCGAGAGGAATCGCGTGCTGCACCGCCGCAGAGTCGGCGCCGGTTTTCGCTTTGTTCGAGATCAGGTGATCAGGCGATAGCCGCCCGGCTCGGTGACCAGGATACGAGCGTTGCCGGGGTCGCGCTCGATCTTCTGCCGCAGGCGATAGACATGGGTCTCGAGCGTGTGCGTGGTGACGCCGGCGTTGTAGCCCCAGACCTCGTTGAGCAGCGTGTCGCGCCCCACCACCTTCTCGCCGGCGCGGTAGAGGAACTTGATGATCGCCGTTTCCTTCTCGGTCAGGCGGATCTTCTTCCGCGTCGCATCGTCCAGCAGCATCTTCGCGCTGGGGCGGAAGCTGTATGGCCCGATGTTGAACACGGCGTCATCGCTCTGCTCGTGCTGGCGCAGATGCGCGCGCAGCCGCGCCAGCAGCACGCCCAGCTTGAATGGCTTGGTGATGTAGTCGTTCGCGCCGGCATCGAGGCCGAGGATCGTGTCGGCGTCAGTGACCGCGGCGGTCAGCATGATGATCGGCGCCTTGACGCCGTTGCGCCGCATCAGGCGGCACACCTCGCGGCCGTCCATGTCGGGCAGGCCGACATCGAGCAGCACGGCGTCGACGTGGTCGCCCTGGACCTTCTCCAGCCCGGCCGCGCCGCGATCGGCTTCGAGGATCACGAAGTCTTCGTGCAGGCGCAGTTGCTCGGTCAGCGACTGGCGCAGCACGTCGTCGTCGTCGACCACCAAAATCTTCTTGCCTTGGGACATCTGCCGCGACGATACCATGCCCGGCGGCCGCGCGAAAATTCCCTGCTCCATCGCATCACCCTCCGACTTTCTTGCCGAGCGCAAGATCGCGCGCAGCCCGGAACAACGCGTGCTCGGGGGCGGCGAACGCATCGACCACGGAGAAATGGTTGCGCCCCGGGGCATCGACAATGAGCGCTCCGGCCTGGGACTTCGCCCAAGCGGCAGCGTAGTCGGCCTGCTGACGGCGGAATTCCGCGCTCTCGTCGCCGCCGACGCAGAGCACCAGTCGGCCGTATTTGCGATGGGCCGGTGGGACCTGGTGGATCGGGCTGTTGCGCCTGACCGAAGCGTCGTCCAAGTTCATTCCCTCGTTCAGATAGCTGAGCCGGATCGGCTCGAGGTCATAGAGGCCGCTGATCGCGACCGCGCCTTTTACGGTGTCCGGGGGCAGCCCTTGGGCCGACCAGTCGGTGGTCATGACCAGCGGCGCCAAGTGTCCACCCGCGGAATGACCGGATACGTACAGTTGGTCAATGTCGCCGCCGTGGGCTGGCGCATTGCGGTACAGCCATCTGACAGCCGCTCGCGCTTGGCGGATCAGTTCATCCAGTGTCACGTTGGGTGTCAAGCCGTAGTTTATCGAGACGTACGTTATGCCGGCATAGACGTACGGCTGAGCCGGGTAGGAGAAATCTCCCTTGTCCAGGGCGCGCCAGTATCCACCGTGGAAGAACGCGAGAACCGGCGGTTTGCGGCCGCCTTTGGAGGGCGCCGGAAATATATCGAGCGTTTCGGCCGCCGACGGCCCGTAGGGTACGTCGAAGGCGGCGCCCTTGACCTGCGCCCGCGCCGCCGCACTACTGGTCTTCCAACGCTCGAAGTACCGGGCGAAGTCCGGCACCAGGGCGCGGTTGTTGTACTGCGCGTCGAGGCCGGCGCGATCGTAGCCGCGGTACACGGTCGGCCCTTGCGCCATCGCGTTCCCCATCCATGCGAAGGCCGCAAACCTGCCCCGTCGTGGCCCTACGCGCAAGCGCCGTTCGGCGCTAGTATGTTTCAAGAAACGATGAGCCAGAACGCCACGCCACGCCTTGCCCCCACGCCGTTGTCGCGCGAGCTTGCCCGTGCGCGCTTGATCGCGGTGGATCGCGCCCTCGCCGAGCTGCGGCGCGGCGATCCGGTCTTGGTGTGTGGCGCCTCGGGTGGCGCGAGCGCCGCCCTGGCGGCCGAAACCGCCACCGGCGAGACGGTGGCACGGTTTCTGGGCCTGATCGTCCAGCCCCCGGGCTTGGCCGTGACCGTGCATCGCGCGCGCGCCGTGGGCATCGCCTGGAGCGGCGCGGACAGCACGGTGCTGCTCGAGCTGCCGGCAGGCATCGCCGCCGAAACCATCCGCGCCCTGGCCGATCCGACCCAGGCGCCGCCGCCGCGTCCGCTGCCGGTGGCGCGGCGGGCGCCGGAAGAGGCCGCGGCCGCGGTCGAACTGGCCCGGCAGGCCGGCCTGTTACCGGCGGCCCTGGTTGCGCCCGCGGCGGCATGCGCCGGCGACACGCCCATCGGCGTCGCAGCCGCCGCGATCTGGCAGTATCGCGATGCCGCGGCCGCCACGCTCACGTCCGTGGGCGAGGCGTTGGTCCCGCTCGACATCGGCGCGACCGCCCGCATCGTCGCATTCCGCCCGGCGGACGGCGCCACCGAGCACCTCGCGATCGTGATCGGCGAGCCGGTGGCCGATCGACCCGTGCTGACCCGACTGCACTCGCAGTGCCTGACGGGCGACCTGCTGGGCAGCCTGCGCTGCGATTGCGGCGACCAGCTGCGCGGCGCGATCAAGGAAATCGCCGAGGCGGGCGCCGGCGTGCTGGTCTATCTGGCGCAGGAAGGCCGCGGCATCGGGCTGGTCAACAAGCTGCGCGCCTACGGCCTGCAGGACCGCGGTTTCGACACCATCGAGGCGAACGAGCAGCTCGGCTTCCATGCCGACGAGCGCGACTATCGCGAGGCCGCAGAAATGCTGAAGCAGCTGGGCTTTCGCCGCGTCCGGCTGATGACCAACAACCCGCGTAAGCTCGAGGCCCTGGCGCAGTACGGAATCGAGGTCACCGAGCGCGTGCCGCACGCCTTCCCGGCCAACGACCACAACCATCGCTACTTGTGGACCAAGGCGACGCGCAGCGGGCACATGTTCTAGAGGCGCCGATGATCGACTCGCCGGTCCGGCCGGTTGCGGAATCCTTCGACCCGAGGCGGCAGATTCTGCCGGTCGCCCCTGCCTCGGCGGCGGCGGGAGTCAATCGATTCAAGCACATGGATCTGGCCCGCGGCTTGCGTGGGAAGGCGGCAACAGGAGTTGACCGCATGACGACCACGACCGCCTCGCCTTATGCCTCGTTGCCGCAAGTCAACCAGTCCGCCGTCCTGCCGAGCCCGCAGCAGCCGCAACCGCAGGCCTCCGCCGCCGGCCGCCGCTCGTTCCGCAGCTTCGTCGAAGCCATGGACGATTTCGGCTTCGACCGACGCGACGTCGCCGGCATGCGGCAGATGCTGGCGATGCAGGAGGACAACGCGCGCGTCGCCGCTGCTGCCGCGCCCGCCGCGCCGGCGGCGAACATCGCGTCCTTCGCGCCCGCGCCGGCCGAGCCGGACATCCCCGTCGTGCCGGGCTTGAAGCTCGCCGGCCAGGGCGCCGCTGCACCGGCGGCGACCGGTGCGGCCGATCTGCCGCGGCTGCCGACCTTCGCGTCCGGCCCGAGTGCGGGCTTGCCGCAACTTCCGGCCAACGGCGCCGCCGCGGCGCCGAAGGCTGCGCCGATCTCCGCCGCGGAACTGCCCCGGCTGCAGCCGAGCGCCGGTCGTACCGTGGGCGTCATCAATTTCGCGCCGCAGCCGGTGGCGACGCCAGCGGCAGCCAACCCGCAGACTTCGAGCCTGCCGCCGCAGCTGCAGAGCCCGTTGGTCGACCAAGTGCGCGGCATGACGCGCTCGGGCCAGCGCCCGGGCGTGTCGGAGGAGACGCGCGCCCGCTTCGCCGCCAATGCCGAGCGCCGACGCGCGCTGACCGCGCCCATGGCGCCGCGCCTGATGGCGCAGGAAGCG
Organism: uncultured Rhodospirillaceae bacterium; assembly: GCA_964557415.1. Classification (GTDB taxonomy): domain Bacteria; phylum Pseudomonadota; class Alphaproteobacteria; order JAEULC01; family JAEULC01; genus JAEULC01. The sequence continues at coordinate 19,058 of CAZLBB010000094.1, forward strand.
CGATGGAACCGCGATCCGTGGCCTGCGACCGTCAATGCCCCGCGGATCGATCCGCAGCCGCCGGCTGCGCCGGCGAGCCAGGTTTCGGCGACTGCGGTCTCGACGGCCCAGGCCTCGGCGACCCAGGCCGCAGCGAGCGACCTGCCGCGGTTGCCGACCTTGCCGCAAAGCAATTGACGCATTGAACCCTCGCCAAGCTGCGGCGATACAATTGCCGCATGGACCTTGAGATCTGGCCGCTGCCTGACGGGCCCGCGCATCGCGGCACCGCACGACTCGGCGCTCTGACCCTGCCCTGCGCGCTCGGCCGCGCCGGCATTGCCGCTTGCAAGCGTGAGGGCGACGGCACGACGCCGAGCGGCGCGTTTGCGGTGCGCCACGTGCTGTTTCGCGCGGATCGGGAGCAGGTGCCGCAAGTGCTGCTCCGGTCCGCGCCGATCGGGCGCGACGATGGCTGGTGTGACGATCCCGGCGATCCCGCCTACAACCGCCCGGTGAAGCTGCCGTATGCCGGCGGTCACGAGCGCATGTGGCGCGACGACGACCTCTACGATCTGGTCCTGGTGATCGGACACAACGACGAGCCGGTCGTTCCCTTTCGCGGCAGCGCCGTCTTCGTGCACGTCATGCGGCCGGACGGCGGCCCCACGGCCGGCTGCATCGCGTTCCGCGTGGAGGATCTTCGCCGCGTGATCGCCGCGCTTGCGCCGTCGAGCCGCGTGATCGTACACGCGACCCCCGCTGCCTGAGGGGCCGACGCGGGCTCAGGGCGCGGGTCGGGCGCCGAAGATCGCAGTGCCGACGCGCACATGCGTCGCGCCCGCCGCGATCGCAGCGGGATAGTCCGCGCTCATCCCCATGCTGAGCACGCCGAGCCCGAGCGACCGGGCGAGCGCCGCCAGCTGGCGGAAATGCGGCGCCGGATCGGCGTCGACCGGCGGAATGCACATCAGCCCGTCGACCGGCAGACCAAGCTCGTCGCGGCAAAGCGCGACCAATGCGGCCGCGTGATCGGGCGACACGCCGGCCTTCTGCGCTTCGCCGCCCGTATTGACCTGCACCAGGCAGCGGGGCCGGCGTCCTTGCCGTGCCATGGCCGCGGCGACGGCGCGCGCCAGCTTCTCGCTGTCGATCGTTTCGATGACGTCGAACAGGGCGACCGCGTCCGCGGCCTTGTTCGTCTGGAGACGCCCGATCAGCCTGAGCTCGATCCGGGGATGAAGCGCCTTCAGCCCGGGAAACTTGGCCTTGGCCTCCTGGACCCGGTTCTCGCCGAAGACGCGCTGCCCGGCGGCGATTGCCGCGGCGATCTGCTCGGGCGGGTGCGTCTTCGATACGGCCACGAGCGTCACACTGTCAGCCGGCCGGCCGCCTGCCTCCAGCGACGCCGCGATGCGAGCCCGCACCGCGGCGAGGTTGGCCGCGATGTCGCCGCGCGGCGCCGAGGTATCAGTATCCATCGGGTACATAGCCGAAGCGTTGCATCTGCTCGCGATGCGCGTCGACGATGCGACGGACCTGGGCCTCGCTCAGCTTCTCGCGCCACTGGTCCTTGCGGCCTTCGCGGAAGAAGCGCTCGGCGGATTCGCTGCGCTCCTTGAAACCCTTCTGCTCCTCGAGCTTGCGCAGCATCTCGAAGGACGAGAACTTGATCGCCCGCTCGAGGCGGTCCTGCGGCGGCTTCAGGCTCAGGAAGCGGCACACATTGCCGAAGGCGATGAACGGCTTGTCGAGCATATCCTCATAGCGCACGGTGAGCAGCCTCGGATTCGGCTCGCCGGTCCAACTCTTGACGTGCATCGACCAGGTCGACACCGGCTCCGGCACCGATTCGCCGTCGCCGCCGCCCATGCTGTTGCGGATGAAGCCGAGATACTCGATCGCCGCGTCGACGCTGCAGCCGAAGTGATGCGTCATCGACAGGCAGACGTCGAGCGGATTGCGCACGATGTAGATCGCGCCGGCGGTGTACTGCATCGTGATCAGCGGCACGCCGCATTCGTCCTCGCCCAGATAGGCATGGGTCTTCACGAACACGGAGTCCTGCGAAGCCAGCGTGAAGTCGCGATGAACCAGCGGCCGGAATTTGGCGAGCTCGGCAGGAGTCAGCTCGGACAGCGGCTTGCCGGCGGCATAGGGCGCGTACCAGCCCGCGGCCTTGTTGCCGAGGGTGAACTTGTCCAAGTCGTTCGGTTCGACCGGCTTCTTGGCATTGGTCAGAAGGTTGTGCAGGAACGCCCGCATCCAGGTGTTGCCGGATTTCGGATAGGACGCCAGCCAGATGATTCCGCCCATGGTGTGCCGTTCAAAGCTTCGTTGCCGGTCGGGTTCTACTGGCGGGCGATGCCCGGAATCAAGCGCGGCAGCGCGCGAGCGCGGGGGCGCCGCGCTTCCAGGGGCGGGCGGCCGCCGCTAGTATCCGCCGCGGCCGGGATGGATCAGATGCAACTGCCGTGACGACGACGACGAAGCAGGGTCTCCGGGCGGCCCATGCCGCATTTTCCTCGGGCGACCTGGCGACCGCAATCGCCTTGTGCCGGGAGATCCTGGCGGTCCGGCCCGACACGGCGGGCGCATCGCAGATGCTGGCGATGGCACAGGCGCGCTCCGGCGATCTGCGGGGCGCGAGTCAGACGCTGGACGCGGCGATCGAGCGCCTTCCCGACGAGACGAAGCTCCGCGTGTCGCGTGCCGAGGTGCGGCGTGCCTTGGCGCGCCTGGACGGCGCCGAGGCCGACCTGCGCGCCGCGCTCGCGGCGCCCCGCGATCCCGCCGTCGTCTTTTCGCTGGCCGAGGTTCTGCAAGCGCAGAAGAAGTTTGCGGAGGCACGGGCGCTCTATCAGGAGATCCTGGCGCTCTATCCGGCGGAGCCGGCCGCGCTCTGCAACCTCGGCACGATCGAAGCGGATGTCGGAGATGCGGAACGCGCAATCGCCCTGTACAAGGCCGCGCTGCGGCACGACCCGGCGCTGGCGGGAGCCGAGACCAACCTCGCCTTGCTGGAGTTCGGTGCCGTCAGCCGTTCCGATACGGTGGGCCGGCTCCGGCGCGCCCTCGCGCTGGCGCCGGGCAACGTTTTGGTCAACGCCCATCTGGCGCTGGCGCATCGGCTCGCCGGCGATCCTGAAGCGGCCGCGCAGTGCTACGCTGCGGCAAGGCGGCTCGATCCGACCCTGGCAGAGGCGTTGGAGGACACGCACGACCATGCCCTGACGGCGGCGGCCGGAGCGGCCGTGCACGGCGATCGACTGGCGGTGCTGCGCACGGCGGTCGGCGCGGCCGAGTTGGACGGGCTCGTGCTGGAATTCGGCGTGTATCGGGGCACGTCGCTCGGGTTCCTGGCATCGGCCGCGTCCGGCACGGTGCACGGATTCGACAGCTTCGAGGGCCTGCCGGAGGGCTGGACCGAGCGCGATCCGGCCGGGCAATACCGCGTCGGCCGGCGGCCGGCGGATCTCCCGGACAACGTGGAGCTGCACGTCGGGCTGTTCGAGGAAACCTTGCCGGGATTCGTCGCCGAACGGTCGGGGCCGGTCAGGCTGTTGCACGTGGACTGCGATCTGTATGCATCCACCGTCGCGATTTTTCGGCATCTTGCGCCCTGGATGCGTCCGGGAACCGTGATCGCCTTCGACGAGTATTTCGGCTACGCCGGGTGGCGCCAGCATGAATACCGGGCATTCCAGGAAGCCGTGGCGAAGCACGGGTGGCACTATCGGTATGTCGCGGTGAACCCGTTCAGAAAGCAGGCCGCCGTCCGTATCGGGGCAGACGGGTCTTAGCCAAGGACCGCTCGGGTCGGCGCGGACCTCGTGGACTTGTCGTTTGCCTGAAACAGGACGGGCGGGCCTTTTGGGCCCGCCCGTTGAGTCAAGCTTGGCGAATAGAGC
>CAZLBB010000095.1:0-22647 GCA_964557415.1 uncultured Rhodospirillaceae bacterium
GGGGTCGCGGCCCAGCGTATCGAGCACGGAGAAATCGACCACGACCTGGGCCGCGGCCGGCGCTGCGACTAGCAACAGCGCCAACGGGCCGGCCAGCGCAGCCGACCGCGCGCGGCGCGCGGTCGCGCGGTTGCCAGGACGGGTCGCTGCCGGCCAGCCGGATTGCGTCATGGGTCGGGTTTAGGCCTTCCACCAGGCGATGCCCCGCGCGGTCCGCGCGGCAGCCGAAGCGAATCAGAGCATAGCCAAACCGGGGATAGCGTACAATAACTATTTAATCGCAGAGGCTTATCGCACGATCTTGAAATGCAGCGTTCAGGCCTTCCCCGCCTTGCGCAGAACGTCGCCCAGGACGCCGTGCAGATGGTCGTTTGAGGCGAGGATACTGCCGCTGGCAAGCATGTTGCTGCCGCCCGCGACTTCGCTGACGAAGCCACCGGCCTCGCGCACCAGGACGATGCCGGCCGCCACGTCCCACGGCCCGAGTCCGTGCTCCCAGAATCCGTCGAAGCGCCCGGCGGCAACAAAGGCGAGGTCGAGCGACGCGGTGCCCCAGCGCCTGATACCCGCGACGGCGCCCATCAGCGCGCCGAGCTCGGCGAGATAACGCTGGCTCTCGGCGGTGTTGCCGCGGCCCATGAAGGGAATGCCGGTGCCGATCAGCGCGTCGCGCAATTGCTGGCGCGCCGAGACGCGCAGGCGGCGCTGGTTGAGATAGGCGCCCTGCCCCTTCTCGGCCCAGAACGTCTCGTCGCGCAGGGGCTCGTAAACGACGCCGGCGATCAGCTCGCCGTCGCGCTCGGCGGCGATCGAGATGGCGAAATGCGGCACGCCGTGCAGGAAGTTGGTGGTGCCGTCGAGCGGATCGACGATCCAGCGATGGCGGCCGTCGCCGGCCTTGGACGCGCCGCTCTCCTCCATCAGGAAGCCGAACTCCGGCCGTGCGCGCTCGAGCTCCTCGCGCAGCGTGCGCTCGGCCTTGAGGTCGGCCTGCGAAACGAAGTCCGCCGGTCCCTTGCGCGACACCTGCAGCTGCTCGACCTCGCCGAAGTCGCGCAGCAATCCGCGCGCGGCCCGGCGCGCGGCGCGCGACATCACGGTGATCAAGGCGGATTGCGTGGTCATCGGAACCTTCAGGCGGCACGGGCTGGGGCAGGAAGCGGCGCGACGAATAGCAGCTTGGGTAGAGCGAGTCCATGCGGCCAGATTGGCGTTTCGCGCGCGCAGCCGCCGAACGCGTCCCGAGTTGCAGGCATGCAGGTCGACCCTATAATGCGCGCTTTCGCACTCCGGGGACTCCGAGCACACGCATGGCGAGGAAGGCGCGAACCAGGCCCAAGGCGCGGGCCGCGACGCCCGTTGTCGGCATCATCATGGGCAGCCAGTCGGACTGGGAGACGATGCGCCACGCGGCGGCGACGCTGGCCGAGCTGGGCGTGGCCTACGAGACGCGCATCGTCTCGGCGCATCGCACGCCCAGGCGCATGGTGAGCTACGCCGAGACGGCGCGCGCACGCGGCTTGAAGGCGATCGTTGCGGGTGCGGGCGGCGCGGCGCACCTGCCCGGCATGACCGCCTCGATGACCACGCTGCCGGTGTTCGGCGTGCCCGTCGAAAGCAACGCGCTCAAGGGCATGGACAGCCTGCTGTCGATCGTGCAGATGCCGGCCGGCGTGCCGGTCGGCACGCTGGCGATCGGCAAGGCAGGGGCGATCAACGCCGCGCTGCTGGCGGCGTCTGTCGTGGCGCTGGGCGACGAGACGGTGCAGCGCACGCTGGAGCGCTGGCGCAAGGCGCGCACCGACGCGGTGGCCGAGACGCCGGACGGCGCCGCGCCGGCTGCCAAGAAAACGAAGCGGTGAGCGCCGCGACCGCGCCGCTGCCGCCGGGCAGCACGATCGGCATCTTCGGCGGCGGGCAGCTCGGGCGCATGACGTCGCTCGCCGCGGCACGGCTCGGCTATCGCTGCCACGTCTTCACACCCGAGCGCGACAGCCCCTGCGCCCAGGTCTGCGACGGCGAGACGGTTGCGGAATACGGCGACCGCGGCGCGCTCGATGCCTTCGCCGCGCGCGTGCAGGTCGTCACCTCGGAGTTCGAGAACGTCTCGGCCGACGCGCTGCGCTACCTCGCCGCCCGCGTGCCGGTCAGGCCCGGGCCGGAGGTCCTGGCGATCGCACAGGACCGCGTGACCGAGAAGACCTTCTGCGCCTCGATCGGCGCGACGACGACGCCGTTTCGCGTCGCGCACGGCGCGGCCGACATAAGAAGGGCGCTCGACGAGCTCGGCTCGCCCGTCGTGCTCAAGACCGCGCGCATGGGCTATGACGGCAAGGGACAGGCGCGGATCGGCGCCGGGGACGACGCAGAGGCGGCGTGGCGCGGCATGGGCGCGAGCCAGGGCATCGTCGAGGCCTGGGTCGCGTTCGAGTGCGAGATCTCGGTCATCGTGGCGCGCGGCGTGGACGGCGCCATGCTCGCCTATCCGGCGGTGGAGAACCGCCACAAGCATCACATCCTGGACGAAACCATCGCGCCCGCGCCCGTCGGCGCCGCGGTGGCGGCGGAGGCGGATCGCCTCGCCCGCCATGTCGCCGAGCGGCTCGACGTCATCGGCCTGCTGGCGGTGGAAATGTTCGTCACGAAGGACGGCCGCGTGCTGGTCAACGAGCTGGCGCCGCGCCCGCACAATTCCGGGCACTGGACGATCGACGCGTGCCTCACGAGCCAGTTCGAGCAGTGTGTGCGCGCGGTCGCGGGCCTGCCGCTCGGCTCGGTCGAGCGGCACGCCGACGCGGTCATGAAGAACCTGATCGGCGACGCCGCCGGGCGCTGGCTCGAGATCCTCGGCGACCCGGCGGCGAAGCTGCATCTCTACGGCAAGTCGGAGGCGCGGCCGGGCCGCAAGATGGGCCACGTCACATGGTTGAAACCGCGCCGGGGCTGAAGCCGCGCGGCCGCGGCGCATGAGCGGCGGCGGCGACGATCGCCGTCGCGACCTGATGGCGCTGGTCGCAGGCGCCGACCGGCGCGGCAGCCTGGCGCTGAAGCGCTGCCGCCACGGCGCGATGCTCTATCCCAAGGCCGACCTCTATGTCGGACGCTCGCTCGATCTCTACGGCGAGTTCAGCGAGGCGGAGGCGCGCTTCCTCGCCGGCCTGCTCAATCCCGGCGATCTCGCGATCGACGCCGGGGCGAATATCGGCGCGCTGACCGCGGTGATGGCGCGCGCCGTCGCGCCGGGCGGCATCGTGCTCGCCTTCGAGCCGCAGCGCATCCTGTTCCAGATCCTTTGCGCCAACTTGTCGCTGAACGAGATCGACAACGTGCATCCGCGCCAGGCGGCGCTGGGCGCCGAGCCCGGGGTGACGCGCGTGCCCTTCATCGACTACGGCAGGCAGGACAACTTCGGCGGCGTGAGCATGGGCGCCGCGCAGGGCGAGGCCGTGCGCGTCGAGACGATCGACGCGCTGCGCCTGCGTCGGCTCGCGCTGCTCAAGGCCGACGTGGAAGGCATGGAGGCGGAGCTGCTGCAGGGCGCGGCCGAGACGATCGGCAGGCTGCGCCCGCTGCTCTATGTCGAAGCCGACCGCAAGGACCGGCTGCCGGCGCTGTTCGACCGGCTCCGCTCGCTCGAGTACCGCGCGTGGCTGCACGCTCCGCCGCTCTTCGCCGCCGACAACCACTTCGGCCATGCGGAGGACGTCTTTCCCGGGATCGTCTCGATCAACCTGCTCTGCGTGCCGCGCGAGCGCCCGTGCCCGGTCGCGGGCCTCGAGGAGGTCGCAAACCCCGATCCGCTGATCGAACGGCTGGCGGAGTAGCGCGGCGGCGGCTCAGTTGGCGCCGCGCCGCCGCGGAATCTCGCGCGTCTCGCCGATCCTCATGATCCACAGATCGTCGTCGTCGTAGCCGGCGGCGCGGCCCGCGGCGCGGAACAGCGCGGGCGGCTCGAACGGCGGCTCGTCCGTCAGCTTGATCGTGCCCCAATGCATGCCGACCAGGGAGCGGCAGCCAAGATCGCGGCCGAGCCAGACCGCTTCTTCCGGCGAGGTGTGGTTGGCGATCATCAGTTCACGCGGCGCATAGGCGCCGATGCCGACGAGGCCGAGGTCGAACGGGCCGGCGCGCTCGCCCCATTCGGCGAAGACCGGCCCGTAGGCGGTGTCGCCGGCGAAGTAGACGCGCCGCCCCGCGCCCTCGACCGCGAAGCCGGCCCACAGCGTGCGGTTGGTGTCGAACGGCGAGCGCTTGGAGAAATGCACGGCCGGCAGCGCCGACACACGCACCCCGTCGCGCCCCGTCGAGCGGCCCCAGTCGAGCTCGCGCACGTCGCGGTAGCCGCGGCGCGTGAAATAGGGGCCGAGCCCCAGCGGCACGACCACGGTCATGCGGTGCTTGCCGTGCAGCGCGCGCAGCGCCGGCAGGTCGAGATGGTCGTAGTGATTGTGCGACACGGCCAGGATGTCGATGCGCGGCAGGGTCGCGGGCTTCAGCGCCGGCGGCGCGAAACGCTTCGGCCCCAGCCCGTTGCGCGGGCCGGCGGTGACGCTGAGATAGGGATCGAGCAGCACCGAGACGCCGCCCAGGCGCAGCAGGAAGCAGGCATGGCCGATCCAGGTGATCGAGTCGCGCCCGGCATGCGCGCGCAGACCCGCCAGGGTCTGCTCCTCCGTCAACACGTGCCCGGGCGGCAGCACCGGCACGACGCGGTCGCGCGTGCGGCGCTTGTAGAACTCGGTCCAGGCGCGCGTGTCGCGCGGCCGGCGCGGGCTGCCGGGTGGATTGTAGAAGCGGCGCGTGCGCGGGTCGTAGGGCGCGCCGGGGCCGAGCGGCGGCGCCGGATCGTGGTCGCGCGCGAGCGGCGCGCCGACATCGCCATCGGCCGCTTCGGACCAGCCGCGCGGCCTCAGCCAGTCGAGCCAGGCCATCTCAGGACGGCCGCCGGAAGGCGCCGAACGGCGAGGGGAAGGATTCGACCAGCTTGCGCAGCCGCCCGAAGGCCTGTGGCACGCGCATGACGTCCTCGATGCGCCGGTCGAGGAAGCGGCGCGTGTCCTGCTGGTCCTCCGAGGCGTCGTTGAGCCAGTAGAGCGTGGTTGCCGACAGCACGCCGGCGAGCAGTCCGCGCTTGGTGTAGAAGTTGAAATCGGTCGACGTGTCGCCCGCCGCGTGCCAGATCGCGTCGACTGTGCGGTAGAGCAGGCCGAGCGCCACCGGCGCGTTGTGCGGCAGGGCCAGCACGGCGAGCGAGCGGCGCACCGCCTCGCGATGCGGCAGGGCTAGGTCGAGCCGCGCCGTGACGCCGGCGGCGATGCGCTCGCGGATCTTCATGGCCTTGAGCTCGCGCCTGCCGAGGCCGTCGAGCATGCGCCGGTCGAGCCAGTCGCTGAAATGCCGGATCGCCTCGATCTCGCCGCCGGGAAAGGCGAGCTCGGCGCGCGCGGCATCGAGCCCGGCGTCGCGCGCGCCCGCCGCGAGCGCGGTCACCGTCCAGCCGTCGAAGGCGACATGCGGCAGAGCCTTCTCCAGGATGACGTCGCGGATGTCGGAGCCGCGGTCTTCCGTCATTTCCGCGTTGGTCATGCCATCTTCGGTCATGAAAGGGCCTCCTTCGTGGGCGCTTCGGCGGTCCGTTTCGCGCCGCGCGGCTCGGGCGCGCCGTGGCGCAGCTCCTCGGTGAACACGAGCAGAGACAGGTCGGTCATGCGCTGCGGGTAGAGCACGCCGTCGAGATGGTCGCATTCGTGCTGCACCACGCGCGCGTGGAATCCCTCGGCGATCCGGTCGATCGCCTCGCCCTCCGGCGTCATCGCCCGGTAGCGGATGCGATCATAGCGCGGCACCATGCCGGCGAGCCCGGGCACGGACAGGCAGCCCTCCCAGCCGAGCGTGCCCTCGTCGCCGAGCGGCTCGATCGCCGGGTTGACCAGCACGGTGACCGGCACCGGCTGGGTCTGCTCGCGCTGCGCCCGCGTCTCGGCGACCTCGAACACCACGACCCGAAGCGGCACGTGCACCTGCGGTGCCGCAAGCCCGGTACCCGGCGCGTCGCGCATGGTTTCCAGCATGTCGGCGACCAGGCGCCTGACCTCCGGCGCGGTCGGATCCGGCACCGGATCGGCCGCGCGCCGCAGCACCGGATGGCCCATGCGGGCGATCTTCAATATTGCCATGCAGCAAATATGGGCCCGGGCCATCGCCGGGTAAAGAAAGCCGGCCCCGGCCGCCGTCCCGGCCGGCTCCGATCGGTAAAATTAACCTGTTTGCAAGACGTTCCGGCCTGTGTTATCAACCGCGCCAACGCGCCGGCACCCGGTCGGCGCGAACGATTTGTGTCAGCTTTCGGAAAAGGAGACGTGTCGACCGTGCAAGTACTCGTTCGCGACAACAACGTCGACCAGGCCCTGCGCGCGCTGAAGAAGAAGATGCAGCGCGAGGGCATCTTCCGCGAGATGAAGCTGCGCCGCAACTTCGAGAAGCCCTCGGAGCGCCGGGCGCGAGAGAAGGCAGAGGCGGTGCGCCGCTATCGCAAGCTCCTGCGCAAGCGCATGGAGCGCGAGGGATACTAGGCCTTCCGGTCTAGCGGGCCGGAAAACCCGACCCTAAAGGGACGACCGCAAAGCCGCGCGAGGGACTTCCCGGCGCGGCTTTTGTGTTGCCGGCGGTTCCGCGCTAAGCCCATGCGCATGACTGCCGTGCTGGCGCGGTTCACCCCGTACCTGATCGAGGAATTTCCCGGCCTGACCGGCTTCGGCGAGCCCTGGGAGCTGCTGCGGCACCTGCCCGACCTGCTGGCGCGCATGACCGCGCAGATCGACCGCGACGCCTATCGCATCACCAACGGTGTTTGCATCCATCGCACCGCGACGGTCGAGGACGGCGCCGTCATCAAGGGGCCGGCGCTGATCGGCCCCGGTGCCTTCGTCGCCTCGCATGCCTATATCCGCGGCAATCTGTGCCTGGGCGAGCGCTGCTATGTCGGCCCGGGTAGCGAGGCGAAATCCAGCATCGTCCTCAACCGGACGCGCCTTGCCCATTTCAACTATGTCGGCGATTCGATCCTCGGGCGCGACGTCAACCTGGAAGCCGGCGCCGTGATCGCCAACCACTTCAACGAGCGCGCGGACAAAACGATCGGCCTGCGCATCGACGGCCGGACGGTCCGCATCTCCGCCGACAAGTTCGGCGCGCTGATCGGCGACGGCAGCCGCATCGGCGCCAACGCCGTGCTGTCCCCCGGCACGATCCTGCCGCCGAACAGCGTGGTCGGCCGACTACAGCTCGTGGATCAGCAAGAGGGCGACGGCAAGTAACGGCCTAGTGCCCGCCGCCCATCGACTTGACGATGTCCTCGCACACCTTCTTGGCGTCGCCGAACAGCATCATCGTGTTGTCGCGGTAGAACAGCTCGTTCTCCACGCCGGCATAGCCGGTCGCCATCGAGCGCTTCACGAACAGCACGGTCTTGGCGTTCTCGACGTCGAGCACCGGCATGCCGTAGATCGGGCTCTTGGGATCGGTCTTGGCCGCCGGGTTGGTCACGTCGTTGGCGCCGATCACGAAGGCGACATCGGTCTGCGCGAAGTCGCGGTTGATCTCCTCGAGCTCGAGCACCTCGTCGTAGGGCACGTTCGCCTCGGCCAGCAGGACGTTCATGTGGCCGGGCATGCGGCCGGCGACCGGATGGATCGCGTAGCGCACCGTGGCGCCTTCCTGCTTCAGCATGTCGGCCATCTCGCGCAGCGCGTGCTGCGCCTGCGCGACGGCCATGCCGTAGCCCGGCACGATGATGATCGAGGCGGCGTTCTTCATGATGAAGGCGGCGTCCTCGGCGCTGCCGGACTTGACCGTCTTGTCGCCCGCGGCAGCGCCACCCGCCGGCCCCGCCTGCTCGCCGCCGAACCCGCCCAGGATCACGTTGAAGATCGAGCGGTTCATGCCCTTGCACATGATGTAGCTGAGGATGGCGCCCGAGGCGCCGACCAGCGCGCCGGTGACGATCAGGAGGCCGTTGTTCAGCGTGAAGCCGATGCCGGCGGCCGCCCAGCCCGAGTACGAGTTCAGCATCGAGATCACGACCGGCATGTCGGCGCCGCCGATCGGCAGGATCAGGAGGAACCCGAGCGCGAGCGACAGGACCACCAGCACCCAGAATGCAAGGGCCGACTGGCCGGCGCACAGCCACACGATGCTGAGCACGATGGCAACGCCGATCGCGGCGTTGAGCGGATGCTGCATCAGGAAGACCAGCGGCTTGCCGCTGATCAGCGCCTGCAGCTTGGCGAAGGCCACGATCGAGCCGGTGAAGGTGATGGCGCCGATGGCGACGCCTAGACCCATCTCGACCAGGCTCGCAGTCTTGATGTTGCCGGCGACGCCGATGCCGTAGGCCTCGGGCAGGTAGAAGGCGGCTGCGGCGACGAACACGGCGGCGAGGCCGACCAGGCTGTGGAACGCGGCGACCAGTTGCGGCAGCGCCGTCATCTGGATGCGCAGCGCAATGACCGTGCCGATGGCGCCGCCGATGACGATGCCGAGGATGATGACCCAGTAGCTGACGACGCCCGGGCTCGCCAGCGTCGTGGCGATGGCGATCACCATGCCGGCGATGCCGTACATGTTGCCGCCGCGCGCCGTCACCGGGCTGGACAGGCCGCGCAGCGCCATGATGAAGCACACGGCCGCGACCAGGTACAGGATGGCGGAGATGTTCTGCGTCATGTTCGTTTCCCCGCGGTCCCGCTATTTCGTCTTCTTCTTGAACATCTGCAGCATGCGCTGGGTCACGATGAACCCGCCGAAGATGTTGACCGAGGCGAGGATGACGGCGAGGAAGCCCATCACCTTGGAGAAGTTGAACCCGGCCGGGCCGGCGGCGATCAGCGCGCCGACGATGATGACGGAGGAGACGGCATTGGTGACGCTCATCAAGGGCGAATGCAGCGCCGGCGTGACGCGCCAGACCACGTAGTAGCCGACGAAGCAGGCGAGCACGAAGACGCTCAACCCGAACACGAACGGGTCGAGGCCGGCCGTGGCCTGCGCCTTCGCGAGAGCCCCGGCCGACGCCGCCAGCTGATCGGCCTGGGCCGCGAGCTCGCGCGCCGACTTTGCCAGCGCGCCGGCGTTGTTCTGAAACTGTGTCGGATCCATCGGAAGTCCCCCTTCTGGTCGCCGGCGGCGCCTGTCGATGAGCCCTTGGGCGCTCAGGCCGTCGCGAAGCCCGGATGCACGATCTTGCCTTCGTGGGTCAAAAGGCTGCCCTTCACGATCTCGTCGTTCGGGTCGATCTTCAGCGCCTTGGTCTCCTTGTCGACCAGCGGCGCGATGAAGTTGACCAGGTTGCGCGCATAGAGCGCCGACGCGTCGACAGCGATGCGGCTCGGCACGTTGGCGTGACCGACGATGGTGACGCCGTGCTTCTTGACGATCTTGCCGAGCTCGCTCAAGGGGCAGTTGCCGCCCTGCTCGACCGCGAGGTCGACGATCACCGAGCCCGGCTTCATCGTCTTGACCATGTCCTCGCTCACCAGCACCGGCGCCTTGCGGCCCGGGATCAGCGCGGTGCAGATGACGATGTCCTGCTTCTTGATCGTCTCGGCGACCAGCTCTGCCTGCTTCTTCTTGTACTCGTCGCTCATCTCCTTGGCGTAGCCGCCGGCGGTCTGCGCCTGCTGGAACTCCTCGTCCATGACGGCGACGAACGTCCCGCCCAGGCTCTCGACCTGCTCCTTGGTCGCAGGCCGCACGTCGGTTGCAGAGACGACGGCGCCCAGGCGCTTGGCGGTGGCGATCGCCTGCAGGCCTGCGACGCCGACGCCCATGATGAACACGCGCGCCGGCGGCACCGTGCCGGCCGCCGTCATCATCATGGGGAAGGCGCGGCCGAACTCGTGCGCGGCGTCGAGCACGGCGCGGTAGCCGGCCAGGTTCGCCTGCGACGACAGCACGTCCATCGACTGGGCGCGGGTGATGCGCGGCACCAGCTCCAGCGCGAAGCTGGTGATGCCGGCGTCGGCATAGGCCTGGAGCTGGTCCTTGGCGGCATAGGGCGCCAGCATGCCGATCAGCACGGCGCCGCGCTTGATGCCCTTGAGCTCGTCCGCACCTTCGCCGGCGCCGAGCGGCCGCTGCACCTTGAGCACGACGTCGGCATCGGCCAGGGTCGACGCCGCGTCCGGCGCGATCGTGGCGCCCGCGGCCTGGAAGGCCTCGTCTAGGATCGCGGCGCCGGCGCCGGCGCCAGCCTCGACCGTAACCTGGAATCCGAGGCCGATCAGCTTCCTGACCGAATCCGGCGACGCGGCGACGCGTGCCTCGTCCGCTCGACGCTCTTTGGGAATCGCGAGTTTCATGCCGATCCGGCTCCCCCTCTGGCTGGAAGCGTGGCGCGATCCCCTGGCGATCGCGCGCGGACGCCTGCGCAGTTCCTTGGGAACAATGCCCGTTCGGGCCGATTTTGTGAAGAGGGGCAAGGATTTCGCCGGTCGGTCCGGCGGAATTTCCGTTCGGTTCCAGCCCGCGCCGCACCCTGGACGTGCTATCTAGGCCCCGGCCAAAAGCCGGCCGCGAGGAGCCCGATGGTCGAATCGATTCTAGAGCTGGTCCGCAGCAACGCCCCACTGGCCTATGCCACGGTTGCGCTGATGTGCTTCGGCGAATCCTTTGCCTTCCTCAGCCTCGTCGTGCCGGGCTGGGCCTTCATGCTCGCGGCGGGCGCGCTGGTTGCCAACGGCACGCTGCACTGGCTGCCGGTGGTCCTGGCGGGCGCGCTCGGCGCCGCGCTCGGGGACGCGATCTCCTATTGGATCGGGCTCAAGTTCAAGCATGTGGTGCCGCGGCTGTGGCCGTTCACGCGCCATCCGGACTGGCTCGACCGCGGGCATGCCTTCTTCCTGCGCTGGGGCGTCGCCAGCGTGTTCCTCGGCCGCTTCTTCGGGCCGGTGCGCGCCGTGATCCCGCTCGCCGCCGGCATGATGGAGATGCCGGCGCGCCCTTTCTGGATCGCCAACGTCACCTCGGCGTTCCTGAGCGCCGCGCTGTGGACGGCCCAGGGCGCCGTCGTCGGCTGGGGCCTGAAGGAACTGCATTGGGAATCGCCGCAGGTGCAGATCAGCCTTTGGATCGTGCTCGGCGTCGGCATCGCCGGCTACCTGCTGGTGCGGCGCTGGCGCAGCCAGCGCGGATAGCAGCGCTCGTTCAGACCACGGCGGACGTGCCGCCGTCGATGTTGATCGCGACGCCGGTGATGTAGCTGGCGCAACCCGAGACCAGAAACGCGATCACGTCGCCGGCTTCATGCGCCTCGCCGACACGGCCGAGCGGGATCCCGCGCGCGGCCGCGGCCTTGCGATAGAAATCGTCCAGAGTCTCGCCCGGGACTTCGTTGGCCTGCCGTGCATGGCGCCGCTCGTGCTGGCCGCTCTTGATCAGGCCGATGCAGACCGTGTTGACCAGGATGTTGTCCTTGGCCAGGTCCTTCGACAGCGCCTTGGTCAGCGCGATGCCGGCGGCGCGCGACACCGAGGTCGGCATCGACGACGCGCCCGGCGTCCTGCCCGCCAGGTTCGTCACGTTGACGATGCGGCCGCCGCCGCCCTTGCGCATCGCCGGCACGGCGGCGCGGATCATGCGCACCGCCGCCCAGAACTTGAGGTCGAAATCCGCCTGCCATTCGTCGTCGCTGACGGAGTCGAACGGTTTCGCCGCCGACGTGCCGGCGTTGTTGACCAGGATGTCGAGGCGGCCGAAGCGCTCCAGCGCCGCCGCGACGGCGCGCTCGCGGGTCGCGGCCGCCGTGATGTCGCCCGCGACGGGCAGCACCGCGCCCGGAGCGAGGCGCTCCATCTCCGCGCAGGCCGCCTGCAGCACGTCGCTGCGCCGCGCAACCACGACGACGCGCGCACCCTCGGCGACAAAGCGCAGGGCGGCGGCCTTGCCGATGCCCTCGCTGCCGCCGGTGACGATGGCGACCTTGCCGGATAGTCCCAGGTCCATGCAATGCATTCCCGGCCGAACGGGCGACCGGGCGCTGGCCCGTCTCGCGTCAGGCGGCCTTGGTCTGGATGCCCTTCTGGCCCAGCATCTGCTGCAGCTCGCCGCTCTGGTACATCTCGCGCACGATGTCGCAGCCGCCGATGAACTCGCCCTTGACGTAGAGCTGCGGGATGGTCGGCCAGGACGAGAACTCCTTGATGCCCTGGCGCAGCTCGGCGTCCTCGAGGATGTTGATGCCCTTGAACTTGACGCCGAGATGCGTCAGCACGCCGACGACGGCGGCCGAGAAGCCGCACTGCGGGAAGATCGGCGTGCCCTTCATGTAGAGCACCACGTCGTTCTCGCTGATGTCGCTCTTGATGCGTTCGAACACCGGATTTTCGCTCATCGATCGCTCCTCGAGGGCCGAGCCGGCCCGATTTCGTTGAACCAGCAGAGGTCTCAATCGGGCGCCGAGGTCTGCAGCGCCAGCGCGTGCAGCTCGCCGCCCATGCGTCCCTTCAAGGCCTGGTAGACCATCTGGTGCTGCTGCACGCGGGTCTTGCCCTTGAACGCGGCCGAGACGACATGCGCGGCGTAGTGGTCGCCGTCGCCGCGCAGGTCCTCGATGCGGACGTCCGCGTCGGGCAGGCTTTCCTTGATCAGCCGCTCGATGTCGCCGGGGTTCATCGGCATGGCCGCGCTCGTGCTCCCACCGCTTTCGTGCTTCAGGCCTTCTTCGCCGGCGCCGCCATGTAGGACGGCAGAAAATCCTCGTGCGCGCGCCGGAGGTCGCCCAAGGATATGGCGTCCGCGCCGCCGACTGTCAATGCGGGCGCGGCCGTGCTTGACCCTACGGCGCGTGCGGGAATGCCCAGCTTCGCCGCTTCGCCAAGCAATCGCTTCGGGTCGCGCGTCGCGACGAGGTAGCGCGCCTGGTCCTCGCCGAACCACCAGCCCATGACCGGCAGCCCGGAAGGCGCGGCCTCGAGCGTGACGCCGATGCCGCCGGCCAGCGCCATCTCGGCCGCCGCGACCAGCAGCCCGCCGTCGCCGAGATCGTGGCAGGCCGAGACCAGCCCGGCCGCGATGATCCCGCGCACGAAATCGCCGTTGCGCTTCTCCGCGGCGAGATCGACCGGCGGCGGCGCGCCGTCCTCGCGGCCGAGGATCTCGCGCAGGTAGACCGACTGGCCGAGCCAGCCCTTGGTTTCGCCGATCAGGACCAGCGTCTCGCCCGGGCCCCTGGGCGCGATGGTGGCCGCCTTCGCGATGTCCGCGACAAGGCCCACGGCGCCGATCACCGGCGTCGGCAGGATCGCCTCGCCATTGGTCTCGTTGTAGAGCGACACGTTGCCCGAGACGACCGGGAAGTCGAGCGCCGTGCAGGCCTCGCCCATGCCCTCGATGCAGCCGACCAGCTGGCCCATGATCGGCGGCTTCTCGGGATTGCCGAAATTGAGGTTGTCGGTGACCGCGAGCGGCGTGGCGCCGACCGCGGTCAGGTTGCGCCAGGCCTCGGCGACGGCCTGGGCGCCGCCGGTCCTCGGGTCTGCCCTGCAGTAGCGCGGCGTGCAGTCGGACGTGACGGCGAGGCCCTTGGGCCCGTCGCCGACGCGCACCAGCGCGGCATCGCCGCCCGGCCGGATCACCGTGTCGCCGCGCACGAGATGGTCGTACTGCTCCCAGATCCAGCGCTTGCTGCAGAGATCCGGGCTGCCCATCAATGCCTTGAGCGCCGCCACGGGGTCCTTCGGCATCGGCAGGGCCGCGGCATCGAGCGGCGCCGGCGCTTGCGTCGGCACGAAGGGACGGTCGTATTGCGGCGCCTGCTCGACCAGCGGCTTCACCGGCATGTCGCCGACGACCTTGCCGCCCTGCTTCAGCACCAGCCGTCCGGTCGTGGTCAGGTGCCCAACCACGGCGAAGTCGAGCTCGTATTTCTCGAACACGCGGCGCGCCAAGGCCTCGGTGCCGGGCTTCAGCACCATCAGCATGCGCTCCTGGCTTTCCGACAGCATGATCTCGTAAGGGCTCATGCCGGTCTCGCGCACCGGCACGCGGTCGAGGTCGAGCTCGATGCCGAGCCCGCCCTTGTCGGCCATCTCGACCGACGAGCAGGTGAGCCCCGCCGCGCCCATGTCCTGGATCGCGACGATCGCGTCAGTCGCCATCAGCTCGAGGCAGGCCTCGAGCAGCAGCTTCTCGGTGAACGGGTCGCCGACCTGCACGGTCGGGCGCTTGGCCTCGCTGTCGTCGGAGAACTCGGCCGACGCCATGGTGGCGCCGTGGATGCCGTCGCGCCCGGTCTTGGCGCCGACATAGACCACCTGGTTGCCGACGCCGGCGGCGGCCGAATAGAAGATGCGGTCCTTCGGCGCGATGCCGACCGTCATCGCGTTGACCAGGATGTTGCCGTTGTATGCGGGGTGGAAGCTGCACTCGCCGCCGACCGTCGGCACGCCCATGCAGTTGCCGTAGCCGCCGATGCCGGCGACGACGCCGGCGACGAGGTGGCGCGTCTTCGGATGATCCGGCGCGCCGAAGCGCAGCGCATTGAGGTTCGCCACCGGGCGCGCGCCCATGGTGAACACGTCGCGCATGATGCCGCCGACGCCGGTCGCCGCGCCCTGGTAGGGCTCGATGAAGGACGGGTGGTTGTGGCTCTCCATCTTGAACACGGCCGCCTGGCCGTCGCCGATGTCGATCACCCCGGCGTTCTCGCCCGGGCCCTGGATCACGCAGGCGCCCTTGGTCGGCAGCGTCTTGAGCCAGCGGCGCGACGACTTGTACGAGCAGTGCTCGGACCACATGACCGAGACGATGCCGAGCTCGACCAGGTTGGGCTCGCGCCCCATGAACTGCACGACGCGGTCGTACTCCTCGGGCTTCAGCCCGTGGTCGCGGACGATCTCGGGCGTGATGCCGGGCTCGTTCTTGCCGTGAGCGGGCCTCGCCGCAGCCGTCATGCCGCCAGCGACTCCGCGAGGCCCTGGAACAGGCCGAAGCCGTCGGTGCCGCCCATGACCGGGTCCACGAGATCCTCGGGGTGCGGCATCATGCCGAGTACGTTGCCGCGCTCGTTGATGATGCCGGCGATGAATCGGGCGGAGCCGTTCGGGTTGTGCGCGTCGACCAGCTCGCCGTTCGGCGCCGCGTAGCGGAACAGCACGCGGCCTTCGCCTTCCAGCCGGTCGAGCGTCGCCTTGTCGGCGTAGTAGTTGCCGTCGTGATGCGCCACCGGCACGCGGATCACCGTGCCGGCGTTGTAGCGCCCGGTGAACGGGCGCAGGGACCGCTCGACGCGCAGATGCACGTCGCGGCAGACGAACTTGAGGCTGGCGTTCGGCATCAGCACGCCCGGCAGCATCCCGGCCTCGCACGCGGCCTGGAAGCCGTTGCACACGGCCAGCACCGCGACGCCCGCCTGGGCGCGCTTCTTCACCTCGGCCATGATCGGCGAATGCGCCGCCATCGCACCGCAGCGGAGATAGTCGCCGTGCGCGAAGCCGCCCGGCAGCACGATCAGGTCGACCTTGGGCAGCTCCTCGCCGCGGTGCCAGACGATCGCGGGCTCGCGGCCCGTCGCCCGCTTCAGCGCCAGCGCCATGTCGCGCTCGCGGTTGGTGCCGGGGAAGACCACGATCGCCGATTTCATGCTCCGTCCACCTCGATGCGGTAGTTCTCGATCACGGTGTTGGCAAGCAGGCTCCTGCACATGCGCTCGACCGACTCGCGCGCCTTCGCGGGATCGCGCTCGTCGAGCTCGAGCTCGATGTACTTGCCTTGCCTTACGTCCTTGACCGCATCGAAGCCCAATCCGTGGAGCGCGTTGCCGATCGCCTTGCCCTGCGGGTCGAGCACGCCCGCCTTGAGGGTGACGTGAACCTTTGCCTTCATGCCGTCGTCGCGCGCTCCTGTCGGGTTCGACCTACTGAATCGTCTTGGGGCCGGCCATGTCACCACCGACGCCGCCTTCGGGCAGGATGCCAAGCCGGCGCGCGACCTCCTGGTAGGCCTCGGCCACGCCGCCGAGGTCGCGGCGGAAGCGGTCCTTGTCCATCTTCTCGTTGGTCTTGGCGTCCCAGATACGGCAGTTGTCGGGGCTGATCTCGTCGGCCAGCACGATCCGCATCTCCTCGTTCTCCCACAGGCGGCCGAACTCCAGCTTGAAGTCGACCAGCTTCATGCCGACGCCGAGGAACAGGCCCATCAGGAAATCGTTGATGCGCAGACTGAGGTTCAGGATGTCGTCGAGGTCCTGCGGCGTCGCCCAGCCGAAGGCGGTGATGTGCTCTTCCGAGACCATCGGATCGCCGAGCTGATCGTTCTTGTAGTAGTACTCGATGATCGAGCGCGGCAGCGCCTGGCCTTCCTCGATGCCGAAGCGCTTGGCGAGCGACCCGGCCACGGTGTTGCGCACCACGACCTCGATCGGGATGATCTCGACCTCGCGCACGAGCTGCTCGCGCATGTTGAGGCGGCGCACGAAATGCGTCGGGATGCCGATCTCGGCCAAGCGCAGCATCAGGTATTCCGAGATGCGGTTGTTGAGCACGCCCTTGCCGGTGATCACGCCGCGCTTCTGGTTGTTGAAGGCGGTGGCGTCGTCCTTGAAGTACTGCACGAGCGTGCCGGGCTCGGGCCCTTCGAACAGGACCTTGGCCTTGCCCTCGTAGATGCGTCTGCGTCTGGCCATGATGTGGAAACTCCCGCGGCAAAGGGCCGCCGCCACGGAGCGTCGGCAAGCGCCGCTTGAAGGGGACGACGACCGGGCCGACGCCGCCTCTATAGCAACCTCCCGGCCCCGGCACAATGACAGGCCGGGATTCCGCGGAATCCCGGCCCCTGGGCGCAGCTAACCGACAGCGAGGTCGCGGTACGGAACCTGACCGGGCCGGCCGGCGGCGAATCGGAACACCGGCTCGACCCCGTTGCGGCCGATCGCCGGCAGGGCCGCCAGCGTGCTTGAGACGGTGCCGAAGCCAGAGGCCAGGACGAAATTCATTGCGCCTTCCGGCCCGGTATCGGCGGCGCGCTCGGCGCTCGCCATCAGCCGCTCCCAGTCCGCCCACTCGCCGCGATCGGGATCGGGCGCGGGCGCAGTGGCAAAGCGGGGACGATGGAAGGCGATGCGCGGCGAGGACTCGTCGTCCGGCTCGCGCGATGTAAGCATGGTCAGACCCTCCTTCAAGGACTGGATCTGGACCGGCAGGCCGTCGCCGCGATGGGCGACGTAGAACGCGTGAACGTTGTCGGCCACGACCATGTTGAACGGGCGATACGAATCCGGGCGCAGCGCGGACATGACCATCGCCGCCGCCGCGGCGTCGGCATGGTCGAGCGCCAGGAGCACCAGCTCGCCGCGGCTGCGCTTGCCGTCGGCCGGCCCGAGCGTGCCCTGGCGGTTGAGGATGCCCGCGACCACGCCATGGTGGTTGATGCCCATCCACGACCCGCCGGCGAGATCGTCGCGCCCGGCCAGCACCTCGGGCCGGTCGGGCCAGTGCCGCGCCGGGGCGCTCCAGGGGCGCGTCATCATTTCGTCGCGATTGGCGCCGAGGATCACCGGCCAGGCATGGCCGGGCCGGCGCAGGACCACCAGCGTGCACATGGGCGGCGTCTTTTCCCCTTCGCTTCCCGGCTTGGGTCTCTATATTAGGTGATGCCGCTATAGCACGGGAGCAAGGGATCCAGACGATGACAACGTTCGACGAACGCCAGAAGGGCTTCGAGACCAAGTTCAAGCACGACCAGGAAACGGCGTTCAAGATCACCGCCCGGCGCAACAAGCTGATCGGCTTGTGGACCGCCAAGCAGCTCGGCCTCGACGGCCCGGCCGCCGAGGACTACGCCAAGTCCGTGGTCGCCGCCGACATGGAAAAGCCGGGCGACTCGGACGTCATAGCCAAGATCCTGAAGGACCTGGCGGCCAAGGGCATCCAGCTGACCGAGCACCGCATCCGCTCCGAGATGGATGCGCTCGCGGCCGAGGCGCGCAAGCAGATCACGGGCAAGTAGGGCGCCCTATTCCGCGCCTACCTATTCCGCATCCGGCTGGATCTGCGGCTGCGCCTTCTGGAAGGCGGGCAGGCTCAGGCATTCCGCGTTGATGCGGGCGATGGTCGGGAACTTCGACATGTCGGTGTTGACGCGCCCGGCGTTGGCCACCTGCGGCACCAGGCAGATGTCGGCGAGGCCCGGCGTGTCGCCGTGGCAGAAGCGACCGGTGTCGCGGCTTTGGGCGAGCATCTGCTCGACCGCGGCGAAGCCGGTCTCGACCCAGTGCAGGTACCAGGCGTCGCGCGCCTTCTGGTCGAGACCGAGCTTCTTCTCCAGGTAGACCAGCACGCGCAGGTTGTTGAGCGGGTGGATGTCGCAGGCGATGTTGAGCGCGAGTGCCCGCACGCGCGCGCGCCCTTGCGCGTCGCCGGGCAGGAAGGGCGGGTTGGGCCGCGTCTCGTCCAGGTACTCGATGATCGCCAGCGACTGCGTCAGCACGCTGGTGCCGTCCTCCAGCGCCGGCACGAGCTGCGCCGGGTTCAGGTTGCGATAGGCCTCGGAGAACTGGTCGCCGCGGCGAAGATGCAGCGAGCGCTGGTCGTAGTCGAGCCCCTTCAGGTTCAGCGCGATGCGCACGCGGTAGGCGGCGGAGGAGCGGAAGTAGCCGTGCAGCAGCATGTCTGGTCTCCGATTGCCCGCGCGCGTCAGGACGCTTCGGCAAGCTCGATGGCGACGCCTGACGCGTCGACGGGGTCGATGATCAGCGCGCCGCGATGCCGGCGGTACGCCACGCCGTTGCCGCGCAGCAGCTTCTCCGCCGCCGCGGCGTCGGCCACGGCGACGCGATAGGCGACGAAGACCGGGCTGTCGGACGGGCCGGGCAGGCTCGTCTCGGGCAGGCGCTCGGCCAGCGCGTCGGCGCCGAGCACGAGGAGCGTACCCAGCGCCGTGCGCACCGTCAGCCGGCCGCGCGCTGCGCTTACCGCGTCCTCGCCCTGCAGGCGGACGAAGAAGCCGGCGAGCGCGGCGGGATCGGGCGCGCGCATCACGACTTCGCTCACCACGCGCGCGCCGTTGGCGTGGCACTGGTATTCGGGTTTCCAGAAATACTGCGGCGCGTGCTGCTGGCAGCAGAAGAACGCGGCCTCCGGCATCGCCTTGTGGGTGACGAAGGCGAGCGAGAAGGCAACGCGCGCCACGCTGCCGTCGGGCAGCTTCGCCTGGCGTTCGAAGTCGAACGGCGCGTAGGTGTCGAGGCCGGACGCCTTGAACTGCGCCTGGTCGGCGCGCGCGTCGCGGCTCTGGAACACGAGCTGCGACATGCCCTCGCGCTTCTTCAGGAAACCGGCATTGAACCAGCCGAAGCTGAACTCGCCGGAGGCCGGCGGCGCGATCTTCGCCGGCTCGGCCACCGTCAGGATCTCGAGGAAATTGCCCTGGAACTGCACCAGCGAATTGGCGGTGCCCCAGGGATGCACGGCGCGCGGCGTGCAGGTGAAGCCGAGGCGCGCATAGAAGGCGCGCGCGGCGTCGAGATCGCGCACGCACAGCACCAGATGATCGAAGCCGCGGTCGCCGGGGATAGCGGTCGAAGCCATGGTCCGCGGTTTTAGGTGCGGCCCACCGTTCCGTCAAATGGGCGGATGCATCAATTCGCCGGCGTGTAGGACAAGATCTGCTGGTCGATGGCGCCGAAGATCGACTGGCCGCGCGCGTCGAGCATCTCGATCCGGATGCGGTCGCCGAAGCGCATGAACGGCGTCGATGGCTTGCCCTGCTCGATCGTCTCGATCATGCGCCGCTCGGCGATGCAGGACGAGCCGACCGAGCGGTCGCGGTTCGCCACCGTGCCGGAGCCCACGATCGTGCCGGCTGCGAGCGCGCGCGTCCTGGCGGCGTGCGCGATCAACCGGGGGAAATCGAAGGTCATGTCGAGCCCGGCATTGGGCCGGCCGAATTCCCTGCCGTTGAGCGTGCTGACCAGCGGCAGATGCAGCCTGCCGCCGTCCCAGGCGGCGCCCAGCTCCGCCGGCTCGACCGCGACGGGCGAGAAGGACGAGGCCGGCTTGGACTGGAAGAAGCCGAAGCCCTTGCCCAGCTCGCCCGGGATCAGGTTCCTGAGGCTCACGTCGTTGACCAGCATGAGCAGCTTGATGTGGTGCCGCGCCCGGTCCGGCGTGATGCCCATCGGCACGTCGTCGGTGATCGCGGCGACCTCGGCCTCGAAGTCGATGCCCCAGTCCTCGCTCTGGCACGGTACCGGATCGGTCGGGCCGATGAACCCGTCCGATCCGCCCTGGTACATCAGCGGGTCGGTCCAGAAGCTCTGCGGCATCTCCGCGCCGCGCGCCTTGCGCACCAGCTCGACATGCACGACATAGGCGCTGCCGTCGGCCCATTGATAGGCGCGCGGCAGGGGGCTCATCGCCTTCCTCGGGTCGAAGCGCCTGGCGTTCCTGATCTCGCCCTGGTTCAAGAGGCGGTAGATCGAGCGCAGCTCGCCGGCGATGTCGGACCAGTTGTCGAGCGCCTGCTGCAGCGTCCGGGCGACGCGCGGCACCGGCGCGCAGCGCGCGAGGTCGCGGCTGACGACGACGAGCGCGCCGTCGCGGGAGTCCTTCTTCTTCAGCGTGGCGAGCTTCATTCGGCGGCCTTCGGCTGGGCCTGCCACGACTTCACGTAGCCCGGCCACTCCACGCCCTCGGGCAGGGGCCCGACCTCGAGCGCGTCGCGCGTGTCGACCATGACCGCGACCTCGTCGGTTTCCTTGCGCGCCGCCTTGGCGCCGACGGCGAAGGCCTTGGGATGCGGCCCGTGCGGGAAGCCGCAGGGATGCAAGGTCACCATGCCGGGATGGATGTTGTCGCGGCTGAAGAAGCTGCCGCGGTGATAGAAGATCATCTCGTCGTAGTCGTCGTTGTTGTGGAAGAACGGCACCTTGAGCGCGCCGGGATCGGATTCGATCGGGCGCGGGCAGAAGGTGCAGACGACGAAGCGGCCGCCGACGAAGGTCGTGTGCGCCGAGGGCGGCAGGTGGTAGCGGTGGCTCATGATCGGGCGGATGTCGCGCCAGTTGATGCGCACCGGCGCCAGGTCGCCGTGCCAGCCGACGACGTCGAGCGGGTTGTAGGGATAGGTCACGGTCGAGATCGCATTGCGCCGCTTGATGCGCACCCTCCACTCGCGCCCGCCTTTTGCGCCCGACTGCTGCTCCTTGAACGCATCGTCGATGCGCGGCGTATCGAGCATCGCCGGGTCGAAGATCGCGTGATTGCCGACCAGGCCCTTCTCCGGCAGGCGGTAGGAATCGTTGGTCGCCTCGACCAGCAGCGCCGTCACCGGCTGGGTCGCCTCGATGCGCCACTGCGTGCCGCGCGGCAGCATGACATAGTCGCCGTCGCGGAATTCGAGATGGCCGAAATCGCAGAACAGATGCCCGCTGCCTTCGTGCACGAAGATCAGCTCGTCGCCGTCGCCGTTGCGCGCGAGGTCGCGCATGTCGCCGTCGGCGCGCCACAGGCGGATGCGGCAATGCGCATTGTGCAGCACGTCGACCGCGTCCCACGGCGAGTTGGCGACCGAGTTCAGCTTTGTCAGGTCGAAGGCGCGCGGCTTGAGCGGCCCCTCCCAGTCGCTCCATCCGGTCGGCGGATGCGCGTGGTGGAACTGCGCCGAGGGGCCGAAGAAGCCCTCCTTCGACATCTCGCGCTCGTAGGTCCCGTCCGGCAGGTCGGTATGCGCCTGGCGCGACGCCGTGCCCTCGACGCGCGGGAAGGAAATCCATCGCCTGGTCATTGCCTAACTCCACAATCCCCCTCGTCCTGAGCCTGTCGCCCTTCGACAAGCACAGGGCGAGGACTCTCGCATTTCGGAATTCACCGCCGTTACCTCATCCTGAGCTTGTCGAAGGATGAATGGCGCGGCAATCCACCTGCCTCACCCCGTCTTCAGCACGCCCCGCCTGATCTGGTCGAGCTCGATCGATTCGAACAGCGCCTTGAAGTTGCCCTCGCCGAAGCCTTCGTTGCCCTTGCGCTGGATCACCTCGAAGAAGATCGGGCCGATCACGGTCGCGGTGAAGATCTGCAGCAGCAGGCCGGCTCCCTTGGTCGGCGCGCCGTCGACCAGGATGCGGTTGCGCTTCAGGCGCTCGAGGTCCTCGCCGTGCCCGGGCAGGCGCTGGTCGACCGCCTCGTAGTAGGTGTCCGGCACGTCCTGGAAGGCGACCCCGCCGCGGCGCAGCGCCTCGACGGTCGCGAACACGTCGTCGGTGCCGAGCGCGATGTGCTGGATGCCCTCGCCGTGATAGGCGCTCAGGTACTCCTGGATCTGCGACTTGTCGTCGGACGACTCGTTGATCGGGATGCGGATCTTGCCGCAGGGGCTGGTCATCGCCTTGGACTTGAGGCCGGTCAGCCTGCCCTCGATGTCGAAGTAGCGGATCTCGCGGAAATTGAACAGGCGCTCGTAGAACTCGGCCCATTCCGCCATGCGGCCGCGATGCACGTTGTGGGTGAGGTGGTCGATCGTCGTCAGGCCCACGCCTCTCGGATCGCGCTCGGCGCCCGCGATCGGCACGAAGTCGACATCGTAGATCGTGCCGCGCGGCCCGTAGCGGTCGACCAGGTAGATCAGGCTGTCGCCGATGCCCTTGATCGCCGGGAT